>CALDYQ010000009.1 GCA_937944385.1 uncultured Burkholderiales bacterium | reverse complement strand
GTGATCACGAGCGTGCCGCCGACGCCGGCTGATCTCGTCACGACGGTGACGCTGAGCGGCGTGGGCTTCCAGGCGGGTGATCCGGTCACGGCGACGGTGACGCTGTCGAACCTCGGTGGCAGCCCGGCGGCCGACGCCGTGGTGACCTTGCACTTGCCGCCTGGGGTGATCGTGCAGACGATCTCGGATGGCGGCACCTACAACCCGGTGACGGGAGAGGTGACTTGGCCGGTGATTCCGTTCGTGCCGCAGTTCACCACACCGTTCTCGGTGTACACGGTGGTCTTCTCGGCACCGACGGCCGGCGGCACGGTGGTCTCGACGGTGACGACCCCCGACCCGGAGGTGACGCCGTCGAACAACCCGAGCAGCGCAGTCTTCGCGACCAACGCGCCGGTGGTGCCGATCCCGACCGTACCGTGGTGGCTGATTGCTGCCGCGCTCGCCTTCGTCGCAGGACGGCGCCTGAAGCAGAGCCACTGACCACACGGACAGCGGCCTAAAACGGGCTCCTTCGGGAGCCCGTTGATTTTTGAAGTAAGGATCGTCGCTTAAGCAGACACGATATAAGCTTCCGCAGGAGTCGATTCCCTGGGAAACTCAGCATGAAAAAGGTCGAAGCAGTCATCAAGCCATTCAAACTCGATGAAGTGCGCGAAGCGCTCGCCGAGGTCGGCATCACAGGACTCACAGTCACTGAAGTGAAGGGTTTCGGCCGCCAGCGTGGGCATACCGAGCTCTATCGCGGCGCCGAGTACGTGGTGGACTTTCTGCCCAAGACCAAGGTCGAGGTCGTCGTCGGCGATGACCAGGTCGAGCGCGTGATCGAGTCGATCATCAAGGCAGCACACACTGGAAAGATCGGTGACGGCAAGATCTTCGTCACTGCCGTGGAGCAGGTGATCCGCATCCGTACCGGCGAGACGGGCGAGGCGGCCATCTAACCGCCTTTACAACAGAGAGAGGAGTCTGCGATCTCGATGATGGAAGATTTCAAGGCCTTCGCGCTCAAGGGCAATGTGGTTGACCTCGCGGTCGGTGTGATCATCGGCGGTGCTTTTGGAAAGATCGTCGATTCGGCGGTGGGCGACCTGATCATGCCGATCATCGGCAAGATCTTCGGCGGGCTCGATTTCTCGAACATGTTCATCGTGCTCGGCGACAACCCGAACAACATTACAAACTTGGCTGAGCTCAAGAAAGCGGGCATCGCCACGCTCGCCTACGGAAATTTCATCACCGTGCTGATCAATTTCGTCATTCTGGCTTGGATCATCTTCATGATGGTGAAAGCGATGAACAAGTTGCGCGTGGCGAGCGAGCCGCCGCCGCCACCTCCTGCCGAGGATGTGTTGCTGCTGCGCGAAATTCGCGACGCGCTGAAGAGGTGATGGTCGGGCGGCTACGACGGCCGCGTTGACCCCATGCCTGAAGGACGCTGCCCGCCATTGCGAGAGGCGGCGTCTTTCGGTTTTGGGAATCCGATCGTGGGTCAGCGCGCCGACCGGCAGGCGCGGGCCAGCCCGTCCAGCAGTGGGCGCGTCTCTGCCCAGCCGAGGCAGCCATCGGTGATCGATACCCCTCGACGCAGCGGCTGACCCGGAACGAGGTCCTGACGTCCCGCCTCGAGATGGCTCTCGATCATGAGCCCGAGGACGCCAGATTCCCCGGCCGCAATGCGATGCGCAATATCGGTGCAGACTTCGATCTGCCTCATGTGCTGCTTCTGGCTGTTGGCATGGCTTGCGTCGATCATCAGCCGTGGTGGCAAGCCGGCGCGGTCTAGTTCGGCGCAGGCGACCGCGACGCTTCGTGCATCGAAGTTCGGTGTTTTTCCGCCGCGCAGGATGACGTGACAGTCCGTGTTGCCGCGGGTCTCGAAGATGGCCGCCTGCCCCATCTTGGTCATGCCAATGAAGGCATGCGGGGCGCGCGCCGAAAGGATGGCATCCACCGCAATGCGCACGTTGCCGTCGGTGCCGTTCTTGAAGCCGACTGGGCAGGAAAGGCCGGAGGCGAGCTGCCGATGGGTTTGACTTTCAGTCGTACGCGCGCCAATCGCGCCCCAGGTCACGAGATCGCTCACGAACTGCGGGGACAGGAGGTCGAGGAACTCGGTCGCCACGGGCAGCCCGAGGGCGAGTACGTCGAGCAGGAGTCGCCGCGCGCGGTGCAGACCTTCGTTGATCGCGAATGTCCCGTCGAGATGTGGGTCGTTGATGTAGCCCTTCCAGCCCACGGTCGTGCGCGGCTTTTCGAAATAGCAGCGCATGACGACGCGCAGGTCGTCGGCGAGGTCGTTCGCCGCTGCACGCAGCTTCTCGGCGTATTCGATGGCCTGGTCGTGATCATGGATCGAGCAGGGCCCGACCACGACGAGCAGCCGCCGATCCTCGCCGCGCAGAATGGCGGCGACCTCGCGGCGCGAGCGTTCGACGAGTTCCAGCGCGGCGTCCGGCACGGGCAGGGCCTCATGCAGGAGCGCCGGCGTGATCAGCGGGCGGACCGCCTCGATGCGCACGTCGTCGATGCGGGTGGTGTCGCGGGTCGCGTACCGTGATTCGGTCTCACGGTCGTGCACGGCGTCGTGCAGTGGCGCGCGCGGCCTGGGATCAGCCAACATCGCCAAGAAGGATCCGCAGCATCCGCCGCAGCGGTTCCGCCGCGCCCCAGAGCAGCTGGTCGCCGATCGTGAAGGCTCCGAGGTACTGCGGACCCATCGCGAGCTTGCGCATACGGCCGACCGGGATGGTCATCGTCCCGGCCACCTGCGCCGGCGTCAGCTCGCGCTCGGTGGTCTCGCGGTCGTTCGGCACCCATTTCACCCACGCGTTGTCGGCGCGGATCATCGCCTCGATGTCGGCGAGCGGCACATCGCGGTTGAGCTTGAAGGTGAGCGACTGAGAGTGACAGCGCATCGCGCCCACACGGACGCAGGTTGAGTCGATGGCAATCTCCGGCTTGCCGTAGGCCGGTCCGAGGCCGAGGATCTTGTTGGTCTCGGCCATGCCTTTCCATTCCTCGCGACTCGTACCGTTGCCGAGATCGGTGTCGATCCAGGGGATCAGGTTACCGCCGAGGGGGACGCCACGGAAGTGCTTGGTTTCCTCTGGCGTGAAGGCTCGCTGTCTTGCGCTCACCTTGCGGTCGATCTCGAGGATGGCGCTCGCCGGGTCGTCGAGGAGCGATTGGACCTCGGCATGGAGCGCGCCGAATTGAGTGAGCAGCTCGCGCATGTTGGCCGCACCGCCACCCGAAGCGGCCTGGTAGGTGGAGGTCTGCATCCATTCGACGAGACCTGCCTTGTAGAGTGCGCCAACGCCCATGAGCATGCACGAGACGGTGCAGTTGCCGCCGATCCAGTCGTTGCGGCCTTGCGCAAGCGCATCCTTGATGACCGGCAGGTTGACCGGGTCAAGGATGATCGTGGCCTCGTCCGCCATACGGAGCGCGCTCGCCGCGTCGATCCAGTGTCCCTTCCAGCCAGACTCCCGCAGCGGCTTGTGGATGGCCTTGGTGTAGTCGCCGCCCTGGCAGGTGATGATGACGTCCATCGCCTTGAGCGCGCCGATGTCATGGCCGTCCTGCAGGACGGGATCGAACACCGTGCAGTCCTCGATCTTCGGGGCCGGTTTGCCCGCGGTCGAAGTGCTGAAAAAGGTGGTCTCAATGGCATCGAAGTCGCGCTCCGCGCTCATGCGCTGCATCAGGACGGATCCGACCATGCCGCGCCAGCCGACGAGGCCGACGCGAGGACGTGGGGGCAGGGATGACATGCTTTGGGGGCTCCGATGAGATAGGGGATAGGGGATAGGGGATTGGGATAAGGTTCTGCTGCAACGCAGCAAACTTTCAAGAATAGCGCAACGCAACCCGCCCGAGAACATGGCAAGGCGCCGACGCGTGCGGATTTGCTGAAATCGCCCCCAACGACTTTTTCGCGTGAACGCTCAGATGAACACCCCTACCACAGGCCGCTACTGCGTCATCGGCAACCCGATTGCTCAATCCCGCTCGCCCGAGATCCAGGCACGCTTCGGCGAGCAACTCGGCGAGCCGATCGATTACACGCGGCGTCTGGCGCCCGTCGACGGCTTCGAAGCTTCGGTGCGCGCGTTCTTCGCCGAAGGCGGGCAGGGCATGAACGTGACCGCACCGTTCAAGGTCGAGGCAGCCACGCGGGCCGATCGGGCCTCGCCGCGTGTGATCCGGGCCGGTGCAGCGAATTGCCTCCGTCTTCGCGACGGGCGGATCGAGGCGGAGAATTTCGACGGGGTCGGGCTCGTGCGCGATCTTACGCACAACCTGGGCGTCGAGCTCGCCGGACGTCGCGTGCTGCTGCTCGGTGCCGGTGGCGCGGCGCGCGGCGTCATCGATCCCTTGCTCGAAGCGGGTGTGCGGGAACTCGTGATCGCCAACCGGACCCGGTCTCGCGCCGAGGCGCTGGCCGAGGCCTTTGCGTTCTCTGCCGCGTCCTCTGCGGGCCCCGCGGCCATCGTGCGCGGCGTGGCACTCGAGGATGTCGTGGCGGCCGAGTCTGCTTCGGTGTCCACAACCACGGGGAACGGCGCCTTCGACGTGGTGATCGATGCGACGTCGGCTGCTCTGGGGGGCGATGCGGTGCAGCTTCCGCCCGCCGCGTTCGCACCGGGCGCGTTGGCTTATGCGATGGCGTACGGCAAGGGGCTGACGCCGTTCCTCGCCTCCGCCGCCGAGGCTGGGGCACGTGTGGCCGACGGCTTGGGGATGCTTGTCGAGCAGGCCGCTGAAAGCTACGCGTGGTGGCGGGGACGACGACCGGAGACCGGCGCAGTCCTCGCGGAATTCGCTGCGACGCTTCCGCCGTTGAAACAAACAGCGGCGTGAATCGAGCCGGCAGCCATGCGCCGGTCAGCAGCTTTTATTAGAACGGCTCGTTCAATCAGGCTTGGACTCAAGAATCGATGAAAGTCGACTTTGGCTCTTTCATCTGTTCCCGCTCCATCTACTGAACGTTCGGACAAAAAGTTGATCTTGACTGATCCGGTTCAATGAAAGGTTCGAAATGGTGGGCGAGCGCAACGCGGAGGAACGGGTTTCACTCGTAGGAGTAGCTAAAATAGTGCGGAGTCGCCTGTGACGATCACGGTCACGGTCGCGGCGGTGGCGGCCGCGTCGCGCGACGACTCGGCCGACGGGGCGCTGACAAGCGGGCCCCGACCCGGCGGTCCGTGCCCGACCGCCCGGAATTTCCAGCAGAAGCACGAGAAGCGAATGAGTGAGACAGTCAACGAGTCCCGGCGCAAGGTGGCGATCGCCACAGCCGCCGTTCCAGGAACCTTGGTCGGCGCTGCGGCAGTGACGCCTTTCGTCGCGTCTCTCGCGCCGTCGGAGCGCGCAAAGGCCGCCGGCGCACCGGTCGAGGTCGACATCTCCGCCCTGAAGCCGGGCGAGAAGATGAACGTGGAGTGGCGCGGCAAGGTCGTCTGGATCATGCGCCGCACGCCCGAGCAGACCGCGTCGATCACGCAGGTGCCTGCGAATCAGCTGAACGATCCGGACTCGGCCAAGTCAATTCAGCCTGAGTACGTGGACAAGAAAACGCGCTCGGTCCAGCCCGACCTCGGCATCATGGAAGGCATCTGCACCCATCTGGGCTGCTCGCCGGTCAACAAGTTCACGCCGGGCGAGCTCGGCAACGACTGGCGCGGCGGGTTCTACTGCCCATGCCACGGCTCGAAGTTCGATTTCGCCGGCCGCGTCTTCACCGGCTCGCCGGCGCCAACCAACCTGCCGGTGCCGCCGCACAAGATCGACGGCACGCGCGTGGTGATCGGCATCAACCCTGATGGTAAGGAGGCTTAGCAGTCATGGCATCCGCCAATAAAGGCCCGAGTCTGTTCAAGAGCCCGGTCATGCAGTGGGTCGATGAGCGCTTTCCGCTCTCGTCCCTGATGCGAGACCACTTGACTGAGTACTACGCGCCGAAAAACTTCAACTTCTGGTACTACTTCGGCTCGCTCGCGCTGCTGGTGTTGGTGATCCAGATCGTTACCGGCATCTTCCTCACCATGAACTACAAGCCGGATGCGAACTATGCATTCGGCTCGGTCGAGTTCATCATGCGTGATGTCGACTACGGTTGGGTCATCCGCTACATGCACTCAACCGGGGCTTCGATGTTCTTCGTGGTCGTCTACCTGCACATGTGCCGCGGGCTCATGTACGGCAGCTACAGGAAGCCACGTGAACTGGTCTGGATCCTCGGCTGCCTGATCTACCTCGCGCTCATGGCTGAAGCCTTCTTCGGTTACCTGTTGCCGTGGGGGCAGATGAGCTTCTGGGGCGCGCAGGTGATCGTCAACCTGTTCTCCGCCGTGCCCTTCATCGGGCCGGAACTGGCCGTTTGGATCCGCGGCGACTACTCGATCGGGGATGCGACGCTGAACCGTTTCTTCGCCTTCCACGTGATCGCCCTGCCGCTTGTGCTGCTCGGCCTCGTGGCGGCCCACATCATTGCGCTGCATGAGGTGGGCTCGAACAACCCCGACGGCATCGAGATCAAGAAGGGCCCCAAGGGCAACCGGTGGTCGAAAGACGCTCCCGCCGACGGTATTCCGTTCCATCCGTACTTCACGGTCAAGGACATCGTCGGTGTCGTCGTCTTCCTGATGATCTTCTCGGCGATCGTGTTCTTTGCCCCCGAAATGGGCGGCTATTTCCTCGAGCACAACAATTTCATCCCGGCCGATCCGTTGAAGACTCCAGATCACATTGCGCCTGTCTGGTACTTCACGCCGTTTTATTCGATCCTGCGTGCGGTGCCCCCGCTCTTCGGCTCACAGTTCCCGGGCGTCATCGCCATGGGGCTCGCGGTCATGGTGTTCTTCGCGCTGCCGTGGCTCGACCGTGGCAAGGTGAAGTCAATCCGCTATCGTGGCACGCTCTGGAAGAGCTGGTTTGCAGCGTTCATCATCGCCTTTTTCGTCCTGGGCTACCTGGGCGTTGAGCCCACGACCGTGTGGGGGCAGTTCGGCGACTGGGCGAGCTTCCTGGACACCCGTGACCGCGCCACCTGGGCGGCGCGGTTCTTCACGGTCGTGTATTTCGCGTTCTTCTTCTTGATGCCGTGGTACACCTCCCGCGACAAGACGAAACCCGAGCCTGCGCGTGTTCGCTACCACGAACACGAGGCACCGGCGGCGGCAGAGTGACGGGAGAAGCGATCAAGATGAAGAAAGCACTTTTCGCGGCCTTGCCGCTCGTTCTGAGCCTGTGCGTGACGACGGCCTGGGCTGCGGGCGGGCCGGAAATCAAGATCGTCGGAGCGACGGCCTCGAGCACCAATGTCGAGTCCCTCCAGCGCGGTGCGCGACTGTTCGTCAACCACTGCCTGAACTGCCACAGCGCGCAGTTCATGCGCTACAACCGGCTGACCGACCTCAAGCTCACGCCCGAACAGATCAAGCAGAACCTCATGTTCACCACCGACAAGATCGGTGACACCATGAATGCGGCGATCAGCCCGAAGGACGCAAAGGAGTGGTTCGGGGCGGTGCCGCCAGACCTGTCGGTGATGGCCCGCAGCTACACCGCCGAGCGCCTCGGCGCCTACCTGCGTGGCTTCTATGTCGATCCCTCTCGCCCGACAGGCTGGAACAACCTCGTCTCGCCCAACATTGGCATGCCGCATGTGATGGCGGAACTGCAGGGTAACCCGACGGTCAAGGAGACTGTTTTCAAGGCGGACGGCAAGGACATCCGCACGACTTCGGACGCCTACGGCCGCGCGCGTTCCGCCTTCATCGCCAGCAATACGATGGCGAGCTTCGAGACGCACGTCGAAAAGAAGGATGGCAAGACCGAAACGCACTACATCGTGCGGCAACTGGTCCCAGCAACCGACGGCCTGATGACGCCGCAGCAGTTCGATGCCGCGATGGCCGATCTGGTCAACTTCATGGGCTACGTGTCCGAGCCGTACCGCAACCAACGCGTGCAGATCGGTATCATCGTGATGCTCCTGCTCGGCCTGATGCTGCCCGCGGCGTATTGGCTGAAGAAAGAGTATTGGAAAGACGTCACCTGAGTTACGCGTCTTTCTGTCGCCGGGTGATCTCGTGGTCGCCCGGCGTTTTCGTTTTTTGCACTGCCCAACCACAAGAACACACCGGAAAGGTGACCCGACATGATGACGCTTTACTCCGGCACGACGGATCCGTTCAGCCACCAGTGCCGCATCGTCCTCCACGAGAAGGGCATGGACTTCCAGATCATCGACGTCGATCTCGACCACAAGCCCGAGGACCTGGTCGTGATGAACCCGTACAACACCGTGCCCGTGCTGGTGGAACGGGATCTCATCCTGCACGAGTCGAACATCATCAATGAGTACATCGACGAGCGTTTCCCGCATCCGCAGCTCATGCCGCCGGATCCGGCGACCCGCGGCCGCGCTCGGCTTTTTCTGCACCGCTTCCACCGGGAGATCTTCGTCCACGTCGAGGAACTCGAGAAGAAGGCCCCAAAGAACGCCGACAAGGCGCGCGCGGCGATCCGTGACCGCCTGACCGAAATCTCGGTGGTCTTCAACAAGCAGAAGCACATGCTGGGCGAGGACTACTCGATGCTTGACGTCGCGCTCGCGCCTCTTTTGTGGCGACTGAGCCACTATCAGATCGAGCTGCCAAAGTCGGCCGCACCGATCCTCAAGTACGCCGAGCGGCTGTTCTCACGCCAGGGCTTCATCGATGCGCTGACGCCGGCCGAGCGCGGTATGCGTCGCTGAACAGGATCGTGACAACGTGAGCGAGCAGACTGCCAAACCTTACCTCATCCGCGCGCTGTACGAGTGGTGCGTCGAGTCGGGCTACACGCCTTACCTGGCGGTGCGCGTCAACGCCAAGACCAGGGTGCCGACGTCCTACGTGCGCGACGGTGAAATCGTGCTCAATATCGGGCCGCTCGCCACGCACCAACTGACGATGGACAACGACTGGATCCTGTTCAATGCCCGCTTCAACGGCATGTCACAGGAAGTCGCTGTCCCGATGAGCGCGGTCGTCGGCCTATTCTCCAAGGAAACTGGGTACGGCATGGCCTTCGCACCGGGGGCCGAGGAACCCGCAGCCCCGGCGGCAGTGGAGGCACCGATCGCACCGGGGGCAGCGCTGGCGCCCGTTCCTGTCGAGGCATCGTCGGCGGCCGTGACCGAGGGGCAGTCGCAAGACGCCAACGACACGACGCCGGGCGGCAAGCCCGAACGAAAGCGGCCCGCGCTCACCGTCATAAAATAACGGCACGCCGGTTTAGCTCAGTGGTAGAGCAACCGCCTTGTAAGCGGTAGGTCGTCAGTTCAATCCCGACAACCGGCACCATTTTCCTTTCTCGCCTGGCTCCAGGCGGGCAGATCACACCCCGATCAGCGCGTGCAGGCGCGCTTCGTCGGCTGATATCTCGGCTGACGTGCCACGCAGGGCTACGCGGCCCTTCTCGATGCCAGTGTGATGGTCAGCAAGCGGCAGGAGCGCCTTTAGGTCCTTGTCGACGACGAGCATCGCGAGCCCCTCCTGCTTCAAGGTCGCAAGCGCGCGCCAGATGTCGGCACGCACAAGAGGGGCCAGCCCCTCGGTCGCCTCGTCGAGCACGAGCAGCCGAGGGTTGGTCATCAGCGCGCGGCCGATGGCGAGCATCTGCTGCTCGCCCCCCGAGAGGGTGCCTGCAAGCTGGTGCATCCGTTCCTCGAGCCGAGGAAAGAGCTCGGCCACGCGCGAGAGTGTCCAGGCGTGGCCGTTGCGCTTGGACGCGGTTGCGATGAGGTTCTCGCGAACAGTCAGCGTTGGGAAGACCTGCCGCCCTTCGGGCACGAGCGCGAATCCGGCCCGGCCGATGCGGTAGGCCGCTGCGCCCGTCATGTCGCGCCCGGCGAAGCGGATGCTGCCCGAGGTCGGTTTGAGCCAGCCGGTCAGGCACTTGATCAGTGTGCTCTTGCCCATGCCGTTTCGGCCGAGCAGGGTGGCGACCTCGCCTTCGCGAAGCTCGAGGTCGACATCGAAGAGCACGCGCGAGGCCCCGTAACCGGCGGAGAGCCGCTCGACCGCGAGGAGGGGCGCACTCATGCGGCCGTCTCCTCGCCGAGGTAGGCCGCCCGCACATCCGCGTTGGCGCGGATCTCGGCCACGGTGCCGGTGGCGATGATCCGGCCGTAGACGAGCACGCTCACGCGGTCGGCAAGGGTGAATACGGCGTCCATGTCGTGCTCGACGAGCAGCATCGTGTAGTGCTTCTTGAGCCCGCGCAAGAGCGTGACCATGGCCTGCGCTTCGCCTTGGCTCATGCCGGCGAGCGGCTCATCGAGAAGCAAGAGGCGCGGCTCGGTCGCGAGCGCCATGGCAATCTCGAGCTGCCGCTGTTCGCCATGGGCGAGCGCCGCCACCTGTGCCTCGGCGCGTTCGCCGAGCCCGACCTGGTCGAGTGCGGCGCGCGCGCGGGCCACCGACTCCAGATCCTGACGCGCCGGGCCCCAGAAACGGGTATTGCCGCCCCGTCGCGCATTGACTCCAAGGAGCACGTTGTCGAGCGCCGTGAACTCCCGCGCGAGTTGGGTGATCTGGTAGGTGCGCCCAAGGCCGAGCCGGGCCCGCTCGTGCACCGGCCGACCGATGACGCTCTGGCCGAAGAGGCGGATGTCACCCGCGTCCGGCGAGAGTTCGCCGGCCAGCTGGCCTATCAACGTGCTCTTGCCTGCGCCATTCGGGCCGATGAGCGCGTGGAGTTCGCCCGGCGCCACCGTAAGCGAGACCTGATCGGTGGCGGTGACGCCGCCAAAGCGCTTGACGAGGCGCACGGTTTCGAGTGCGGAGGTGGTCATGGTTGTTGCCGTCCTCGCGCGCGCTCGGGCAGCGAGCCGTAGACCCCTCGCTCGAGGGTGAGCGCGATCAGGAAGATGAAAAGGCCGAGCAGGAGCATCCAGTTCGCCTTGTAGGCGGGAAGCAATGCTTCGACCAGCGTCGGCAGGGCCTCCTCGAGCGCAAGCAGCAGGATGGCGCCGATGAGCGGGCCGAACACCGTGCCCAGGCCACCGAGAATCACGACGACGATCAGTTCCCCCGAGAGTGTCCACGCACCGTAGGCTGGGGAGGCGAATTGGGTGAGATTGGCGAGCAGCACGCCGGCTACGGCGCAGAGCAGGGCCGAGGCGACATAGGCCGCGAGCTGGAAGCGGAAGACCGGATGCCCCAGGGCAAGCGTCCGGCGCGCATTGGCCTTGCTCGCGCGCAGCACGAGCCCGAACGGTGAAAGCACGGCGCGCCACGAGAGATAGAGCGCGAGCAGCACGACCGTGAGCGCCACGTAGTAGAGCCCGATGTGGCCCGCGATCGAGATGACGCCGAAATCACTGCGGGCGGCGACCGTCAGGCCATCGTCGCCGCCGTACTGCTTGAGGCTCACGGCCGCGAAGAACAGCATCTGGGCAAATGCGAGCGTGATCATGATGAAGGCGATGCCTGTCGTGCGAAGCGAGATCGCGCCTACGACCAACGCAAGCACGAAGGCGGCCGCAAGCGCAATGACGAGATGCAGCCAGCCCGAGGTGATGCCGTGTTCTGTGGGAATCGCCACCGCGTAGGACCCGAGCATCACGTACATCGCATGCCCGAAGCTCACGAGACCGCCGAAACCGAGAATCAGGTTGAGCCCGATGGCAGCCAGCGCGTAGATCATTACGCGGGTGGCGAACTTGACCCAGAAGTCCGCGCCATCGCCCGAGACGAACTCGGCGAGGAGCGGCAGAACCAGGAGCAGGGCAAGCGTACCCAGCGCGACCCAGGTTCGCGGCGCGCGCCAGTCGATGGCCGTGGGCCAGAGTGCGCTCATCGTGTGGCTCCCGAGCCTGCGGGGAACAGGCCCTGCGGGCGGAGCGCGAGCACGACCGCCATCAAGAGATAGATCAGCATCGAGGCGAGCGCCGGCCCTGCGGCATCGGCGGTGTTGCGTTCGAAGAGAGCCCGCATCACCGTGGGCATGAACGCGCGTCCGAGCGTGTCGACCACGCCTACGATCAGCGCACCGTAGAACGCGCCGCGGATCGAGCCCAGGCCGCCGATGATGATCACGACGAGGGTCAGGATCAGTACCGGCTCCCCCATGCCGGGCTGCACCGAGATGATCGGGCCAGCCATCACGCCAGCGAGCCCGGCGAGCCCTGCACCGAGCGCGAAGACGAGTGTGTTGAGGCCCTTGATGTCGACGCCCAGCGAGGCCACCATGTGCGGGTTCGTTGCGCCGGCGCGGATCAGCATCCCGATACGGGTCTTCTGGATCAGCAGGTAGAGCCCGAGCGCCACGGCGAGCCCGGCCACGATGATTGCGAAGCGGTAGGCGGGGTAGGCGAAGCCGAAGAGTTCGACCGTGGCCGAGAGCGCCTCGGGCACCTGCATGAAGATCGAGCCTGGACCCCAGATGATCCGGATCACCTCGTTGAAGAAGAGGATCAGGCCGAAGGTGGCGAGCACCTGATCGAGGTGATCCCGCTCGTAGAGCCGGGTGAGCGCAAAGCGGTCGAGCACCAGGCCGACCGCCGCGGCGCCCGCGACCGCCGCGAGCAGGGCGAGCAGAAATGAATCGGTATTTGCGAAGGTCGCCGCGCCAAAGTAGGCCCCGAGCATGTAAAGCGAACCGTGCGCGAGGTTCACGAAGCTCATGATGCCGAAGACGAGCGTGAGACCTGCCGCCATGAGGAAGAGCAGCACGCCGAGCTGGAGCCCGTTCAGGAGTTGCGACAGTGCGAGCTGCGTAGTCACACGGCACCCCCGGCGGGCAGACCTTTGAGGCAAACCGTGCGGATGTCGGAATAGAAGTCGAGCGAATGCTCGCCCCCCTCATGCCCGATGCCCGAGAGCCCTGAGCCGCCGAATGGCGTTCGCAGATCGCGCAGCCACCAGGCATTGACCCAGACGAGCCCAACGCGGATCGCCTGAGCGAGCCGCTGGGCGCGGCCTACGTCACGCGTCCAGACGGTCGTGGCCAAGCCGTAGCGGGTCGCATTGGCCCGCGCGATCACCTCGTCCTCGGTGTCGAACGGTGCGAGGTTGCAGCAGGGGCCGAAGATTTCCTCGGTCAGGGTGCGACTGCCATCGGCGAGTCCGCTCCACACGGTCGGACGCAGCCAGTGCCCGCGGGCGAGTCGCTCGGGGAGTTCGAGCGCTGACTCGCCGGTGAGCACCGCGGCGCCTTCCGCTTTCGCCAGTGCGAAGTAGCGTTTGACTTTCTCGCGATGCTCGGCCGAGATGAGCGGACCAAAGTCGGTGGACGGATCGAACGGGTCGCCAATCACGAGCCGCTCGGTGTGGGCGACGAAGCGCTCGACGAAGCGCTCGAAGATCGGCCGCTCGACATACACCCGCTCGGCGCCCAAGCAGACCTGCCCGGAATTCAGAAACGCAGCGCGGGCGATGCCCTCGACCGCAGCGTCGAGATCGACGTCGGCAAAAACGATACCGGCGTTCTTGCCGCCGAGTTCAAAGGAGACCGGGCGCACGCCCTCGGCTGCGGCTTTCATGATGGCGCTACCGGTGCGCGTCTCGCCGGTGAAGGTAATCGCCGCGACCTCAGGATGCTCGACCAGGGCTGCGCCGGCGCTCCCCGGGCCGTAGCCGTGCACCACGTTGATGACCCCCGGCGGGATGCCGACCTCGAGTGCGATCTGGGCGAGGAGGGTGGCCGTCGTGGGCGTCTCTTCGGAGGGCTTGACCACGACTGTGTTGCCACAGGCGAGCGCAGGCCCGAGCTTCCAGGTCACGTTGAGAAACGGCAGGTTCCACGGGCAGATGACACCGATCACGCCCTTTGGCACATGCAAGGTGTAATTGAGCACCGGCGCGCCGTCGGGCGCTGTACTGGGCCAGGCGCGCTCATGCCGAGTGCGAAGCAGATCGATGAAGACACGGAAGTTCGCGGCACCCCGCGGAATGTCGATGCCGCCGGCGAGCTTGACGGGTTTTCCCGTGTCGTGGATCTCCGCCTCGAGCAGGCGATCAGCCTCGTGGTCCAGCCGGTCGGCGAGGGCTTGGAGGAGTCGCGCGCGCTCGTCCGGCCGCATGCGCCCCCACGGCCCCTCGAAGGCGGCCCGCGCCGCACGCACGGCGGCATCCACGTCGGGGCGGCCGCCCTCCGCCACCTGCCAGAGCGTTTCGCCGGTCGCGGGATGGGTCTTCGCAAAGCGACGACCGCTTGCGGCGGGTACGCTCCGGCCGTCGATCACATGGTCGAGCAGACCGGGTAGGCGTTCGCCGGGCGTCATTGATTGGCTTGCGGCGCGATCATGGAGGTCACAGCGGCTTCATGTTGCACTGCGCCGCGTAGGCATCGACGTGATTGCTGAGCGGCTTGGCCACGGTGCGCAGCGTGGCGCGGCCCTTGGCGTCCTTGACCACATCGAACATGTAGTAGTCCTGCACCGGGAACTGATTCGTCCCGAACTTGAAGTTTCCGCGCACGCTCTTGAAGTCCGCCGCCTTGAGCGCTGCGTGGAAGGCCGTCTTGTCGTCGACCTTGCCACGCACCTTGCGGATCGCGCTGTCGAGCAACTGCGCCGCGTCGTAGCTCTGCGCCGCGTATTGCGAGGGGATGCGGTTGTACTTCTTCTCGAAGGCGGCAACGAACTTCTGGTTCGCCTCGTTCGGGAAATCCGGGCCCCAGGCGGTTCCGGTCATCATGCCGAGCGCCGTGTCACGCAGGGCGGGCAGGGTGGTGCCGTCGGCCGTGGACACCGACATCACGGTCATCGAACGATTGAGCCCGGCCTGGTGGAACTGCTTGACGAAGTTGACCCCAAGACCGCCCGGGTAGAACACGTAGAGCGCATCCGGACGTTTGGCGGCGACCTGGGCGAGTTCGGCGGAGAAGTCCTGCTGGTTGAGCGGCGTGTAGATCTCATCGCTCACCGTGCCCTTGTACATGCGCTTGAAGCCGGCAATCGCATCCTTGCCCGCTTGATAGTTCGGCGCCATGGCGATCACGTTGCGGTAGCCCTTGTCGCTTGCGAACTTGCCCACGGACTCGGCCTGGTTGTCGTTCTGCCATGACGTAGAGAAGAAATAGGGCGAACACTGCGCACCGGCGATCGGAGAGGGGCCCGCGTTCGATCCGATGAGAAATACGCCGCGTTCGGTGATCTTCTTGTGCACCGCCATCATGATGTTCGAGAAGGTGATGCCGGTCACGATCTGTACGCGGTCCTTGTCGAGCAGTTTGTCGACCACCTGGTTGGCGACGTCCGGCTTGAGCTGCGAGTCTTCCTTGATCACCTGCACGGGCACACCACCCAACTTGCCGCCGTTCATTTCGACTGCGAGCATGAACGCGTCATACATGTCCTGGCCAAGCGGCGCCTGCGGGCCGGAGAGCTCGCCGACGAAACCGATTCGGAGAGGGGCCTGGGCCGAGGCGCCGACGGACATGAGACCGGCCGCAGCGAGGGCGAGAAGGAGTTTGCGCATGGTTGAGAGCCTCCGGAATGGGTCTGAGGAGCAAACGAGTGTAGAGCGCCAAAGGCAGCCTCAGAATGCGTGATCATCGAAAGACGCGAGCCGGCGCTGCCTTGGGTCGGAATCGATGATGACTCCTGCGTAGCAAAGATCAGGTCAACATCATTCAAGGTTGAAGAATTTTTCCGCGTTGCGCCGCAGCATTGCGGCACGCGCCTCCGCCGCCAGGTCGGGCTGCTCGCGAACAAGCTGACCGATATCGGCCTCTCCGAGCGGAAACGGCGCATCGCTTCCCACCATGATGCGCTCATGCCCCATCGTGTCGATGAGCAGTCGCAGTGCGCGCGGATCAAAGACGGCCGAATCGACGCTGAAGCGGTCGAGATACTGCGAAGGGGGATGCTTCGAGGCGCCGCGCACGACGTCGCCGCGGCGATGCCAGGCGTTTTCGAGCCGGCCGAGCAGGTAGGGGAAGCTACCGCCGCCGTGCGCGAAGCAGATCCTCAGATCGCGCGGGAGCCGATCGAAGGCGCCGCCCAGGATCATCGTCATGATGCCCCACTGGGTCTCCGCCGGCATCGCGACCGTCCAGGCGGCCATCCAGCGCCCGAGGCGTTCGCCGCCGAGCATGTCCCATGGGTGGACCAGCACCGCCGCACCTTCGTGCGCGCAGTGCGCGAGGAAGCGCACGGTGTCTGCATCGTCCATCTCGCGCGGCCCCACGTGGTTGCCGATCTGCACGCCGACACAGCCCGCCCGCATGGCGCGCGTGAGCTCGCGGCAGGCAAGATCGACATCCTGGAGCGGCACTTGGCAGAGCGCGCGGATGCGTCCGCCGCTCGCGTGGGCGAACTCGAGCGCGAGGTCGTTGTACGTGGCCGCGACATGGGCCGCCTGCTCAGGCGGCGCACCATAGGCAAACATGACCGGGGTGGCGCAGATCAGCTGCAGCGTGACCGCCGAGCGGTCGAGATCGGCTACGCGCGCCTTCGGGTCCCATAGAGAGGAATGCACCGGCCGGAAGGGCTCTTCGCCCAGCATCATCATGCCGGTTCCATCACCGTGGTCATGCAGCGTGACCCAGGGGCCGGAGGCTTCGCCGAAGCGACGGCGGAAGTCGGGCGAACGGGCGGGGAAGAAATGACCGTGGATGTCGATGCAAGGGGCGATCATGCCGCCATTCTGACGCTCTACCCGCAGGTGCAGGCCCGGTTAGTCCAGAGTCGCCATCGGCTCGCCCATTCGGATTGCCCGCCCGGGCGTCCAGTCCGGGTTGAAGCGGAGCGCACGCCCGCCCGGCGCGGCGGGCCAGAGCAGCACGACGGTCGAGCCCAGCAGAAAGCGTCCCATCTCCGCACCGCGGGCGAGTTCGATCTGCCCGGGCAGGTACTGCCACTCGCGCACACCGCCGGGACGGGGCGGATTGACCACGCCATGCCAGACCGTCTGCATACTGCCCACGATGGCCGCGCCCACCAGAACGAGCGCGAAGGGGCCGAGCGCCGTCCCGAAGAGACAGACGACGCGCTCGTTGCGCGCAAAAAGCCGCGGCAGCGCAGCCGCCGTTGCCGGATTGACCGAGTAGAGATCGCCCGGCACATGGAGCATGCGCGTCAGGGTGCCGGCCACCGGCATATGGATGCGGTGGTAGTCCCGGGGCGAGAGATAGAGGGTCGCGAAATGTCCTGCCCGGAACGGCTCGGCCAGCGCCGCGTTGCCGCCGAGCAGTTCGACCGTGCTGTAGGTGTGCCCCTTCGCTTGGAAGATCTCCTCGCCCGACTCGCTCTCGATGCGCCCGAACTGGCTGATCGCGCCGTCCACTGGACACGCCCAACAGGCGAGTGCCTCGCTGCAGATCGGCCGAGCCTCCGGGCGGAGCGCCCGGGTGAAGAAGTCGTTGAACGTCGGATAGGCGGCAGGATCGGGCTCGGCAGCTTCGGCCATGTCGACGCCGTAGCGCGCGATGAAGCGGCGGATGGCCCAGGTCGTGAGCGCGCCGCCGCGGGTGCTGGCCGCCCGGCCAGCGAGTTCCGTCAAGGCGCGCCTCGGCAGAAGTCGCTGGACGAGCAGGCTCATTGATGGCGGTTCCGATGAGGCGAGCCGTCAGTGCAGATGCACCGAGGTGCCTTCCGCTGCATCCGGCAGTTCGGCGTGGAGCATCTCGCCGTCGCGATTCGGGTAATAGGGTGCGCCGCAGTCGTCACAGAACTCGAGCGGCAGCCGGTCGGACAGCACCACGATGTTGCCCACACCGGCGGCCTTGAGGGCGCCTTCGATGGCGTCGATCGCCTGCGCTTCCTCATCCTCGCCTGTGACGAGCGGCCAGACGCAGCCGTGGGCGACTTCGGTGGCGTCCCCGATCGAGAATCCGATGCGGTACTCCTCGAGCCCGTCGCCCCAGCACCCCCCCACGGTAGCCGTGAGCTGGGCGGGGGGCGTCTGGGTCATGGCTTCGAGGTAGGCGACACCGGCGCCGATCGACCATGCGCGTGAGGTGAGGTCGGCCTCGCGACAAGCGCCGAAGAAGGTGCGCGGCAACTCCAGCTGGAACGGGAAGCCGACCAGGAGCGGCTTCAGTACCGCTCCACCCTGGGTACGCCACGCTTCGAGGGCGCTCTTCATCGCATCCTCGATCGGTGTGGTCATGGTCTGCCACGCATAGAGCGGCGCGCCTTCGGGGGCCTGCACTGCACCGACGATCATGCGCATGTCGCAGACGACGTCCGGTGCCTCACCCAGGAGTTGCGGGTCCATCTTGAGCGGACGGCCGCTCGCGATTGCAGCCTTCAGCTCGCCGAGCAACTCGCGTGTCTGGCTGTAGCTGGTCGGTAATTGATCAGGTGCAAACAGGGTGTCGCAAAGGGCGAATCGCACGCCGTCTGCGAAGATGTGGGCGCCGATCTGAACCGAGAGGTCGCGCAGCACGTTGGCCGGGAGCGGGCGGGCGGGAATCTTGGTTCGTCCCCAGATCAGGATCGGCGCGCAGAAAAGGGCGATTCGCTGCGGCCCAGCCTCGGTCATGAAGGTCATCGACTCGGAAAGCGACTCCACGACATCGGCCAGGGTGTCGAATACACCCCCTGGTGCGTCATGTGCGCGGTCGAGCGCGCGGTTGATCGCTTCGTCGTCGCCCGCCTCGAGCAGGGCGAGCACGGCGCGCTCGAGCTCGCGCTCCCAGTAGACGTCTTCGGTGCGCGATTTCGAGGCGGACAGGCCCTCGGCCAGACGAACCAACTGGGACGTTTCACGGGTGCCGCTCTTGCGGCGAAATGGGGCGCGGGGCATCGCGGGATCCTCGTTGTTGACACCTCATTATCCCAAGCCTGGGGCGCGGACCCGGCTCCGACCGTGCAGCCGAGTCCCGCGCGAGCGAGGCGGCCGGAGCCCACGTCGTCAAGCCAAGCGATCGGGCCGAGCGGCAGATTCATCCACGACTTCTCAGCGGTCGTAGATCATGTAATCCTTCCCGAACTTCGCCAGCTCGTGGTTGCGCTGCCACTTGATGTCCTCGAAGAAACGGATGGCGGTGGGCAGGCCCTCGAGCGCCTCGGCGTAGAGTTCGCCGAAGACCGGGATGCATTTGCCCACGATGAAGGCGAGTGCCTGGCTGGCCACAGCCTGATTCACGCTGCCCGAAGCGGCCGTTTCCTTGAGCACGTCGTCGATGACCCCCGTGTAGCTCGCGATGGTCTTGGTCCAGCTGAAGCCCTTCTTGCCCAAGCCCTCGGGACACATGACCATCAGCGGGTCGATCGCCTTCGTGGCCTCGTCGAATTTCTTGAGCGGATCGTTCAGTTCCCGCCAGGGGATGAAGTTCTTTCCTGCGAGCAGGCTGACGATCTTGGTCGCCTGCGCCTTCTGCTTCTCGACGAGGGCGGCGATCGTGTTCAGGTTCTCGTCGTACGCCTTGGCGAAGGTCACCAGTGCCCACGGCAGCGACGACTGGAAGCCGCCGAAGCTGCCGCCGTGATAGCTCCATTCATTGGCGTCACGCCATGGCTTGTTGTTGCGGTCGAAGGGGTCGAATGCGTGCCAAAGATCCTTGATCCGGATCATCGGGTTAGCCCGACTGAAGGCACCTGCCGTGCGGCCCATGGCCTCGAGTGTCCTGAGCGCAGCGGCACGGCTCTTGGGCTTGCAGGCGTTCATATCATGGTGCCAGGTCGAGAACACCTTGTTCATGAAGGCGACCGCGGTCGCGTTGTTGAAGGGATGGCAGACCGTCGAGGTCGACACCGTGGCACGGAGGCTGCCGTCCCGGTAGCTGTACATGGCCATGATGAACTCCCCGACGCGACGTGAACGATGCCGGACTGTGGGGGCCGGACGGCCGTCTGCGGGAATTCGAGCCAGGCTGTCACGTTACGCAGCGTTACGCGGCCTCAACGCTGGTCATCCGCGGCCACGCAGATCAGGCGGATTGTTCGAGCGCCCAGGCCACATGCTCCCGCACGAGCGCGGAGGGATGGGCGGCGCGGGAGGACAGTGCAGCGCGCAAGAACGTACTGGTGGCTGCATCGGGAGCAACGCGCAGGGCATTGCCCAGAGCCACCGCAATGTTTCGCAACCAGCGCTCGTGACCGATCCGGCGGATAGCGCTGCCTTCGGTGCGGCCGAGGAAGGTGACCTCGTCCCAGGAGAACAGTTCGGCGAGCGTCGCTGCATCGAGACCGTGTCTGGGCTCGAAGTCGGCGAGCGGCGTGCGGCGTGCGAATTTGTTCCACGGGCAGACCAGTTGGCAGTCGTCGCAGCCGTAGATACGGTTGCCCATGAGCGGCCGCAGCTCTACCGGAATCGGCCCCTTGTGCTCGATCGTGAGGTAGCTCACGCAGCGCCGCGCGTCGAGTCGCCACGGCGCCACGATCGCGCGGGTCGGACAGACATCGATGCAGGCACTGCAGCTGCCGCAGTGGGCGTCGGCAGGGGCGCCTGCCGCAAGTGCGAGATTCGTATAGATCTCGCCCACGAAGAAGAGGGAGCCCTGATCGCGGTTCAAGAGCAGGGTGTGCTTGCCGCGCCAGCCCAGGCCAGCCTTGAGCGCGAGCGGGATTTCCATGACCGGTGCGCTGTCGGCGAAGACACGCCAGCGATGCGGCGCGATCGTTTCGTGAATGGCCCGGGCGAAGCGCTCGAGGCGCTGTCTGAGCACCTTGTGGTAGTCCCGACCGAGCGCATAACGCGACACGTAGGCGCGCTCGGGCGCGGCGAGGATTTCCTCTGCATCGCGCGCCGTCTGTGGCCAGTAGTCGAGCAGCACACAGATGACCGAGCGCGTCCCAGGCACGAGCTCGGCCGGGCGCCATCGGAGCGCGCCATGGGCGACCATATACTCCATCTCGCCGTGATGACCCGCATCAATCCATGCGTTGTAGCCTGCCGCCTCGTGCTCCAGATCGATGTCGGCGCATCCGACGGCCGAAAAGCCCGATGCGAGGCCAAGTTGTCGGATGCGGGCGGACAGCTCGCCCGAGCTGTCCTCGGACCCGGTTGTTCGCGCGGTCGCATCAGAGGCCATGACGGGCATTCTAGGAACGCCCTTCGACGCGATGCCGTGGGCTGCGATCGATGGGGCAACCCTGGCCGACGAGGCGGCGACACTCGCCGTGGGTGCACGCCTCGCGCGCGAGATCAAGGCCCCGTGCAACGTTGCACTCGTCGGTGACCTCGGTGCCGGCAAGACGACGCTCGTGCGCGGATTCCTGCGCGCGCTCGGGGTCAACGGTCCGATCAAAAGCCCGACCTACGCCCTGGTCGAGAGCTATGACACGCCGCTCGGACCGGTGCATCACCTCGACTGCTACCGCATCGAGAGCCTGGAAGATTTCGAGGCGCGTGGCGGGTTCGACTACGTGACGAGCGGCGCCATCGCGCTCGTCGAGTGGCCCGACCGCATCGCCGATGCAGTGCGCTTCGATGGCACGATCGAACTCACTTGGGCGGGCGACGGGCGGAGAGTCACCTGTCACGCGGGCGATCGGCATGGCTGACCGGGACGTCCGACTCGGGCGCCGTCAGGCGTTGGCTGCAATTGCCGCGCTCGCTGCGGCAGGACGGATCGAGCTGGCTTGGGCGCGACCCAAGGTGCTCGCCGTGCGGGCCTGGCCTGGGCGCGCATCGACCCGCGTGACGATCGAATCGGATGAGGAACTGCGTTTCCTGGTCACCGCGCTTCGGGATCCCGAGCGGCTGGCGATCGACCTCACGGACGTCACGGCGGATGCCGCCTTCCAGCGTGCGCTCGAGGCCCTGCGCACCGACACGGGTGTTGTCGCCCGCGCACGGATCGGGCAGTTCCGCCCGGACACTGCACGGCTCGTGCTGGAACTGCGCGAGCGCGCCGAAGCCGCGGCGTTTGCCCTGCCGCCCGTCGGGCCCTTCAAGCACCGGCTCGTGATCGACCTGACACCGGTCGATGCGGACGACCCGACGGCCGCGTTTCTCGCCCGCCTCGCCGAGCGCGAAGCTGCGCTCGAGCGTGCGGAAGCCGCAGGGGTGGCGACTCCGCCGTCGGCAGCGTCGGCACGCGCCCGACGGCCGCCTGCGCCCGCTGTGCCGCAGCCTCCGCCGCCGCCACCCGTCGCATCCGCCCCGTCCGCGCCGCCCCCCGCCGCGTCGGCACCGCCCGGGCGCCCGGTGCCTTCTCCGAGTGGCGCGTCCGCACGCAAGCCCTTCGTGGTCGTTCTCGACCCCGGGCATGGCGGCGAGGACCCGGGCGCGATCGGCCCGGGCGGCAACTACGAAAAGGACGTGGTGCTCGCGGTCGCCTTCAAGGCCCGCACGCTGCTCGAACAGGATCCCCGGATCGCCGTCTTTCTCACACGCGATGAAGACGTCTTCGTTCCCTTGGCGGAGAGGGTGCGCAAGGCGCGTGTCGTAAAGGCCGATCTGTTCGTCTCGATTCATGCCGACGCCTTTATCCGGCCCGAGGCGCGCGGCAGCTCGGTCTACGCGCTGTCCGAGCGCGGTGCGACCTCCACCGCCGCGCGCTGGATGGCCGACCGCGAGAACCAGTCCGACCTGATCGGCGGCACACGCCTCGTCGGACGCGATCCCACACTCTCCCGTCTGCTGCTCGAAATGAGCCAGGGCTTCACCATCAATGAATCGCTCAAGCTCGGGCGCACCGTGCTCACTGAGCTGGGTGCGATCAACCGGCTGCACAAGCGGCAGGTCGAGCAGGCGGGCTTTGCAGTGCTGCGCGCCCCGGACGTTCCCTCGATCCTGGTCGAGACGGCCTTCATCTCGAACCCCGAGGAAGAACGCAAGCTGATCGATCCGGCGCATCAGATGAAACTGGCCCGCGCCATCCGCAATGGCGTGCGGCGGCATATTGCGATGCATCGGCAGGCGTGAGCGACTGACCGCGGGACGAGGTCCCCCTGCCGAGTAGAATCTCAATTTCCCCCTCGGCGCACGTCATGACCAAGTACGTCTTCGTCACCGGTGGGGTGGTGTCCTCTCTTGGCAAGGGCATCGCCGCCGCATCGCTCGCCGCGATCCTCGAATCGCGCGGCCTCCGGGTCTCCCTCGTCAAGCTCGACCCTTACATCAACGTCGATCCGGGCACCATGAGCCCGTACCAGCACGGCGAGGTCTACGTCACCGAAGACGGCGGCGAGACCGACCTGGACCTCGGACATTACGAACGCTTCGTCTCGCGCAAGATGACGAAGCTCAATTCCTTCACGACCGGGAAAATCTACCAGTCGGTCATCGCCAAGGAACGCCGCGGCGACTATCTGGGTGGGACGGTGCAGGTGATCCCGCACATCACCGACGAGATCAAGGCCTCGATCCGGCAGGCTGGCGAGGGGCTCGACGTGCTGATCGTCGAGATCGGTGGGACCGTCGGCGACATCGAGTCGCTGCCGTTTCTCGAAGCCATCCGCCAGATGGGCGTGGAGGTGGGGCGGCGCAACCGCTGCTACATCCATCTCACGCTCGTCCCGTTCATCCCGAGCGCGGGCGAACTGAAGACCAAGCCGACCCAGCACAGCGTGCAGAAGCTGCGTGAGATCGGCATCTTCCCGGACGTTCTGCTTTGCCGCTCCGACCGCGAGGTCCCCGAGGACGAGCGACGCAAGATTTCGCTCTTCACCAACGTCGAACCGCGCGGCGTGATCTCGGTGCCCGATCTGGACACGATCTTCAAAGTGCCCCGGCACCTGCACGCGCAGCTGCTCGACGAGATCGTCTGCCATACCCTCGACATCCTCGCGCGCCCGGCGGACCTCTCCGCCTGGGATCTGATCGTCGAGCGGACACTGCGTCCGAAGCATGAGGTGGACATCGCCTTCGTCGGCAAGTATGTCGAGCTGATCGATGCCTACAAGTCGATCAATGAGGCGCTGAAGGCCGGCGGCATCCACAACGATTGCAAGGTCAACATTCACTACGTCGAATCCGAGGTACTGATCGATCAGGGCACGAGCACACTCGAAGGCATGGATGCGATCCTGGTCGGGCCGGGCTTCGGCGAGCGCGGTATCGAGGGCAAGATCGCCGCGGTGCGTTTCGCGCGCGAGCGCAAGGTGCCCTACCTCGGCATCTGTCTCGGTATGCAGGTCGCGCTGATCGAGTTTGCGCGCAACGTCTGTGGACTGGCCGAGGCCCACTCGACCGAGTTCAATCGTGCAACACCGCATCCGGTGATCGGCCTGATCACCGAGTGGATGGACGCCGCCGGGGCGGTCCAGCACCGCGATGAGGACTCCGACAAAGGTGGCACGATGCGGCTCGGCGCGCAGACGGCCTCGCTGAGCGCGGGCAGTCTGGCGGCACGTGTTTACGGCAGCACGCGAATCAACGAGCGGCATCGCCACCGCTATGAGGTCAACGGCCGCTACATCCCGGAGCTCGAAGCTGCCGGGCTGGTCGTGTCGGGGCGTTCTGCCGTGCAGAACCTTGTCGAGGTCATCGAACTGCCCGAGTCGGCGCATCCGTGGTTCCTGGGTGTGCAATACCACCCCGAGTTCAACTCCACCCCGCGCGACGGCCATCCGCTGTTCAAGGCATTCATTGCTGCAGCGATGCGCCAGCGCGCCGAGCGCGTCCGCTCAAGCGCCAACCGACCAGCAGAGGCCGTGGCATGAAGCTTTGTGGTTTCGAGGTCGGGCTCGCACACCCGTTTTTTCTCATTGCCGGCCCCTGTGTCGTTGAAAGCGAGCAGCTGCAGATCGACACGGCCGGCACGCTCGCCGAGATCTGTCGCGCACTGTCGATCCCGTTCATCTTCAAGTCGAGCTACGACAAGGCGAACCGTTCGAGCGGCCGGAGCTACCGCGGACCAGGTATGGCCGAAGGCCTGCGCATCCTCGCCGAGGTGCGCCGTCAGATCGGCGTGCCGGTGCTCACGGATGTACACCAAATCGACGAGATCGATACGGTGGCCGCCGTCGTCGATGTGCTTCAGACGCCAGCCTTTCTGTGTCGTCAAACCGACTTCATCCATGCGGTCGCCGCAAGCGGCAAGCCGGTCAACATCAAGAAGGGTCAGTTCCTGGCCCCGGGTGACATGAAGAACGTGGTCGACAAGGCCCGCGAAGCGGCCCACGCGAAGGGCGTGACCGACACGCTGCTCGTCTGCGAGCGGGGCGTGTCCTTCGGCTACAACAATCTGGTCTCCGACATGCGCTCGCTCGTGATCATGCGCGAGACTGGCTGCCCCGTGGTTTTCGATGCGACCCATTCGGTGCAGCTGCCCGGCGGGCAGGGGACCTCGAGCGGCGGTCAACGCGAGTTCGTTCCAGTGCTCGCCCGCGCGGCGGTGGCAGCAGGCATCAGCGGGCTGTTCATGGAGACGCATCCGGCACCAGAGCAGGCAAAGAGCGATGGTCCGAATGCATGGCCGCTCGGCCGCATGCGGGCGCTGCTCGAGCAGCTCCGGGAGCTCGACGTCGCGGTCAAGCGCCATGGCTTCACGGAACACCACCTGCAGGGAGTGCACAAGCTTTGACTGCCTATGTCATCGCCTCGGTCAACGTGACCGACCCCGAGCGCTACAAGGACTACATGGCGCTCACGCCGGCGGCCGTCGCTGCGGCCGGTGGACGCTTCATCGTGCGAGGCGGCAATCCGGAAGCCTTTGAAGGAACACTCGATCGATCGCGCGTCGTGGTGCTCGAGTTTCCCGACCGGGCGGCAGCTCGCGCTTTCTATGACAGCCCCGCATACCAGACCGCGCGAGAGAAGCGCCTCGGCGCGGCCGAGTTCACGATGATCGTCGTGGACGGCATCTGAAGATCCGAAAAAACCGACCAGAAACGAGAGAACCGAATCCATGTCAGCCATCGTCGATGTCATCGCCCGTGAAATCCTCGACTCACGGGGCAACCCCACCGTGGAAGCCGATGTCGTGCTCGAAAGTGGAGCCACCGGCCGTGCCGCGGTGCCGAGCGGTGCCTCGACGGGAAGCCGCGAGGCAATCGAGCTACGCGACGCCGACCCGACCCGCTACCTCGGCAAGGGGGTCGAACGAGCGGTCGAGTTCGTCAACACCGAGATTGCAGAGGCACTCCTCGGCCTCGATGCCGAGGAGCAGACGCGCATCGACCGTGTACTGATCGAGCTCGACGGAACGGAGAACAAAGGGCGCCTTGGGGCCAATGCGCTGCTCGCCGTCTCCTGCGCCGTGGCCAAGGCGGCGGCCGAGGATGCCGGGCTGCCGCTCTACCGATACTTGGGTGGCGCGGGGCCGATGAGCCTGCCGGTGCCGCTCATGAACGTCATCAATGGCGGTGCGCATGCGAACAACTCGGTCGATCTGCAGGAGTTCATGATCGTTCCTCTCGGCGCACCGTCCTTTCGCGAGGCCTTGCGCTGGGGCGCCGAAGTCTTTCATCGCTTGAAGAAGCTCATCCACGATCGGGGCTGGCCAACGCAGGTGGGTGATGAAGGCGGCTTCGCGCCCGACCTCAAGTCGAACGAAGAGGCGCTCGGGCTGCTCATGCAGGCGATCGAAGCCGCCGGCTATCGACCGGGCGAGCAGATTGCCCTGGCGCTCGACTGTGCGGCGAGCGAGTTCTTCAAGGATGGCCGTTATCACCTCGAAGGCGAGGGCAAGTCGCTCGACAGCGGCGAACTCGCCCGCCTGTGGGAAGACTGGGTCAAGCGCTACCCGATCGTCTCGATCGAGGACGGCATGGCTGAGGGCGACTGGGACGGCTGGAAACTCCTGACCCAGCTTCTCGGTTCGCGCGTTCAGTTGGTCGGCGACGACCTCTTCGTGACCAACACGAAGATCCTCCGCGAGGGCATCGAGCGCGGCATCGCCAACGCGATCCTCATCAAGATCAATCAGATCGGCACCTTGTCGGAAACGTTCGCGGCAATTGAGATGGCCAAGCGCGCCGCCTATTCGAACGTCATTTCGCACCGCTCGGGCGAGACCGAGGACTCGCTCATCGCCGATCTCGCTGTGGGAACGAATGCCGGGCAGATCAAGACCGGTTCACTCTCGCGCTCGGATCGTATGGCCAAGTACAACCAGCTTCTGCGCATCGAGGAAGACCTGGGCGACGTGGCTCAGTACGCCGGGCGGGATGTGTTTGCGCGGTTCGGTTGACGCGCGATGACGCTGCCGATGGCTGCCCGCCTGATTTTCGTTTTGCTTGTGGTTGCCTTGGGCTACCTGCAGTGGAAGCTCTGGTTCGACCGCGCATCGATCCCACGTGCCGCGGCACTCGAACGCGATCTGGCGGCGATCAATGCCAGGAACGAGGCAGCCAAACAGCGCAATGCCGAACTCGAAGCCGACGTGCGCGACCTCGAAAAGGCGGGTGAGGCCATCGAGGAGCGTGCGCGCAGCGAGCTGGGCATGGTCAAGAAGGGGGAAACGCTGATTCAGGTGCGCGAGCCGAGATCGCCCCCGCAGGCGTTGACCGGCGCGATACGGCCGGCGCAACCCGAGCCGGTGCCCAACAAGCCGGCACCCTGACCGGGCGGCCCTCGGCGCGTGCTGCGCGAGATTACCTCACGCGACAACCCGCACTACCGCGCGCTTGTCCGACTCCAGCGCGGGGGCGGGGCTTCCCGACGCGACGGTGTGGCGGTCATCGAAGGAGAACACCTGGTCGAGGTCTGTCTCGAACGAGCGCCCGATCGTGTTCGGGGCATCTTCCTTCGGGAGTCGGCGGCCGTGCCGCGCCTTGCAACGGCCGCCTGCCCGCTCTGGCGGTTACCGGCAGCGCTGTTCGACCGGGCGAGCCTGATGCCAACGCCGCCCGATTGGATGGCCCTGGTCGACATGGCCGCCACGGGGACGCTCGCCCGTCACGGTTTCATCCTTGCTCTCGACCATGTTCAGGACCCGGGAAATGTCGGCACCCTGATTCGGAGCGCAGCCGCAGCCGGTTGCAGCGAGGTCTGGGTCGATCGGGGCAGCGCCGCCGCGTGGTCGGGCAAGACGCTGCGCGCTGCGCAGGGCGCGCATTTTCAGATCACGGTTCACGACGGGGTGGATCTGTGCCGAGCACTGGAATCGTTCGAGGGGCAGTGCTGGGCCACGCTGCCTGCAGGCGGTCCCGTGCCGACGGTGTCTCTCGACGCGCTGTCGCCGTATTCGGGCGAGGGGAGCGATGTCGATGCCGACGCGTCCGCCGTCGCCAACCTGGCTGTCGTGGTGTCAAACGAAGGCGCGGGGTTGAGTCCCGCGCTCGAGCCCTTCATCGACCGCGGGCTCGCCATCCCGATGTCAGCCGGCGTCGAATCGCTCAACGCGGCGGTTGCCGGTTCGATCGCGCTCTACGCGTTACGCCCCCGAGTGGGGCTGCGCGCACTACACCTGCGTCAGTCGCCTACGGCTTGACCGCTTTCTTGTCTCTGGTCCCGGTCGCTTCAGCGGCATCCTGCGCAGCCGAGGGTGAAGCCGCCGTGGCCGAGGCGGGCTTCGAGCCTGCAGCAGGTGCCGGCGCGCCAGCCTTCGACTTGGCTGTGCTAGACGGTGCAGCGCTTTGCTCTGCCGCCCGTTTCTGGATTTCGGCCCGCTTTTCGGGCGGGAGGTTTCGGTACTCCTCCCACTTCTGCGGCACAGCCGCCCGCTTTTCGGGCGGTAATTGCTGCAGCGCCTGATACTGTTCCCGGGCCTTGCGACGCTCCTCGGGTGACAGGCGTGACCAACCGGTCAGCCGTTCGCGAAACCGTGCCTGCTGCTCAGCACTCATGCCCGGATAGCCGCGCGCGAGCTCACGCCAGTGTTTTTTCCGAGTGTCGCTCATGCTCTCCCAGTCGGCGGCCAGCGGGGCGAGGACCTGCTGTTCGGCCGGGCTCAATTCCGCCCACTTCTGGGCGAGAGCGGCATTGCTCGCAACGGCGAGGGCGATGAAGGCGAGGAGCGTGCGGACGCCTCGACCGGAAGCCCCCCACAGCCCGGCCCACGGCGTTGCCCCGGGACGTCGCCACAGTGCGAGGGGCTCGCAGCGGGGCTGACTCGGGGCACGGCGGATGTTTTGCCCCGTCATTCGCCTTCCTGGACGAACTGGCCGAATCCGCGGTCGAGGAGGGCGTCGACCGGCACATCGTCGCCCAGGATCATCATGTCGACGTCGAGCGCCTCGCTGGCGGCAGCATACTCGCTCCAGAGGCGAGTGCCATAGGTGGCCATGAGGGCAGACACGACCAAGCCGACGGCCCAGAATCGCCAGTCGGTCAGGCGGCGGCGCAGGTCGGCGCCCCACCCGCCCGCAAGGGCGGCGGTATTGCCGCCGGTGGCGACGGTTGCCGGGGCGATGGCTGCGGCGGTTTGCCGGGCTGCGACGGCGCGGTGCCGCGCTGCGGCGAGCCGCGCGGCGACCACGTCACCCAGTCGGTTTTCAGCTGCGTTCAGGCAGGCACGAATGCTCGCACCGACCCGGTCGATCTCGTGATCAGCGAGGGGAGTGGGGTTATTTTTCATAGCGAGATTCCCTTCTGGCGGAGCAGACCCTGTAGGGCCTGAACCGCACGGGAGCAGTGAGTTTTCACGCTTCCCTCCGAGCAGCCCATGACGGCGGCCGTCTCGGCAGTGTCGAGGTCTTCCCAGTAACGCAAGAGGAATGCCTGACGTTGACGGAAAGGCAGTTTCTCGAGCGCGTCTTCGATCGCGGTCATCGCCTCGGTCTGCTCGAGCGCCGCGAGCGGCTGGTCGCGGCCGATCGCGCTGTCTTCGGCTTCGAGCACATCCAGCGGGTCGAAGTCTTCATCCCCGGCCTCGGCAAGGTCGGAGAAGTTGCTCAGATGTTGGTTCCGGGTCTTCTGGCGCCGGAACCAGTCGAGGATCGCGTTCTGCAGGATGCGCGTAAACAGCGGCGGAAGTTCGTCCGCCGGCTTGTCGCCATAGCTCTCGACGAGCTTGAACATCGCATCCTGGGCAATGTCGAGCGCTGCTTCTTCGTCGCGTACCGCATAGACCGCATGCTTGAACGCACGCCGTTCGACGGATGCAAGAAAAGCGTCGAGTTCCTTCGCAGTAGCCAGCCGGACCTCTCTTTTTTGGGCGCTTCGGCAGAAAAAAACCGCCGCAGACCGTTGATTTTGATCAGGATTGTACGGGTGGAGCAGAAACCGGTCAGCCAGGGCGCCGCCTAGAATTCCGCCTCCTCCATTGGAGCCCTCTAGATCGTGTCTTGCCTCGCAACTGCATGAGCGGCGTCGAAACGCCGCCGACACCGGGGTCGGCCGGCGCGCATCGGCTCGACCGCTCGAGGCTGCTGCTCACCGATTTCTGGCGTCTACGACGGCGCCTCGAGGGTCGGTCGAGCCGTCCGCCGGGCGGTGAACGAGTCCGATCCGCGGAATCGGCGCTCGGAGCCGAGGTCGAGCGTGCCTACGCTCGCTTTACCGCCCGGCTCGAGCGTTCTCCCGCGATCACCTACGCCCCGGGCCTTCCCGTCTCCGAACGCGCCGATGAGATCGCCACGCTCATCCGTCGCCATCCGGTCGTCGTGGTCACCGGTGAGACCGGCTCTGGCAAGACGACGCAGCTTCCCAAGATTGCGCTCGCCGCCGGCCGGGGCCGGCATGGGCTGATCGGTCACACCCAGCCCCGGCGCATCGCCGCGCGAAGCGTGGCCGAGCGCATCGCGGCCGAGTTGGGCGAGGAGGTTGGCCGGTCGGTCGGCTACAAGGTGCGCTTCACCGAGCGTGGGGGGCAGGATGGTTTTGTGAAGCTCATGACCGACGGCATCCTGCTTGCCGAGACGCAGACCGATCGCTTCCTGAACGCCTACGACACGATCATCATCGACGAGGCGCATGAGCGCTCGCTCAACATCGATTTTCTGCTTGGCTACCTCAAGCAGCTCCTGCCGAAACGGCCAGATCTGCGGGTGATCATCACCTCGGCCACGATCGATGCCGAGCGTTTCGCGGCCCACTTTGCCCAGCCGGACGGCACACCCGCGCCGCTCATCGCGGTCTCGGGGCGTACCTACCCGGTCGAGATCCGCTACCGCCCGCCCGCTCAGGAGGCCGAGGACGACGAAGAGCCGATCGAGGAGGCGATCGCCGATGCAATCGACGAGCTCTGGCTTTCTGGCCCGGGAGACGTGTTGATCTTCCTGCCCGGGGAGCGTGAGATTCGGGAGACCCAGGACATCCTGCGCCGCCGGCTCAAGCCGGGTACCGAAATCTTGCCGCTCTACTCGCGGCTCTCGATCGCGGACCAGCAGCGGGTCTTCCAGCCCTCGAGCGGCCGGCGCGTGGTGCTTGCGACGAACGTGGCCGAGACCTCGCTCACGGTGCCCGGCATCCGCTACGTGGTGGATACGGGGCTCGCCCGGCTCAACCGCTACAGCGTGCGCAACAAGGTGCAGTTGCTCGCGATCGAGAAGATTTCGCAGGCGAGCGCCAACCAGCGGTCGGGTCGCTGCGGGCGGGTCGGGCCGGGCATCGCGATCCGCCTCTACAGCGAGGAGGACTTCGCAGCGCGGCCCGAGTTCACGCCGCCCGAGATTCTGCGCTCGTCGCTCGCCGGGGTCATCCTGCGCCTCGCGGCGCTCGGTCTCGGTCGGGTCGAGTCCTTCCCGTTCATCGAGCCGCCGTCGTCGCGGGCGATCGGCGATGGCATTGCGCAGCTCACGGAACTCGGAGCGCTCGACGCGAGCAGTGAGCGCAGTGGCGAACTCACCGCCGTCGGGCGGGAGATGGCCAAGATTCCGGTCGATCCGCGGATCGGCCGCATGCTGATCGAGGCGAAGAAGCTCGGCGTGCTGACCGAAGTGCTCGTGATCGCGTCGGCGCTCTCGGTGCCGGACCCGCGCGAACGGCCGTTTGAGGCGCGCGAGGCGGCCGACCGCGCTCACCAGTGGTTTGCCGATGCGAAGAGCGACTTTTTCTCGCTTCTCAACATCTGGAAGTTTTTTTCCGAGGTGTCCGAGGGCGGTGGCCACCGCAGGCAGGTCGCTGCCTGCCGCGAGAGGTTCCTCTCCTGGCTGCGTCTCCGCGAGTGGCGCGATCTGCATGCGCAGCTTCGGAGTACGCTCGAGGAGCTCGGCTGGGCGGTCCCAGCCGAGCTGTCTCGGGAGCCTCCGTACGAGGCAATCCACCGGGCGCTCTTGCCAGCTCTGCTAGGCCAGGTGGGCGTAAAGGCCGACGACGGCGACCACTACCTCGGTGCGCGGGGGCTCAAGTTCTGGCTCCATCCGGCCTCTGGGGTGGAGCGCAAGGGCCTCAAGTGGGTCATGGCGGCGGAGCTCGCCGAAACAACACGGCTCTATGCCCGAACCATCGCTCGGATCGATCCAGAGTGGATTGAGGCCGCAGCAGGTGGCGTGCTCACACGCAACTACTTCGAGCCGCGCTGGGATGATGCGAGCGGGCAGGTCGTGGCCCAGGAGCGGGTGAGCCTCTACGGACTCACGATCGTGCCGCGCCGTCGGGTGGCCTATGGCCGCATCGCCCCACGAGAGGCGCATGAAATCCTTTGCGCGGCCTTGGCGATGCGCGAGGTAACGACCAAGGCGCCGTTCTACGCTGCCAATCTGCGGCTCGTGAAGGAAATCGAAGCGCTCGAAGACCGCGCCCGGCGGAGCGACGTGCTCGTATCCGAGGACACGCTTGCTGCGTTCTATCGAAGCCGCCTACCGGCCGAGATCTCGAGCCGTGCGGCACTCGAGGCCTGGTGTGCCGAGCCCGGCAACGACACGCGGCTGCGCTTCCGGCGAGAGGATGTCATGCGGCATGGGGCGGAAGGCGTGACCGAGGCGCTCTTCCCGAAGACTCTTCGACTGGGCGACTTCGAGGTGCCCGTGAGTTATCGCTTCGAGCCGGGGCATCCGATGGATGGCGTGACCGCGCGGGTGCCGCTCGCTCTGCTCAACGCCATCGAGGAACGCTACGCGAGCTGGTTCATTCCGGGGCTCTTGCGGGAGCGGATCGGCGCCTATCTGAAGGCCCTGCCCAAGGCGGAACGCGCGCGCTTGCAACCGCATGCCGAGACGATCACGGCGTTTCTCGAACTGGTCACACCGCGCGAAGCGCCGCTCGAGACGGCGCTTCTCGAATTCTTGCGCGAGTTTGCCGGCCTGGCTCTGCCCTCGAACGTGTGGGCGCGGGCCGAGATTCCGCCGCATCTGTCGCTCAATTACCGGATCATGGGCGCGGACGGGGACGAGCTCGCCATGGGACGTGATCTCGGGGCACTGCGCGCCCAGTTGGGCGAGGCGGCGCGGCTCGCCTTCCAAGGGCAGGCAGCGGACGAGAACGCGGCTCCCATCGAGCAGAGCGGACTGACCACATGGAGCATCGGGAGCCTTCCGGAACGGCTGTCGATCCGGCGCGCCGGGCGCGAACTCACGGCCTGGCCCGCGCTCGTGGACGAGGGCGCGAGCGTGGCCGTGCGCCTGTTCGAGAACCCCGAGCAGGCGGCGCGCGCGCACCGCGAGGGGGTGATTCGGCTGCTTGCGCTCGAGTTGCGAACGCAGTTGCGCGCGTTCGAGAAGGGGCCGACGGGATTCACGCAAGCGGCCTTGCTCCTGAAGACGCTGATTCCGACCGATCGGCTGCTCGCCGACTTCCAGCAGGCGCTCGCTGCCCGAGCCCTGCTCGGAGAAGATCCGCCGCCGCGTGATGAGCGCGGCTTGCGTGATCAAATCGGTCGCGCCAAGCAGCGCATCGGCCTCGTGGCCGAGCAGCTCGGGCGGCACCTCGTGGCCGTCGCAGAAGCGAACGCCCGCCTGACGGCCGCCTTGAACGCTGCCGGCGCACGGGGGCGTGCGCTCGTGCCGAGGCTTACAGCCTGGCGGGCGCGCCTCGTCTACCCGGGTTTTCTCTCGGGAACGCCGTGGGGACAGTTACCGCACCTGCCACGCTACCTGCAGGCCCTCGAGCGGCGGCTCGGCAAGTTTGCCGACATGCCCGAGCGCGAGGCGCGTCATGGACCGATGCTCGACGCGTGGTGGGAGAAATGGCAGCGTGCCTGCGATGATCGCGGCGAGACCGCGCCGGAGGGTCTGCGCGCGTTTCGCTGGATGATCGAGGAGTTGAACGTGTCGCTTTTCGCGCAGGAGTTGAAAACGCCGTTTCCGGTTTCTGCAAAGCGGCTCGACAAGGCATGGACGGAGTGTGTGAAATGAGGTGCGACTTCCCTCGTGCCGGCATCAGACTCCAAATCGGGTCGCGGTATGCTTGTGGCATGCGGCTCGTGCTTGGGATACTCTCGATACGCGTGTGACGTCCGACGCTCGCCCGCTGTCGTCGTCCGCTGATGTCCGTGAACAAACCCGCCGACCCCAACAAGATCATCGAGTCGACGCGCGACCTGATGCTGCATCGGGCCACGCTGCAGCTCGCAGCGGCGCTCGATCGCCTGGCCGAGATGCTGCTCGATCTCGCCTCGCATACGTTCGATCAGCGGCAGGTGGCCAATCTGCTGGATGCGCGTTCGCTGCTGCTGCAAGAGCGAGCCAATCTGAGCGACGGCTTCGTGCGGCGCCTAGGCGAGCGGATCGATCGCGGTGCCGCGGTCGAGCCGGCCGCGGCGGGGTTCGTCGGCGGCGCGCTCGAGCTGCAGTCGGTCGAGTTGCTCGATGAGCAGGTAGCAGCGCGCACGCTTGCGCGCAACATCGAAAGCGCGGCGCTCGGGGATCTGCCGACGCTGCACCAGCGTATGGCCCTGCTGCTCGACAAGCCCACCCTCACGCTGGGCGAAGACCCGTTTTCGCCGAATGCGCTGGTCCAGGCGCTTCATGATGCGATGCAGGCCGTCTGCCCCTCGCCTGCCATCCGGATCGCATGGTTGCGCAATCTCGGCAATCTCGGCGGGATGGGGTTCACCGACGTCTATCGGGACCTCAACCGATTCCTGACCGACTCCGGCGTGCCCGTACCCATTCCGGCGGCGTCGGCCGTTCGTCCGGCGGGCGGGGGCGTGGCAGCAGGCGCAGCCGCGCACGCGACGGCTCCGGTACGGGGGGCGGGCGGTGGCGATCCAGGCGCCGGCGGGGAAGCCGACGCCGGCGTTGATCCTCGCAGCGCGAATGAGATCGCCATGGCGTCCATGCAGTCGCTCGTGAGCAACCTGATGGGGGTGATCGAGCGACTCCAGCATGTGGTGCCGGGTATCGCGGGCGGTCCGGCCTCGGTCGATCCGAGTCTCGCCCAGGTCGTTCGTGCGCGCGAAGCCATGCAGATCGGTGCTGCGCTCGGCTTCAGTCCGACCGGTGCGACGCGCGGAGCGTTGCCCGCCGCGGTGGACCCTCAACTCATGGCGTCGCTGTCGGCCCTGCAGACGTCGTTTGCCCGTGTGGCGCCAGATCAACTGGTCCTGAGCGACGGCGCCGCAGGGGGTGACGCGGGTGGGGGGGCTGGCGCAGGCCAAGGGGGTGCTCCCGGCCGCAGCATCCTGCGCTCCGTGGTTCCCGGCTATGGCACCGGCGACATCTCGGTGTTGGATGCCACGACCACCGAACTGGTCGCAATGCTGTTCGATTTCGCCTTTGCGCGCCAAGAACTGCGCGACGAGGTGAAAGTCGTCATTGCGCGACTGCAGATTCCCACGCTCAAGGCCGCGATGATCGACCGCGGGTTCTTCTCGCGCAAGAACCACCCGGCGCGGCAACTCCTCAACAAACTCGCGGATGCGGGCATCGGCTGGTCGCCCGAGGATGGACCGGACGATCCGCTGTTTCGCAAGATCACCGCGCTCGTCGACCAGATCAACCGCGATTTCGTCGACGATCTGGGCGTCTTCACCGCTGCCATCGTCGAACTCGAGCAGTTCATCGCCGAGCATGAACAGGACGTGCGTCCCGCGGTCGAGGCGGAACTCGCCGAGGCCCAGGAAGCAGACCGCCAGATCGTCGCGCTCAAGACGGCACGTGAGGCCGTGGAAGTGCGGCTCCAGCAGGCGCCACTGCCCGAGCCGGTCCGGGAGTTCATCGAAGTCGCCTGGCAGCCGCACCTTCAGGATGCGCTGCTCGAGGAGGGTACCGAAAGCCCGAAGTTCAACGAGGCCGTCCAGACGCTCGACGAACTGATCTGGAGCGTGACGCCGAAGGACCAGCCGCTCGAGCGGGCCGAACTCGGCAGCCGCCTGCCGCGGCTCGTCAAGCGGCTCAAGGACGGGCTGCGCCGCGTGTCGGACGATGCGGTGTCTCCGTTCATGGACAAGCTGTTCGAGATCCATTCCGGCCTGCTGCGGGGCTCGACCCCGGCGTACACGCCACCGCCGCCAGCCGCGCCACCGGCGGCCGCGACCGAGGACGTGTTCACGCAGATCGTTGCGCAGATGGAGCGCAACCAGTGGATCGAGATGAGCGACGAGAATGGCGCGCTCACCTTCGCCAAGCTGGCCTGGATCAGCCCGCAGGGCACGACCTATCTGTTCGTCACCCGCCACGGGCGGAAGGCCGCATCGCTCTCGCCCGAGGAGCTGGCCGAGTGGTTCCGTACGGACCGCGCGCGCATCATCGAGTCCGAGCCCCTCGTGGATCGGGCGCTCGCGCGCATGTTCGCCAACGAGGCCAAGGCCGCTTGATCGCAAGCGAGCGCGAGGGGGCGATCGGTCTTGCCCCGGTGCCGGTCGGGCTCGTTCGTGTCGGCGATGCGCCGCTCGCCCTGGGCGAGGATGCGACGGCTGGCGTGCTTCTTTCCAGCCTCGGACCCGGCGCGCGACTCGCTTTCATCGAGATGGTGGGGAGCGATCCGGTCGATGTGGCCGATGCGCTGGAACGCGCGGGTCGTCGGGAGGTGCCTGTCGTCGTCTGGGCCGCGGGCGAGGCGGCAGCGGAGTGGTCAGTCGAGGTCTGCCTTGCCGCGCGCGAGCGCGGCCGTGCGGCCGTAGGGTTGCCGCCCCTTCTCTCGGATGAGCGCCCCTTCGGCCGTCGCGTGGGTCATCTGTTCTGGTTGCGCGGTGACCTCGATTCGTTGGCGCGCCAGTGGGCGAGCGCGCTGCCTGAGATCGTCGCGGCAGCCGCCAGCGCGCAAACGGAGACACTGCCGGCCATGGTTCGCATCCCTTGGACCTGGCCCGAGGCGACCCGGGCGAGCGCCGCGCGTTTGCAGGTTGAAGAGGCCTTTCCGCAGGTGCTTCAGCGGCTGGTACGGGGCCCCGCCGGAACCGGTGCACCGCTCGAGCTCGAACTGTCGGCGCCGTCGCGCACACGCCTGGCGGCAGCCGAGCGTCTGCTCAGGCGCGCCTTGGCTGGATCCCGCGCACGAGTTCACCCACGAACCCCGGGCCCCGGTAAATGAGCCCGGTGTAGACCTGCACGAGATCCGCGCCCAGGTCGAGTTTGCGCTGAGCATCGGCCACGCTCATGATGCCGCCGACGCCGATGATCGGCACTCGTCCACGGACGGCGGCAACCACCTGCTTGAGCACCCGGTCCGCGCGTGCAGTGAGAGGAGCCCCCGAGAGTCCCCCGGTTTCGTGCGCGAGCGGATGGGCTTCGACCCCTTCACGCGAGAGCGTCGTGTTCGAAGAGATCAGCGCATCCGCGCCGCCATCGAGGATCGCTTCCACGACATCTGGCAGATCTTCGGGCGTAATGTCCGGCGCGATCTTCACGGCAATCGGGCAGCCGCGTGCATGCAGGCGCTGCAGATGGTCGCGTTCGTCCACGATCGAACGGACGAGGGCGCGTATCGCCTTCGGGGCCTGCAGGTCGCGCAGGTTCTTCGTGTTGGGCGAGGACACATTGACCGTGACATAGTCGGCCTGGAGATAGACCGCCCTCAGGCAGGCAAGGTAGTCGTCATGGGCACGATCGTTCGGGGTCGTGGCGTTCTTGCCGATGTTCACGCCGACGGGTACCGAAACCGACCGCGCGGCGAGCCGGGGCAGGGCAGCTTCGACGCCGTCGTTGTTGAATCCTAGGCGGTTGATGAGCGCTTCATGCTCGATCAGGCGGAACATGCGCGGCTTGGGATTGCCCGGCTGCGGGCGCGGCGTGAGTGTGCCCACCTCGATGAAGCCGAAGCCCAGTTGGGCGAGCCCGCGCAGATGGCAGGCGTTCTTGTCGAGGCCCGCAGCCAGTCCGATCGGGTTGGGGAAGCGAAGGCCGAGAAGCTCGACAGGTTTCTCCGGCAGATGACCCGCCCAAAGACGCGCAAGGCCGAAGGCCGCCTGCGCATCGAGCGCGGCGAACGCGGCGTGGTGCGCCTGCTCGGCATCGAGCGCGAAAAGGAGGGGACGAAAAAGCGCATACGGCATCCGGGTATTATCGATGCCATGACGATGTCGTTCTCTCGCGCTCTCGCGCTCGCGGCTTGCGTGGTCGGAATGATGGGCGCGCAGGTCAGCGCGCAAAGCTTCATCGGTCGGCCTGAACTCGCGGCCTTGCGCGAGGAACTGATTCGCGAGCACGGCTACCCGGCCGACGAGTTCGATGCGCTCTTCGCCCAAGTGCAGCGGCAGGACCGGGTGATCGCGCTCATGGATGCGCCGATCCGCGCGCCGACGCCGTGGCATGTCTACTGGCCGCGTCACATCGGGGGCGACCGGATGCAGCGCGGACTGGAATTTCTCACGCGTCACGCGGAGCATTTCGAGCGCGCCGAGCAGACCTATGGCGTGCCGCGCTCGGTGATCGCGGCGATCATCGGCGTGGAGACGGTCTACGGCCGCATCACGGGGACGACCCGCATCGTGGATGCACTCGCCACGCTGGCCCTCGATTACCCGCGTCGAGCTGAATTCTTTCGCGGTGAACTCAAGGATTTCCTGCTGCTCGCGCGGGAGCTCAAGCGCTCGCCGCTCGAGTTCCGAGGGTCATTCGCTGGTGCCATGGGGTGGCCGCAGTTCATGCCCGGCAGCTACCGACGCTTTGCCGTGGACTTCGATCAGGACGGCCGGACCGACCTGTGGAATTCACCGGCTGACATCATCGGCTCCGTGGCTTCCTTTCTCGCCGCTCATGGCTGGCAGCGCGGCGAGCCGGTCATGCTGCCCCTAAAGCCCGTCTCACCCGCAGTCGCTCGGGAGTTCGAGGGCGGGCTCACCGCGCGACGTCCGTGGTCGGAGTGGGTTGAGGCCGAGGTCGCCGTGCGCGCGCGCGATGCCGATGTGCGCGCACCGAAGGCCGATGATTCGATTGGCTTGATCTCGCTCGATCTGGCGGACGGCAGCCTCGATTACTGGCTGGTCTTCGAGAATTTCTACGTGATCACGCGCTACAACCGCTCGCGTCTTTACGCGTCGGCGGTCTGGTCGCTCGCATATGCGTTCGAGCAGGCACTCAGAAAGTGACGGGCCATTCAGATGCGCCCGTACTGGTCTTCGAAGCGCACGATATCGCTTTCTTCGAAGCTCGTACCAGTCTGCGTCTCGATGAAGACGAGCGGATCGCCGCCGGTATTTCGCACGCGATGCTTCGTGCGGACTGGAATGTGCACGGTCACCTCGGGGCCGACCGTGATGGTCCGGTCGTCGAGCGTCACCTCGCCATGACCCGAGATGAAGGTCCAGGTCTCGCTGCGATGGTGATGAAGTTGCAGCGAGATCGACGCGCCCGGATTGACCACGATGCGCTTGACCTTGTGATCGGCGAGGTCGGACAGCACCGTGAAGGTTCCCCACGGCCGAACGGCGGTCGTTCGCCAGACGGCGAGCGCGGGCTTGATCTCGCGTACGCGTTCGACGACTTGACGGACGTCCTGCGTGTGATCTCGGTGTGCGATCAAGAGGGCGTCTTCGGTGTCGATCACGACGAGATTCGCGACGCCGACCAGGCCGACCGTGCGGCCGTCGCTACGCACGAAGCAATCGCTGCTACCCACGTTGACCACCGCATTGCCGACGCCCCGCGAGACGTCGGCGACCGCCTTCCAGCTGCCGATGTCACTCCATTCGAAGCGGGCCGGCACCATGGACACGATACGGCTCTTCTCGAAGAGCGCGTAATCGATCGAAATGTTCGGGCATTCGCCGAACTCGGCGGCGGGAAGCACGGTTCGCGCTTCACTCTGGCGGGCCTGGGCGACCGCGCGTGCAACCTGCGTGGCGACGGTCGGGGAATGCTGACGCAGCTCAGCCAGGAGAAGGCTCGCCCTGAAGACGAAGATCCCGGCGTTCCAGAAATGGCGTCCACCCGCGAGGTAGCCGCGCGCGGTCTCGATGTCCGGCTTTTCGACGAAGCGCTCGACCGGCCGTACCGCATCGGCCGAGGAAACCTCGGCCGTGGGAGCCTCGATGTAGCCGTATCCGGTCTCGGGGTACGTGGGGACCACGCCGAAGGTGACCAGGCGATTGCCGCCCGCTTGCGCAGCCTGCGCGACCGCCGTCGCAAAGGCGTCGGGCGGGGCGATCAGGTGATCGGCCGGCAGCACGAGCAGAGTCGGGTCGCTGCCATCCGCCGTCGCGACGAGCGCCGCGGCAGCGATGGCCGGCGCGGTGTTGCGGCCGACGGGCTCGATCACGAGTCGGGGGATGCGGTGTCCGATCGCTGCCGCCGCCTGCTCAGCCAGATGCGCCTGCTGCGCGTTGATGACCACGATCGGCGGCAGGGCACCGGGCAGGGCTGCGCAGCGCTCGAGCGTGAGTTCGTAGAGCGAGCGGCCGTCGATCAGCGGCAGAAAGGGCTTGGGGTAGGTCTCGCGCGACTCCGGCCAAAGCCGGGTGCCAGAGCCACCGCAGAGGATGACCGGCTGGATTGGAGTCGTGCCGGAGGCGGGGCTCAAAGCGCCACCGGGGCGGCGAGCCCGAAGCGGGTGAGATCGACGGCCGGCCGCGGCTTCCAGCCGCGGGCGTGATGCTCGGCGATCACGTTGGTGTAGATGCCGCCGCGCACGTTCCAGCGCGCCGTCACGCGCATGAAGCGTGGCTCGATCGCGGCCACGAGGTGATCGAGCACGTCATTGGTGACCTTTTCGTGGAAGGCCCCCTGGTCGCGGAAACTCCACATGTACATCTTGAGCGACTTGAGCTCGATACAGCGCGCGTCCGCGATGTACTCGATCGTGAAATGCGCGAAATCCGGCTGCCCGGTGAGCGGGCAGTGGCAGGTGAATTCGGGCACCTGGATGTGGATCAGGTAATCCCGTCCCGGGTGCGGATTGGCGAAGGTGTCGATCGTCGTCGACGGCGCGGAGCGCACTCCCGCGGGGCGCTCGGAGACGCCGGGGGCGACCGGAGGGTTGATCGGTTTTTTCTGCTTTTTCAAAGGCTTAGCCAAGAAAATGGGACTTCTATAATCGCCGGATTCTAAAGCGTCATGCCGTGCGTCTTCGTCCTGCCTGCCGGCGGGGGCGTCGGCTTTCCGACCCCATTTCATGCGTCTGACCTCGATCAAGCTCGCAGGCTTCAAGTCCTTCGTCGATCCCACCACCATTCCCTTGCCGGGCCAATTGATCGGCATCGTCGGGCCCAACGGGTGCGGCAAGTCGAACGTGATCGACGCGGTGCGCTGGGTGCTCGGTGAATCGAAGGCCTCGGCACTGCGGGGCGAGTCGATGGAAGATGTCATCTTCAACGGCGCGGGCAACCGAAAGCCGGTCGCGCGCGCGAGCGTCGAGCTCGTCTTCGACAACAGTGCCGGCCGCGCGGCCGGGCAATGGAGCCAGTATGCCGAGCTGTCCGTCAAGCGGGTGCTGCAGCGCAACGTAGGCTCTTCCTACTACATCAACAACCAGTCCGTCCGGCGGCGCGACATCCTCGACGTCTTCCTCGGCACCGGTCTCGGCCCGCGCGCCTACGCGGTCATCGAGCAGGGCATGATCTCGCGCATCATCGAGGCCAAGCCCGAGGAATTGCGCGTCTTTCTCGAAGAGGCCGCGGGCGTGTCGCGCTACAAGGAGCGTCGGCGCGAAACCGAGGGACGCCTCGCGGACACGCGCGAGAACCTTGCCCGCGTGCAGGACATCCAGTCCGAGCTCGCCACGCAACTCGAGCGTCTTGAAGGGCAGGCCAAGGTGGCCGCGCGCTGGCGCGAGCTCGATCAGGCGCGCACCGAAACCCTGGCGCTGCTCTATGCCCAGCGTCGCGAGGAAGCCATCCGGACCCGCGACGCGGCTGTGAGGATCCTGGCCGAGGCGGAGACGTCGCTCTTTGGCAAGGAGGCCGAGCTCGCGGCGCTTGCGACCGAGGTCGAAACGCTCCGGCAGTCGGTCTTCACGGCCAATGACGCGCAGCATGCGGCGCAGGGCGCGTTCTACGAGGTCAATGCCGAGGTCACGCGCATCGAGCAGCAGCTCGCCTTCGAGCGCGAGCGCAGCGCCCGCGTGGCGCGCGAGATCGAGCAGGCGACGCATCGACTGCTCACCCTCGACGAGGAAGCCTCCCAGATCGAGGAATCCCTCGCTGAGGCGCATGATGCGGTCGCGGTCGCCGAAGCGCGTCATGTCGATCAGAAGGCGTTGGTCGAATCCGCCCAGGCGGCGCTGCCGGCTGCAGAGCAGGCGCTCCGGGATGCGGCCACTGCGCTTGCCGCCACGCAACAGCGGCTGGCTGAGATCGACAGCGCGCTCCAGGTGGGGCAAGTGCGCCGTAACAACGCGGAGCGCATGCTTGCCCAACTCGCGCAGCGACGCACGCGGCTCGAAGACGAGCGCGCCCGGCTCACTGCGCCCGATGACGCCGAGCTCACCGCCATCGTCGAGCAGATCGAGGCCGAGCAGGCCGAACTCGAGGCGGCGGAGCAGACGGCGCAGGACGCCGAGACCGCTGCCCTCGAGGCTGACCGGGCGCGCGTTTCGCTCCGGCTCGACCAGGAGCGCGTCGCGGGAGAGCTCGCGCGACTCCGCGCCCGCCATGACGCGCTCGTCAAGCTCCAGCAGGCCCTCGAGCGCGAAGACGACGCGGGGCTGGCCAAGTGGGTCGCCGGACAAGGCCTCCGCGCGATGCCGCTTTGGCGGGCGCTCCGCGTGGCTTCGGGGTGGGATGATGCGCTCGAGGCGGTGCTGCGCGAGCGACTCAACGCGCTGCCGGTGGAGACGGGCTCCCGCTTAGGCGCCCTGATCGTTCCGCCGGCGCGCATGACGGTCTTTGCCGCAGACGCAGACACCGCGCTGTCGCTGACCCCTGCCGATGATGCGCTCATGGCGCGTGTGGCGACGGACGACCCCGCGGCACGCGCCGTCCTCGCCGAGTGGCTTCACGGCGTGCGGACCGCACCGGACGTGGCCGCGGCCCTCGATGGACGCATGCGTCTCGCTCAGGGGGAGTGTTTTGTCACGCCCGAGGGGCACATCATCGGTCGGCACAGCATCACGTGGTTTGCGCCGGATGCGGCGGTGCATGGCGCGACCACGCGCCAGCGCGAGATCGAGTCGTTGGCCGCGGACCTGGCGCGGGTGGAGGTGCAAGCCCGCGCTGCGGCCGATGCGCTCGCCGCGGCTGAGAAGCGCTACCAGGACCTGCGCACGCTGGCGACCCAGCGTCGCGGTGCGATCGTCTCGGTTCAACGGCGGGTGCATGCGCTCGAGGTCGAGCGCATGCAGATCGAGCAGGCCCGAAGCAAGGCGGATGAGCGTACGCGGCAGATCGCTGCGGAGTTGGCCGAACTGGATGAACAGGCGCAGGCCGAGCGTGCGCAGATCGAACAGCTGGTCGCCAGTCTCGGGGAGGATGAGGCGCGGCGTGCCGAGGCGCTCGCCGAGCGGGAGGCCGGGCGCGGCGTCCGCAACGAGGCAGACGTGGCGCTGGTCAAGGCGCGCGAAACGCTGCGAGCCGCCGAGAACGCTCTTCGGGATGCGATGTACGCCGAGAAGGTGGCGCGCGATCGCGTCGCCGAGCTCACCCGTCGGCAGGCGCAGAACCAGCGCGAGCGCGCGCATGCAGCTGCTGAGCGTGAGCGCCTGGCCGCCGAGAGTGCGAGCATCCTGCTCTCCCCCATCGAGTCGGCGCTGCAGCAGCTTCTGTCCACGCGCGGCGAACGTGAAGCGGCGCTCCGTTCGGCGCGCGAGGCGGTGGAACAGGCCAACGCGCAGCTCGTGGCGACCGAGGAGCGACGGCTCGGGATCGAGCGCGAGTTCGAGCCGATCAGGAAGCGCATCGAGGATGCGCGCGTGCGGCAATCCACGGCCGAGGGCACGATCGCGCAGATGGACGAGCAGCTCGCGCATCTCAAGGTGGCGCCAGAAAGTCTCGCCGCGCAATTGGCCGAGGCACCCCGTGCCTCCGCCCTTCAGGGCAGCTTGACTCGCATCGAGCGCGACATCGCCGCTCTAGGCGCAGTCAACCTGGCAGCCCTCGACGAACTCGAACAATCCCGCGAGCGCAAGCTCTACCTCGATGCTCAGGCAGCGGATCTGGCCGAAGCGATCGCCACGCTCGAGGATGCGATCCGCCGAATCGACCGTGAGACTCGCGCCCAGCTTTCCGAGACCTACGACCAGGTCAACGCGCACTTCGGGCGGCTGTTCCCGACACTGTTTGGTGGCGGGCAGGCCAAGCTCGTGCTGACGGGCGACGAGATTCTCGATGCCGGCATCCAGGTCGTCGCGCAACCGCCCGGCAAGCGCAATGCCTCGATCCACCTTCTGTCGGGCGGCGAGAAGGCGCTCACGGCAACGGCGCTCGTGTTTGCGCTCTTCCACCTGAATCCGGCGCCGTTCTGCCTGCTCGACGAGGTGGATGCGCCGCTCGACGACCCGAACACCGAGCGCTTCTGCAAGCTCGTGCGCGAGATGGCCACGCAGACGCAGTTCCTGTTCATCTCCCACAACAAGATCGCCATGGAGATGGCCGAGCAGTTGATCGGTGTTACGATGAATGAACCGGGGGTGTCGCGAATCGTGGGCGTCGACGTGGCGCAGGCGATCCGAATGGCCGAGGCTGCCTGAGACGATGAATTCATTGCAACTCGGCCTGATTGCGGTCGGTGTCCTGATTGTCGCGGTGCTCGCGCTCGTCTACGGGTGGGAGACCTGGCGCGCGGGCCGCGCTGCGTCGGCAGCGAAGGCCGAGCCCCCCGCGCCGTCGGAACGCTGTCAGAATGCAGGCGACCGCCGTGACGACCCGCCCCTCGGCGCCCATGCCAATCCCTCGGCGGAGCAGCGCGTGGAGCCGGTGATCGATCCGACCGTCTCGTCCCCGGCGGCTACCGTCGCCGTGACCGACGAGACGACGGCTGCGCCGGAGAGAATCCGGAACACGCCGGAACGACCAGCCGCGCATTCGGGCATGGCAGGCTCGGCGTCGGCGGAACCGGCCTTGGAAGCGGTTGCGCCTTCGACTGCGGCTTCGCCCCCACCGCCGGCGGCTGCGCGACCCGCGCGTGTGGTCTCCGAGTTGCCGTTCGATCAGCGCCTGCATGTGCACGCGTCTGTGGTCTCTGCTGATGGCATGCCGTTCGATGCCGGGCCGATCGTGCTGGCGGCCGGACGTGCGCGCGCCTGGGTCAGGCTGTTCCGCCAAAGCCCGCTCGACGAGTTCGATCCGGAGTCCACCGCGTCTGTCCAGCAGGTGGTGCTTGCCCTGCCGCTCGCCTCGCGTGCCGGTCCGCTGACCCAGTCGGACATCGACACCTGGCAGTTCTCGGTGGCCGACGCCACACGGCAGATGGACGGAGAGGTCCACTTTTTCGGATTCGAGGATGCGGCTTCGCGTGCGGTCGAACTCGACCAGTTTCTCGCCGCGGTGGACATCACGCCGCACATCTATCTCGTCAAGGAAGACCCGGCCGGCTGGGCCGGCACACGCCTGCGTTCGACGCTCGAGGCCAACGGCTTCCGGCTGCAATCCGACGGCCGCTTCGCCTATCACGAGGTGGAAACCGATCAGGTCATCTTTCACGCGGTGGACGGTTACGAGCGGCCGTTCACGCCGGAGCGGCTGCGCACCGAGAGCATCAAGGCGCTGCGCTTCGTGCTGCAGCCCGTGAATCTCAGGGAGCCGCTCGCGCGCTTCGACGTCTACCGCCAGACGCTGCGCGCGCTCGCCAAGCTCCTCGACGGCACGCTATGGATGAGCGACGACACCCGCGTGGACGATGCCGTCTTTGCCGCGCTGCGCGAGGACGTGAAGCGGGCGATGGAGGCGCTGGCCCAGGCCGGCATCGAGCCCGGGTCGGATACCGCGCGCTCGCTGTTCGCATGACGTCCGCGGCCCCGGATGCTGCCCACGCCGACGCGGTGCGCGCGGCCGAAATGCGTATCGTGGAACTGCGCGCGGTGATCGAAGCGGCCAACCACGATTACTACGTCCTCGACCAGCCGAAGCTGACCGATGCCGAATACGACGCGCTCTTTCGCGAACTGCTCGCGCTCGAGGAGACTTATCCTGAGCTGCGCACACCGGATTCGCCCACCCAGCGCGTCGGCGGCCGCGCGGTCGAGGCCTTCGCACCGGTACGGCACCGCGTGCCGATGCTTTCGATCCGCACCGAGACCGACCCGACCGCCGGGGGGGCGCGCGCCTTCGATCAGCGCGTCCGCAACGAGCTCGGGCTGGGGGCGGACGCGCCGCCGATCGATTACGTCGCCGAACTCAAGTTCGACGGCCTGGCCATGAGTCTGCGCTACGAAGGCGGCGTGCTCGTACAGGGCGCAACGCGAGGCGACGGCGAGACCGGCGAGGATGTGACCCACAACGTGCGTACCATCCGGAGCGTGCCGCTGCGCCTCGCGCCGGGTGCGCCGGCCGTGCTCGAGGTGCGCGGCGAGGTCTACATGTCGCGGCGCGACTTCGAGCGCTACAACGAACGCATGCGGCGCGAAGGGGGCACACCGCTCGTCAACCCGCGCAATGGGGCGGCAGGCAGCATCCGTCAACTCGACCCGAAGCTTGCAGCACAGCGTCCGTTGTCCTTCTTCGCCTATGGCGTGGGCGAGGTTTCCGGCGCGCTTCCGAAGACACACGGCGAAGTGCTCGAATGGCTCGCACGGCTCGGCTTGCCCGTCTCGGACGCGTGGCGTCGCTGCCGCGGGCCAGAAGCTCTCGCTGCCTATCATGCCGACGTTCTCGCCCGGCGCGACAGCCTCGGCTTCGACATCGATGGCGTGGTCTACAAGGTCGACCGTCTCGACCTGCAGGAGCGACTGGGCTTCGTCACTCGCGAGCCCCGCTGGGCGGTGGCGCACAAGTTTCCCGCCGAAGAGGCGGTGACCCGACTGCTCGCGATCGACGTCCAGGTCGGGCGAACCGGGGCGATCACGCCAGTGGCGCGGCTCGAGCCCGTGTTCGTGGGCGGGGTCACCGTGTCGAACGCCACCCTGCACAACCTCGACGAAGTCCGCCGTAAAGACGTGCGCGTTGGTGATCAGGTCATCGTCCGGCGGGCCGGGGACGTGATTCCCGAGGTGGTGCGCAGCCTGCCCGAGCGCCGCACCGCCGTGTTGGCCGACTGGCAGTTGCCGACCGCCTGCCCCGAGTGCGGCTCGGCGATCGAGCGGCCCGAGGGCGAAGCCATCGCCCGCTGCACCGGTGGCATGGTCTGCCCGGCGCAGCGCAAGGGCTCATTGCTCCACTTCGTCCAGCGACGGGCAATGAACATCGAGGGCTTCGGCGAGAAGCTCATCGATCAGCTGGTCGGCGTGGGGCTCGTGCAAGATGCCGCGGATCTGTTCTCGCTCCGGCTCGAGCAGCTGGCCGGACTCGAGCGCATGGGCGAGAAGTCGGCCTTGAACCTGCTTGCAGAGCTCGACGCGGCGCGGCGTCCGCCGCTCAACCGCTTCATCTTCGCCCTGGGCATCCGCCATGTGGGCGAGACGACGGCGCGCGATCTCGCCCGGCATTTCGGTTCGGTCGAGGCGCTCATGGCCGCAGATGCCGAAAGGCTTCAGCAGGTTCCGGACGTTGGGCCTGTCGTCGCAGCGAGCATCGAACATTTCTTCGGCAATCCGAAGAACCGCGATGTCATCCACCGTCTGTTGGCTGCGGGTGTGGTGCCCGAGGCTCTGCCCCCCTCTGCCACGCCAGGGCAGGGCGCGAACGAACGCGTGAGCGGCAAGAAGTTCGTCCTGACCGGCACCTTGCCCACGTTGAAGCGCGAGGAGGCCAAGGCGATGATCGAGGCGGCCGGGGGCAAGGTCGTCGGCTCGGTCTCGGCCAAGACCGACTATGTCGTCGCGGGTGCCGAGGCCGGAAGCAAACTGACGCAGGCGCAGGCCCTGGGTGTACCGGTGATCGATGAGGCCACCTTGCTTGCGTGGCTGGGCAGGACCACCGGGTGAGCGAGCCGGTCCGCCTGTCCAAGCGCATGAGCGAGTTCGGTCTCGCCCTCGATGGCGTGCAATTGAAGCCTGCCCGAGTGCGCTGGCAGAACGAGGATCAACTCCGCTTCATCCTGCGCGAGGGCCGCAAGAGACAGATCCGGCGCATGTGCGAGGCGGTGGGACTGCGCGTGCTGGCCTTGAAGCGCGTGCGCATCGGGAGCGTAAGGCTCGGCGATCTGCCGCCGGGGCAGTGGCGTTACTTGGGCCCGAACGAGCGCTTCGATGCGCGGCCATCGCATTGACACGACCTTCGCACGTCTGAGCCGTCCGTGCTCTTGCGGCGCTCGAGGCTGACAGGTGGAACGGTAGGGCTTTTGCGTTCAGCCTAGATTGGATGGGGCGTTGCGGAAGATTTCGCGGAAAGTCGACTTTCTGCTTTTCTTTTTTGAACGACCGATCGCATCAGGCGTTCAGCAAAAAGCTGATCGAAAACCGACCGTTCTGCCGTGGCGCGATGCGCCCCGGATTCAGCGCCCGGTGGCGAGGTCGATGCGCGCCATCACCTCATCAGTGAGCTTGGGCACCACCTCCAGCGCCTTCATGTTTTCGAGCACCTGCGCCGGGCGGGATGCGCCGGTGATGACCGTGGAGACGTTCGGGTTCTTGAGGCACCAGGCGAGAGCAAGTTGCGCAAGCGTGCAGCCGAGTTCGTCCGCGATCGGCCGCAGGCGCTCGACCGCCGCGGTCTTGGCCGGATCGGTCACCCGCTCGGCAATCCACTCGTAGCCCTTGAGCGCGGCCCGCGAATCGGCCGGCACGCCGTCGCGGTATTTGCCAGTCAGCAGTCCCGAGGCGAGCGGGCTCCACACAGTGGTGCCCAGGCCGAGATCCGTGTAGAGCCGGGCGTACTCCCGCTCGACGCGATCGCGTGCGAAGAGGTTGTACTGCGGCTGCTCCATGACGGGCTTGTGCAGGTGGTGCCGCTCGGCAATCTCCCACGCCCCGCGGATCTCCTCGGCGCTCCACTCGCTCGTGCCCCAGTAGAGCGCCTTGCCCGAGACGATCATGTCATGCATCGCATAGACCGTCTCCTCGAGCGGTGTGTGCGGGTCCGGCCTATGGCAGAACACGAGATCGAGATGATCGAGCTGCAGACGCCGGAGCGAGCCATCGATCGCCTGCATGAGGTACTTGCGGTTGAGCGTGTTCTTTTCGTTCGGGCCATCGTTGATGCCCCAGAAGAACTTGGTCGAGACGATCACCTGGGCGCGACGCCAGCCCAGACGCTTGAGTGCCTCGCCCATGATGACCTCCGACTGGCCGCGCGCGTAGACCTCGGCGTTGTCGAAGAAATTGACCCCCGCATCCCAGGCGGCGGCCATGCACTCCACGGCGGATTGCGTGTCCACCTGGTTGCCGTAGGTGACCCAGGAGCCAAGGGAGAGTTCGGAGACTTTGAGGCCGGAGCGGCCGAGGCGTCGGTAGTTCATGATGAGGCTGGCGGGATGGTGAAGCGTTGTCGATCATGGGACTATTCTGGAGAAAACCGGTGGTGACGAAACGCGCGTGTTGCCCTTAGCATTCGCTGAGGGAGTGAACCCTAAACCCAGTACCAACGCGAGTGTCAACGCAACAGGAGAAACAGCGCATGGCGAACTACAAGATCGAGGACGTCGAAGGCATCGGCCCGGTGATCGGCGAGAAAATGCGGGCGTGCGGCGTCAAGGACACCGACAGCCTCCTCGAGGCCACCTGCACGCCGAAGCAGCGCAAGGAACTGGCCGAGAAGACCGGCCTGTCCGAAGCGCAGGTGCTCAAGTTCGCCAACATGGTCGACCTGTACCGCGTCAAGGGCATCGGCTCGGAGTACAGCGAACTGCTCGAAGCCGCCGGTGTGGACACGGTGCCTGAGCTTGCCCGTCGCAACCCCGCGAACCTGACCCAGGCCATGGCCGCCGCCAATGAGTCGAAGAAGCTCGTGCGGCGACTGCCAACCGAGTCCGAGGTTGCGCGCTGGGTCGAAGAGGCCAAGACGCTTCCGCGCAAGCTGGAGTATTGATTGCCCCGGGGCAGCACCTCACGCTGCCCTGGCTCGAGAAGGGCGAATTGGGTCACACAGCCCGGACGACGGATGGATGTTCTCGCCGCGCTCCGCCTCAATCCACCGCTTGCGGAGGGCATCCGCCGCTTTGGCTTTCGGCGGTGGTACGAGCGTGAGCTGATCTTCTCCCACGTCTACCTCGCGCTCGCGATCGTCGCGCTGGCTGGATTGCTCGGCTCGATCGAACTCTTCTCCGAGGCGAGCCTCATGGGCAAGCTCATCTACACGGCGTTCGTCTGCATCTGCGCCGCGGTCGTCTTTTTTGCCGTCCAGGGGTATCTGCTGGCCCTGAGCGCTGCGGAATCGATAGCCAATCAGGCCCGCTGCGCCCGCTGCCAGACCTACGGTCAACTCGAGCTGACTGGCCACAGCGCGGTCGCGGTGCATGTCCGGTGCCGGAAGTGCGGGCACGGCTGGGTCATGCACACCTGAGCGCGGCCTGCCAGCACGCGGCTGATCAGGTCGCGCCCTGCGTCTTTCTCGCCCGCAGGTCGATGCGGCTGTCGCCGCGCACGATGTTGAAGACCACGAACCGGCTCGATTCCCGAATGGCGCGCCGCACCTCGGCAGGGCTGTTCACATAGCTGCCATTGATGCCCAGCAGAACGTCGTTCTCGCGCAGACCGATCTGCCAGCCTTCGCTGTCGCGCTCGACGCCGGTCACGTAGAGTCCGCGACGGTTGAGCTCGCGCGGAAAGGCGGCCACCTCGACGCCCGGAATCTCGGCCACGCGTTCCGGACGCAGGCCTTGTGCGCGGGCGGGCGTCTCCACGGTAACGCGTACCGTGCGCTGTCGCCCCTCGTGCACGAGCACGAGTTCGAGAGGTTGACCGATCGGAGTCAGCGCCTGCTGATTGCGCAGATCGTAGCCCGTGCGCACCCGACGGCCATTGACGGCGACCACGACGTCGCCGCGGCGGATACCGGCGCGCTCGGCCGGCGAACCCGAGATGACGGCAGCGATCACGGCCCCCTCGATGGCCGGCAGGCGCTGCTCGCGGGCGATTTCCTGGGTCACTTCGCTCACGGCCGCGATGCCGATGCCACCGCGGCGTACCTCGCCGAAGCGGGCGAGCTGCTCGGTGACCCGCATGGCCATGTTGGATGGAACCGCGAAGCCGATGCCAACGTTACCGCCCGCCGGACCGATGATTGCAGTGTTGATGCCCACGAGTTCGCCGCGGAGGTTGATGAGGGCGCCGCCCGAGTTGCCCGGGTTGATCGAGGCGTCGGTCTGGATGAAGTCCTCATAGCCTTCGACATTGAGCCCCGCGCGACCGAGCGCCGAGACGATGCCCGAAGTGACGGTCTGCCCGACGCCGAATGGGTTGCCGATCGCGAGCACATAGTCGCCCACCTGAAGCGCGTCGGAGTCCCCCACGCGCACGGCAGTCAGCCGCTCGGCCGGGATCTGCAAGAGTGCGATGTCCGTGGCGGGATCCGAGCCCACCAGTCGGGCAGTGAATTCGCGGCGGTCGCGCAGCGTGACCACGATCTGGGTCGCACCCTTGATGACATGGTGGTTGGTCAGCACGTAGCCGCGCGCGGCGTCGACGATGACGCCCGACCCCGAGGCCTGCGGCGTGCGCGGGCGGTCGGGCACGCCGAAGAAGCGGCGGAAGAACGGATCGGCGAACATCGGGTTGTCCGCTTCCGCCGAGCGTGTGAGCGTCGAGATGTTGACCACGCCAGCTGCGGTCTGCGCCACGACGGGCGCGAGCGAGGGCAGGGGGGCGGCCATGGTGGACACGCCAGCCGCGGAAGGCGGCTGTAGCCCGGGCAGCGCGCCCTGGGCGAAGGTGGAAGCCCAGCCCACGAGGGGAAGGAGAAGGCTCAGCCAGGAGAGCGCGAATCGTCGCAGGGCAGGCACGTTGGCAGCACGAAGGAGCATCGTCCAGCCAAGGGTGGGGTGATCTCGCCGGAAGTCAAGTCTTGCCTGCAGTGACCACCAGATTATCGCGATGGATCAGCTCGTCGTCGCCCGCGTAGCCCAAGAGCGTCGGTATCTCGCTCGACGCCTTGCGCAGGATGCGGTGCGTCTCGGAGGCGGAATAGTTCGCGAGGCCGCGCGCCAGTTCGCGCCCGTCCTCGGCCAGGCAGGCGATGACCTCGCCGCGTTCGAATTCGCCTTCCACGGCGATCACGCCCACGGGCAGCAGACTCTTGCCACCCTGCGTGAGCGCGCGCGCCGCCCCGGCGTCCACGCGGACCGCGCCGCGCAATTGAAGATGATCCGCCATCCAGCTCTTGCGCTTGGCAAGACTCGCCTCCGGTGCCTCGAGCAGGGTGCCGATCGACTCGCCCGCGAGCAGCCGCGAGAGCACGTCCGGCTCGTGTCCGCTCGCGATGACGGTGTGGATGCCGGTGTTCGCGGCGCGGCGCGCGGCGAGCACCTTGGTCAGCATCCCGCCGCGCGAGATTCCGGTGCCCGCGCCGCCAGCCATGGCCTCGTAGCGCGGGTCATCCGCCCGGCCGTGCTCGATGAACTGCGCCGACGGGTCACGGCGCGGATCCGCGCTGTAGAGACCGCGCTGGTCGGTGAGCAGCACGAGCGCCTGCGCGTCGATCAGGTTGGCCACGAGCGCGCCGAGCGTATCGTTGTCGCCAAACTTGATTTCGTCGGTCGTGACCGTGTCATTCTCGTTGATGATCGGCACGACGCCGTGCTCGAGGAGGGCGGTAAGCGCGGAGCGCGCATTCAGGTAGCGCTTCCGGTCGGCGAGATCCTCGTGGGTCAGGAGGATCTGCGCGGTCTTCAAACCATGCGCGGCGAACGCCTGTTCATAGACTTGGACGAGGCCCATCTGCCCGACGGCGGCGGCCGCCTGCAGCTCCGGCATGAGTGTGGGACGGCTGGCCCAGCCGAGCCGTGCCATGCCTTCCGCCACCGCACCCGAGGAGACGAAGATCACCTCCACGCCCCGCGCCCGGAGCGCCGCTACGTCGGCGGCCCAGCGGGCGATGGCGGTGCGGTCGAGACCGTTGCCACCATTGGTGACCAGGGCACTGCCCACCTTGGCGACCAGCCGTCGCGTGGGGCCGAGAATGCGCTGTCGTTCGCTGCTCATCCGTTGTCGCTGCTTGCAATCGGGATCGTATTCGAAGCGAGATGCTCACCGATCGCGCGAATGAGTTCGTCCGTGCCGGCGCCGGTCATCCCGGATAGCGCGAACCACGGCTTCTTCCAGCGCAGGCGCCGGAGGGCGTCCGTGATCCGGTGCCGGGCTTCGTCCGGCTCGAGCAGATCGATCTTGTTGAACACCAGCCACCGCGGCTTTGTGGCCAGCGCCGCATCGTATTTCTTCAGTTCGGCGAGGAGCGCGCGGGCCTCGCGCACCGGATCCGCAGCCGGATCGAAGGGGGCGATGTCGATCAGGTGCAGGATGAGCCGACAACGCTGCAGATGGCGCAGGAACTGGTGCCCGAGGCCCGCGCCTTCGGCGGCGCCTTCGATCAGGCCCGGGATGTCCGCGATCACGAAGCTGCGACCATGGTCGATGCGCACCACGCCCAGCGACGGCGCGAGCGTTGTGAACGGGTAGTCGGCGACCTTGGGCTTCGCGGCCGACACGGCGCGCACGAGCGTGGACTTGCCGGCATTGGGGTAGCCCAGCAGACCCACGTCGGCCAGCACACGCAGTTCCAGACGCAGCCGGCGCTTCTCCCCCGGCTCACCGAGGGTGCGCTGGCGGGGCGCGCGATTGACGCTCGACTTGAAGTGGATGTTGCCGAGTCCGCCTGCGCCGCCCTTCGCCACGAGCGCCCGCTCGCCGTGCCGGGCGAGGTCGGCGAGCAGTTCGCCGGTTTCGGCATCGGTCACCACCGTCCCCACGGGCACCCGCAGCGTCAGATCCTCGCCGCCTCGGCCGTAGCAGTCCGCGCCGCGGCCATTCTCGCCGCGCTGTGCCCGGTGGATTCGGGCATAGCGGTAGTCGATGAGCGTGTTGATGTTCTCGTCGGCGACGAGAAAGATCGAGCCGCCCCGCCCCCCGTCGCCGCCATCCGGGCCGCCCCTGGGGACGTATTTCTCGCGCCGGAACGAGGCCATGCCGTTGCCGCCGTCGCCGGCAACGACCTCGATCAGGGCCTCATCGATGAATTTCATGATCTACCCGAACTCTGCGCCACGATCGGAGCGCTCGGATTGCGGTAGAGCGCATAGCGCTCGCTGTTGTCCCCGGGGCGCGCCGCGCTCGCAAGCATCTGCCACCGGGGGTCGATGGCGGTCTCCGGCCCGCCGCGGTCGCGCAGGACCACGACGAACGGGCAGTCCACGGCGGGAGGTGTTGCTGCGGACTGGATCGGACGTGCGCCGTGATACGCGAGCATCGCCGTTTGCCCGCTCGGCACGGCGAGGGCGCTGACGCAGACGTCGGCGGGGACCTCGCCGAGCAGGCGTTCGAACGTCGCGCGGTAGCTCGAGATGTAATCCGCTGGCCGGATGAGCAGGGCCTGCACGACCACCCAAAGAAAGGTCACGCAGCCGGCCCAGTTGATGAAGGCGCGTCGGGCGTGCTGCTGCGCCGGCTGGATGAGGGCGAGCCAGATCACAAAGGCGATCAGGGCAACCGCATAGCCCAACCACGGCGGCGTGTCCTGGAAGTCCGGCACGTAACGCGTCATCCACTGCGCCAGATTGGGTGGCCACTTGAGATAGAGCGCGCTCGACACGAGCACCGTCGCAAGCGCCGTGAGGCCAAGGACGAGGATGCCGAACCAGTCGATCAGCCCGTACCAGGTGCGCTTGATCGTGTCCACGCCGAAAGCGGCGAGCACGATCAACGGCGGCAGGAGCGAGAGCAGGTACGCCGCCTTGGCATCGCTCGTCACGCAGAGCAGCACAAAGCCGCAGAGGAAAAAAACTGCCGGCACGATGACCTCCGCGCGTTGCCAGCCGCCGTAGAAGCCCCGTCCGCGAAGCACCACGAGCCATATCGCAACCGGCCAGACGGGCCAGGCGAACCAGAGCACGGTGGTGCCATAGAACAGCGGGGCGAGACGCTCGCGACCGCCGCGCTGAATGCCGGCACCGTCGGCCAGAAACTGCTGGAAGGCTGCCGAATCGGCCTGCCAGAGCCCCCAGGCGAGCACGCCGCACACGCTCGCGCCGAGCAGCAGGCTGCGGACAAGGCTCACCCGGTGCGATGAGAGCACGGGCGCGGCCATCAGCACCGCAAGCGGCACGACCACGAGCAGAAAGCCGTGCAGTCCGCGCGCGGCCGCCGCCACGACGATCGCGCCGGTGATGAGGGCCACCCCGATGCGGCTTCGGTCGGGCAGCAGCGCGCAGCCTGCGATCGCCCAAGCGATCGCCGCGAACAGCGCGACATCCGGCAGGTAGCTGTGTGCCCGGTCGTAGAGGCCGAGACAGCCGATCACGAGCACGGCCGTGAGCCACGAGATGTGTCCGCCGCTCCAGTGACGGGTGGCCGCGGCGAGTGCGGCGATGGCGGACGCGGTCCAGAAGATGTTGGCGAGCCGTGCGGCCTCATGCAATTCGAGCCAGGCGCTTGTGATCCAAGCCACGGGCAGCGTGGCCCAGTGGATGAGCGCGAGTTCCCCCGGGACGAGGGCACCGCCGATACGTGGCCACCAGACCAGATCACGGCCGTGGGCGACGTGTTGCAGGACGCCGATGTAGGTCAGTTCATCCGGCTTCCACGGATCGCGCCCGGTGATACCCGAGAACAGCCAGAAACCGATGAGCGCGAGCAGGGCGACCGCCTTCCAACGGGCCTTGCTGCGATCAGTCGGGTGGTGGGCGATGCGGGGTTGCACGATGCCTGGTTGTGGCCGCAGACGGAAGCACAAACGAAAAAAGGGCAGCGAGAGGCTGCCCTTGCTCCAGCGAGAGATGGACGCGGACGATGACCGCTCGGGGTGCCTCTCGTTCGTCCGTCGATTTACTTCTTGGCGTACTTCTGGCGGAAGCGCTCGACGCGACCTCCGGTGTCGACGATGCGCTGCTGCTTGCCGGTGTAGAACGGGTGCGAGGCGCTCGAGATTTCGAGTACGACGAGCGGATACTCCTTGCCGTCTTCCATGGTGATCTTGCGGTTGGTCGCCACGGTCGAGCGGGTGATCCACTTGACGTTCGCGGCGGTGTCGTGAAACACGACCTCGCGGTAGTTGGGGTGAATGCCTTCTTTCATGTCGGTCTTTCGGACAGTGTCACACGGCGCCCACGCGCCAGAATCATCATCCCGTGCACCGGGCTCGCTCAGGCTTCGGGCGGGCGGCGGACGGCCGCTCCCGGAACGTGGATACGTGTGACGGTTCAGGAAATGGTTGTGAACCGGGCGGGGTGGCCTCTGACTCGAGTCGGCGCGCCGCAATGGGCGACGTCCCGGCAAAGGGCAACGCAAGATTATCCCACAGCGACGGGCATTCATGCGTGTATTCGGCTGCATGCTCGCTTTCGCGATGGTCGGCGCTTGAAAGCTGGGGTATCGTTCGCATCTATTCGACGCTGACGGCTTCCCCACGGCGGAGGCGGCGCACCCTCCTACGTTCTTCCGGAGTTAGTTCAATGAAACGGATTCTGCTCTTCGTCCTGACCAACCTGGCGGTGGTCGTGGTGCTTGGCATCGTCGCCAACATCCTCGGCTTGAACCGCTTTCTGACCGCCAACGGGCTCGACCTGACGGCATTGCTGGGCTTTGCGCTGGTGATGGGCTTTGGCGGGGCCATCATCTCGCTGCTCATGAGCAAGCCGATCGCGAAGATGTCGACCGGTGCACAGGTCATCAACGACTCGCCGGATCCCACGCACCGCTGGATCGTGCAGACGGTGGAGCGTTTCGCGCAGAAAGCACAGATTGGCATGCCCGAGGTCGCCATCTACGAAGGCGAGCCCAATGCGTTTGCCACCGGAGCATTCAAGAACTCGGCCCTGGTGGCTGTCTCGACCGGGCTGCTGCAGAGCATGAACCGCGAGGAAGTCGAGGCGGTGATCGGCCACGAGGTGGCCCATGTCGCCAACGGCGACATGGTCACCATGACGCTCATCCAGGGTGTGATGAACACGTTCGTCGTCTTTATTTCCCGAATCGTGGGTTACTTCGTCGACAAGGTCATCCTGCGCAACCAGGACGACGGGCCAGGCATCGGCTACTACGCGACCACGATCATCATGGATATCCTGCTTGGCGTGCTGGCGGCCATCATCGTGGCCTGGTTCAGCCGACAGCGGGAATATCGAGCCGACGCGGGCGCGGCGGAGCTCATGGGCCGCAAGGAGCCGATGATCAACGCGCTCGCCCGCCTCGGGGGCTTGGAGCCCGGCGAACTGCCGCAGAGCGTCAAGACCATGGGCATCGGCAGTAAAGCTGGCATGTTGGCGCTCTTCTCCAGCCATCCGCCAATCGAGGCGCGGATTCAGGCGCTGCGCGACGCGCGCTGATCCAAGCACAGTGCCCGGACGCCCCGGCGGACTTTGTTCGACCGGGGCGCGCGATTTTCTGGGGCCGGGCCACGTGGCTAGCATTCTCCGACTCGTCTGCCTGATCGCTTCCCGGCATCGCGGGGAGTGAGCCCCGCATGCACTTCTTCGCCACGGTCGCACTCTCGGCCTTCCTGCTCTTTCTCGTTCAGCCGCTGATCGCCAAGCAGATCCTTCCTTGGTTCGGCGGATCGTCTGCCGTGTGGACGACCTGCATGCTCTTCTTCCAAGCGGCGCTGCTCGCGGGTTACGCCTACGCCGATGCTGCGCCTCGCTGGCTCGGCTCGCGCCGCTTACCACGACTGCACATCGCGCTCGCCGCGGCGGCGCTCCTCACCTTGCCGATCCTCGCCCCGCTGGGGCTGAAGCCCGACGGGACCGAAGAGCCGATCTCCCGCATCCTGATCCTGCTCTTGGTCACGATCGGGTTGCCGTACTTCGTGCTCTCCACGACCAGTCCGCTGATCCAGGCTTGGTTTGCGCGGCTCGAGCCCAAGCGCGACCCCTACCGTCTGTTTGCGCTCTCAAACGCCGCTTCACTTGCAGCGCTCGTCTCCTATCCGGCGCTGATCGAGCCCTTCACCGGTACACGGCATCAGGCGTGGGGCTGGTCGGTGCTGTTTGCGCTCTTCGTCGTGCTGGTGGCCACACTCGCCTGGCGGGTGGCGCGCGCGGCTGACACGGGGCAGGTCGTATCCGCGGTTGCCCAGGATGCCCGACAGGCGACCGGTGCGCCGCCGAGCATCGCTGCGCGGCTTCACTGGATTGCGCTCTCCGCGGTCGGCTCGATGCTGCTTCTGGCGGTGACCAACCACATCACCCAGAACGTGGCCAGCGTGCCGCTACTGTGGGTTCTGCCGCTTACGCTCTACCTGCTCACCTTCATCCTGACCTTCGACGGCACGGGCTGGTACAAGCGCTCGACCTATGCCGGGCCGTTCTTCGTCGTGGTCATCGGGATGTGCTACCTGCTGGTCGACAAGACCTTTCAGTTCGACCTCATCGTGCAGACGAGCGTGTTCTGTGTCGGGCTGTTCGTCGTCTGCATGGTCATGCACGGCGAGTTGGTCGAGGCGAAACCCGACCCGGCTCACCTGACGCAGTTCTACCTCTTCGTGGCGCTGGGCGGTGCCTTGGGGGCGCTCGTGGTCAGCGTCGGTGCGCCGCTCCTGACTCCGACGTTCCTCGAAGTGCCGCTGGCGCTCTGGCTCGCGGCCTTGCTGTTCATCCCGGTCGTCACGGCGGTGCAACCGCTGCTGCGATGGTTGGCGGTCGCGCTCGCGCTCGGGGCGTTCGGCACCGGTGCCTGGTACCTGAAGAACGAGCACGAAAACGCCCTCGACGTGGCGCGCAACTTCTACGGCGTGCTCAAGGTGAAGGCGTACGGTGAAGAGGGCACCGAGAGCCGCCTGGTCCGTCTCGTGCATGGGGCCATCCTGCACGGCGAGCAGTATCCCCACGAGAAGTGGCGTGCCGAGCCGACGACCTACTACACGCCCACATCGGGCTTCGGCCGTGCGGTGAATGTTCAGCGGCTGCGCGCGCCGCTCAGCGTGCCCACCCAGCGCATCGGCATGATCGGGCTCGGGGTGGGCACGGTTGCGGCTTACTGCCGGCGAGGCGACATCTGCCGCATCTACGAGATCAATCCTGAGGTCGAGCGCCTGGCCCGGCTTCGCTTCACGTACCTCGCGGATGCCGAGGCGCGCAATGCAACCGTCTCGGTCATCCTCGGGGACGCCCGGCTCTCACTCGAGCGGGAGGCTGCGAATGCCTTCAACGTGCTCGCGGTGGACGCGTTCTCTGGCGATTCGATCCCGATGCACCTGATCACCTACGAGGCGGTGCGCTCGTTCATGACTCAAGTCGCAAGTGACGGGGTGCTCGCCTACCATGTATCGAACCGATTTCTCGATCTGCCGCCGGTGCTCGCCGAGATTGCCCACCTCGAGGGCTTGGTCGGTGTCGTCGTGGAAGACCCGAGTCAGCCGGAGAACACGCTGCACACCACATCTACCTGGGTGCTGCTCGCGCGCAGACCCGAGGTGCTCGCCCGCATCGAGGGGGGCCGTCCGCTCTCGCGGGTGCCCGGTGCGCCGCTCTGGACGGACGACTTCAACAACCTGCTCTCCGTGGTCAAGTGGAAGCACTGACCGCGTGAGGGTCTGCCGGACGCAGCGACGGGTCTAGCGCGGCGCGCTCGTCAAAGACGAAGCAGTCGCCATCGAAATGGTCGCGACCAACGCGCTCGAAATAGCGCAGGATGCCGCCTTCAAGCTGATGGACGTCCTTCGCGCCGAGGGAACGCAGGTAGGGGGCGGCCTTTTCGCAGCGAATGCCTCCAGTGCAGAAGCTGACGACCGTCTTGCCGGCCAGCTCATCGATGCGCTCGCGCGCGATCTGGCCGAACTCGGTGAAATTGTGGTTGCCCCAGTGGAGGGCGCCACGGAAGGTGCCGCGCGCGACCTCGACGCCGTTGCGCGTGTCGAGCAGCACGATCGGCTCGCCCTGGTCCAGACGCGCCCGCAATTCCTCGGGCGACATTGTCGGCGCGGGGTTGGCCACGGGGTCGATGCCCGGCTGGCGGAAGGTCACGATCTCGCGCTTGACCTTGATCTTGAACCGGCGGAACGGGGGCGTCTCGCTCCAGCTCTCCTTCAGATCCAGGCCGTCGAGACCGGGCGTGTCTTCGATGATCGCAATCAGCGTGCGCACCGCAGTTTCGGCCCCCGCGAGGAAAAGGTTGATCCCTTCCTCGGCCAGGAGGATCGTCCCTTTGACCCCGAGAGCCCGACCGCGCTCGAGCCACGCGGCCTTGAGGCCGGCGGGGTCGGTCAGGCGGACAAAACGATAGCTGGCGACATTGAGAATGTTCATTTGCCGGAATTCTAGAAAGGGCTTCTTCGATAATTCGTGCATGACAGAAACCGCCCAGCCCCTGTTTGCCGTCGGTGACCGCGTGCCCACGCTTCTCGGCGGCGGCCATTTCATCGCAGACACCGCCCGCGTCATGGGCTCGGTCGTGCTGCACGATCGCGTGAGCGTCTGGTTTGGGGCCGTGCTCCGTGGCGACTGCGAGCTCATCACGATCGGCGAGGGCAGCAACGTCCAGGACCTTTCCATGGTGCATGCGGACCATGGTTTTCCGGTCACCGTGGGGCGGTACTGCGTGATCGGACACCAGGTCTGCCTGCACGGATGCACGATCGGCGATGGTGCCCTGGTCGGCATCGGTGCCACGGTGCTCAACGGCGCAGTGATCGGCGAGAACGCTCTCGTGGGGGCACACGCGCTCGTGCCCGAGGGCAAGCACTTTCCGCCGCGAAGCCTGATTCTCGGGGCACCCGCCAAGGTCGTGCGCGAGTTGACCGACGAGGAGGTGGTGCGTCTTCGCGGCGGGGCCGAGCACTATGTGGCGAACGGGGCGACGTTTGCCGCCACGTTCCGTCGAATCTAGAACGATCGCCGAACGACACGCGCGGCCCAAGCGGCCGGTGGACGAACCGGAGGAGAACGAGATGACCTACGCAGCCATCACGGGGTGGGGCAAGTGCATGCCCCCGGCGGTGCTCACGAACGCGGATCTGGCGACCTTTCTCGACACCGACGACGAGTGGATCACCTCACGCACCGGCATGAAGGAGCGGCGCATCTCGCATGTGCCAGCAATTGAAATGTCCTACGTCGCGGCGCGTCGGGCGCTCGCCTGCGCGGGGCGCGCGGCAGGCGACATCGATCTGATCGTCTACGGAAGCTGCAGCTACGACGAGATGGTGCCGAACACGGCGTCGGCGCTCCAATACAAGCTTGGCTGCGACGGCGCTGCGGCGATGGATGTCAACACCGCCTGCACGAGCTTCCTCTATGGCCTGTCCACGGCGACGGCAATGATCCGCACGGGCGTCGTCAAGCGCGCGCTCGTCGTCGGTGTCGAGCTGATCTCCCGCTACATGGACTGGGACAACCGCGGCGTAGCGGTGCTCTTTGGCGACGGCTCGGCCGCGGTTGTGCTCGAGGCCACGGATGAGCCCATCGGTCTGCTCGGGGAGACGCTCGGTTGCTACGGTGATGCGCGCGGCATCCTGCGCGTGCGGCGGGGCTACGGCGCGACCTACGCAAATGCGAACGTGACGTTCGGCGACATGCTGTGGGATTTCGACGGGCCGCAGATCTTCAAGCGGGCCGTCCAGGGCATGACGGATGCGAGCGCAAAGACGCTTCAGAAAGTCGGGCTTCGGCCGGAGGACATCGATCTCGTCGTGCCGCATCAGGCGAATGCGCGCATCATCGAATCCGTGGCCAAGTACGCGGGCATCCCGATGGAGAAGGTCATCCTCACCGTGCAGAAATACGGCAACATGAGTGCGGCCACGGTGCCGGTTGCCTTGGTCGAAGCGCTCGAAGCGGGGCGGGTGGCGCCGGGCTCGAACCTCCTCATGCCGGCCTTCGGGGCGGGTCTGACTCTTTGTTCGCATTTCGTGAAGTGGGGGGCGCGCACCACGCCCGTCGAAGCAAGCGATGTCGAACTCCCGCCCTGCGACAAGACGGCGCTCGAACTCGTCAACGAGATCCGCGCCACGAAGGATCCGCGCGGTCGCAGTCTGGCGGGCATCGAAGCGGCGTATTACGTGGATCGGAAAGCGTACGGCGTCCAGTAGGGGGCTCGCGTCCTTCCTCATGCCGAAACGGCATAGCCTCGGCTAAACTTGGGTCATGGAACTCAAGTGGGTGGAGGATTTCCTCCAGCTGGCCGAAACCGGCAGCTTTTCGCGCGCGGCCGAACTCCGTTACGTGACGCAGCCCGCGTTCTCGCGCCGAATCCGCGCTCTCGAGCAGTGGCTCGGCGCGGAATTGATCGATCGGACGAGCTACCCGACTCGGCTCACCAAGGCCGGGGAGCAGTTTCGGGAGCGCGCGGCCGAAATCGTCCGCCAAGCGATGGATGCGCGCGCAATCGCGCGGGGCTTGCAGAGTGCACCGGTCGACACGATCCTGTTCGCGGCACCGCATACGCTCTCGCTCACGTTTTTCCCAGCCTGGCTTGCCGCGCTTGAAAGGAAACTCGGCCGGGTCAAGGTCAAGTTGAACGCGCTCAACGTCCATGACGCGGTGATGAGCCTGGTCGAAGGCAACTGCGATTTGCTGCTCTGCTATCACCACCCGAACCAGCCGGTGCAGCTCGACGCAGCGCGCTACGAGATGATCGTGCTCGGCACCGAGACGATTGCCCCTTTTGCAAAGGCGGATTCGGACGGAAGCGCCCGCTATACGCTGCCAGGTAGCGACCTTCGCAAGGTCCCCTACCTCTCCTACACGCCGCAGGCTTACCTCGGCCGCATGGTGGAGCTGATCCTCCAGCAATCGCCGCTTCGGGCGCACCTGGATTGCGTCTATGAGAACGACATGTCCGAGGCGCTCAAGGTCATGGCCCTCGAGGGCCACGGGCTCGCGTGGTTGCCCGAGAGCGCGGTGCAGCGCGACGTGAAGAGCAGGCGGCTCGCCCGCTGTGGCGATGCTCACTGGACGGGCACGATGGAAGTTCGTCTCTACCGCGAGCGGGGCGCCCACCGCGACGTGGTGGACTGCGTCTGGCGGGCAGCGGCGACCCGATGATTGCCGGTGCTGCAGCGACCCCGGCGGCCGTGCTTGCCTCGATTGCGGCTGGTGCGGTCGTCGGCGCATGGCTGCGCTACGGGCTTGCGCTCTGGCTCAATGCCCGCGGCTGGCTTCCGCTCGGCACGCTCGTGGCCAATGCCGCGGGCGGGTTCCTCGTCGGCCTTGCCCTCGGCTGGTTGGCCGAGCATCCCGAAGCCTCGCCGCTCATCCGCCTCATGGTGGTCACAGGTTTTCTCGGTGCACTGACGACCTTCTCAACCTTCAGCGCGGAGGTCGTCGGTCTGATGATGGCGGAGTACTGGGCGCGGGCTTTCGGGCTGATTGCGCTTCATCTCGCGTTGTCGTTGTCCCTCACCTGGCTTGGTTTTTCGCTCGTCCGCTGGCAGGTGGAGGCGTGATTCGCGACTCGTCGAAAAAGGAGATTCCTCATGGCCCAGGTCGTCCGATTCAACCGCACCGGCGGTCCCGAAGTGCTCGAGCATGCCGTGGTTGAGTTACCCCTGCCGGGGCCGGGTGAGGCGCGCATTCTTCAGACCGCCTGCGGGGTCAATTTCATCGACACCTATCACCGGACGGGGCTCTACCCGGTCCCGCTGCCCTCGGGTATTGGCAAGGAAGGCGCGGGGATCGTCATCGCAGTCGGCCCGGGGGTGACCGAAGTTGCCCCCGGCGACCGTGTCGTCTACTGCGATGGCCCGCTCGGTGGCTACGCCAGCGAGCGCAATCATCCCGCCAAGCATCTGGTCAAGCTTCCGCAGTGGGTGAGCGAGCAGGACGCAGCGGCCGGTTTTCTGCGTGCGATGACGGTCGAATACCTGCTGAATCGCTCCTACAAGTGCCGTCCGGGCGACACGATCCTGTTTCACGCGGCTGCGGGCGGCGTCGGGCTGATCGCGGCGCAGTGGGCGCGGGCCATGGGCGTGAACATGATCGGGACGGTGGGCAGCGAGGAGAAGGGAAAACTCGCGCTCTCCGCGGGATGCAGCCACGTAATCAACTACAACGCCGAGAACTTTGTCGAGCGTGTGGCAGAGATCACCGGTGGAGCGAGGGTTCCGGTGGTTTACGACAGCGTGGGCCGGGACACCTGGCCTGCATCACTCGACTGCCTGCGGCCGTTCGGGCTGCTCGTGAGCTTTGGCAACTCATCGGGGCCCGTCACCGGCGCGGATCTTGGACTGCTCGCCGCAAAAGGGTCGCTCTACGTCACGCGCCAGACGCTCATGACCTACACGGCCAACCGGGCGCGGATGCTCGAAATGGCGGATCACGTGTTCACCCTCATGCGCGACGGGAAGCTCGATCTTGCACCGCGGCAGACTTACTCGCTCGAGGATGCGGCGCAGGCGCACCGCGACCTCGAGGCGAGGAAAACCGTCGGCGGGACGATTCTCATACCTTGATGATGCGATCGACGGGAATGATTCGCTCAGCTCCTCGACATCACCTGAAAACAAGTCGTGAACCGTATTGACGGCAACGTCGAGAAAGCCGCCTCACCCCGAAACCAGACTCACGGTCATCGGCAACGACCGTGATCAGGACAGTAAAGAAGCAGGACCGCCTTTTGCGGCGTTAAACAACGGCGTCGTAACGGCGTCGTAACGGCGTCGTAACGGCGTCGTGACGGCGTCGGCGACTCAGGCCGCCCCGCAGCCCTTGTATTCCACTTTACCTTTCTTCGAGATCGTGGTGGATTTGCCCTCTCCAAGCATGAGCGACACTTCGCCTGAGTCGTCCTTGTAGCTGCCGTCGCCGGACCGCGTCAGTTCGATGCCGCCGGAGTGGCCACGATAACGCAGCGTCCGCGTCTCGGGGTTGTAGCGCAGCTGGAAGGCTTTGTTGTCCTCGCAGGTATAGGCCACGAATTTGCCCGGGCTCTTTTCAAGCGCAGCGGGCACGCTTCCGCCGGTTGCGCCGCTCAAAGTTGCGCAGCCCGAAGCGAGCATCAGAGAGCCAGCGAGGAGAGTCAGGGAAAGTGAGCGCATGTCGATTGACTGCCTTGTGATGAACATGAGCCGTAGTGTATGTCGGCGAAATTGCGCGAATGTGACACCGTGACGACAGACGCCACGGCAACGGGTTGTCGGCCGCACACGTCTCATGCCGGCTCGGCTCGCGCACTGGTGCTCTGAGCCGACTTCGCTCTCTGCCGTCGTTTCGCGCTGGACTCAGGCGCTGGAAGCCCTGAGAGGGTGCCGGAGAGCAAGCAGAAGGTCGGATGCAGTCATGCGCGCTTGACCGTGCGCGGCCAAGGCGTCGGCACAGGCGCCATGCCAGGCTGCACCCACGCGTGCGGCGTCCCAGGCTTCCAGCCCCTGCGCCAGGAGGGCACCGATCAACCCAGCGAGCACGTCCCCCGTGCCAGCGGTGGCAAGGAGCGGGTTACCTGTGAGATTGATCGAGGCGCGTCCGTCGGGCGCAGCGACGATCGTTCCTGCGCCCTTGAGCACGACGAAGGCTTCGTAGCCGCGGGCGAGATCGCGTGCCGCACGAATCCGATCGGTGTTGATGCTCGCGGCGTCGCTGCCCAGGAGCCGCGCTGCCTCGAGCGGGTGTGGCGTGAGGACGCTGGCTGCTCTTCGCCGCGAGAGGAGGGTGGCGAGCTCGGCCGATTCGGCGATCAGGTTGAGCGCATCGGCATCGAACACCGCTGGCCGATCGCAGCCGAGCGCGCTCCGTAGACGCTGCACTGCCTGACCGGAGACGCCCAAGCCGCAGCCGACACACAGCGACGTCGCCCGATGGTCCGGCAACGCCGAGGCCGAGCTCAGCATGAGCTCTGGCATCAGCAGGTCGACGGACGGAGCGCTCGAGGCTAGAAAGCCAACGCGCACTCTCCCGGCACCCGCGCGCAGGGCGGCGCGGGCCGCGAGGAGGGCAGCGCCAAGCATGCCATCCGCGCCGCCGATCACTTGCAGCTCGCCATGAGTGCCCTTGTGCGAGGTGCGCGCGCGGATCGGCACGAGCGCGCCAGCAGCTTCGGCGTCGAAGGCGGAAAGCACGGGGTCGACGGGCAGGTCGTCTAGGTCCAGATCATGCAGCCAAACCTCGCCCACGTGATCGAGTGCGGGCCCCGTGAGCAGCCCGGGCTTGGCTGCAATGACGCTGAGCGTGGCATCTGCCGTTACCGCGTGCTGCCCGATTCGGGCGCCGGTATCCGCATCCACCCCCGAGGGCACATCGAGCGCGAGGCAGTACGCTCCGCCTGCTCGCTGTCGATCGATCCAGTGCACGGCTTCAGCGTGGGCTCCGGACAGCGGGCGGGTCAGACCCAACCCGAACAACCCGTCGACGATCCAGCGCGGCCGGTCGGGCGCGTCCGCATCGGGCAGTCGGTCGATGACCTCTTGCCCAAGTTCCCGCCAGCGCACGAGCTGTGTGCGTGCATCGGCAGAAAGCCGGTGCGGGTCGGCGAGAAGCACGACCTGCGCTTCGCCGCCCTGACCGGCGCGCTCGCAGGCCATCGCGAGCGCATCGCCGCCGTTGTTGCCGGGGCCGGCGAGGGCAATAACGGTCTCGTCCGCCGCAACGCGCTCGGCGAGCCAGGCTGCGGCGGCACGCCCGGCGCGACGCATCAGATCGGCCGAGGCGTGAGTCCGCTCGATCTCACGATGCGCTGCACTCGTGAGCACAGGGCTCCGGGCGTTTGGTCTTGAAGCTTTGTTCTGCAACCTACAATTCCTAGTACAACGAGGAGACGCCATGTCTACATCAGCCAATGCCAATGCCGATGCCCGCGCGGCTGAGAAGCAAACCCCGGCGAGGCCCGAGTCGCCGGGAGAGACGCAGACCCCGGCTCCGATCCCGGTCACCATTCTGACCGGGTTTCTGGGCGCGGGAAAGACCACGCTCCTCAATCGCATTCTCAAGGAGGATCACGGCCACAAGATCGCAGTGATCGAAAACGAGTTCGGTGAGCAGGGCGTGGACGGAGCAATCCTCGCACGCGAGGAAGAGCAGATCACGGTCATGAACAATGGCTGCATCTGTTGCACTGTGCGGGGCGATCTCATCCGCATCCTCAACAAGCTCTACCGGCAGAAGTCAAAGGGCGAACTCGATTTCGAGCGTGTGATCATCGAGACCACGGGCATGGCCGACCCCGCCCCGGTGGCGCAGACGTTCTTTGCAGATGAAAAGGTCAACGAGCGCTACTTGCTCGATGCGGTCATCACCGTGGTCGATGCGAAGCACGGGTTGAAGCAACTCGACGAGTTCACCGAGGCGCAGCAGCAGACGGCCTTTGCCGACCGCATCCTGGTTTCGAAAAGCGATCTGGTCGATGACGAGGAGCTCGGCAAGCTGCTGGCGCGGCTGCGCAAGGTCAACGTGCGCGCACCGATCGCCAAGGTGCACTTTGGCGAGACGAATCTTGACGACATTCTCGACATTCGCGGCTTCAACCTGAACGCGATCCTCGAAATCCAGCCGGATTTCCTTACCAATGACGAGCATGAACATCATGACGAGGTCGGCTCGTTCTACATCAAGACGGACCGGCAGCTCGATGTCCGCAAGATCGACCGCTACATCGGCTCGCTCATCAATCTCTATGGCGAGCAGATGCTCCGCTACAAGGGCATCCTCGCGATCAAGGGGGAGCCACGGAAGGTCGTCTTCCAAGGCGTGCACATGATGGCCGGCTTCGATTTCGGCCCGGAATGGAAGCCCGACGAGCCGCGCGAGAGCTTGATCGTCTTCATCGGTCGCAAACTGCCCGAGGCATTGTTCCGGGAACTCTTCGAGGACTGCTACGCGACCGACGCCACGCCAGACGACGTGCGCGCCTACGCGGCGGGTTGACCCACGCGGTGGGTGAGGTCGTGGCCAAACCGATGTTCATCCTGGGCTTCGTGAGCCTGATCCTCGCGCCATTCACGGGCATCACGGTGGTCACGGCGGCCGCGATTCTTCCTCGTCGGCTGGATTCTCAAGCAGCGTTAGGCGAGCGCTCGACGAGTCAGCCCATAGAGCCGCATTCGCGCCCTCGAACCGCAGCGAGCGAGTGACGAATCAGCTCGCCAGCCCGAACCAACCGCTGATGTCGCCGTGAGGTGCGGCTTGCGCTGAGCACCCCTTACGCCCGAAGCCCACGCTGCTCAGCGCGAGCTGACCGGGGCGGCGCCAGCCGTCGCTTTCTTTTCGACGAACTTCAACACGCGTTTCGTCGTTTCGTTTCGAGCGAGCAGCGGCGCAACGCGCGCCCACGGGAGCTTGGCCTCGGCCACGCCCTCGTACCGTGCGTCGATGTCGCCTTGATCGAAGCAAAGGGTGAGCGCGCGGCGATCAAAGAAAAAGCAGTTGTCTGAGGCGATTCCTCTGAACTGGGCGCCGCGGCCCTTCCGCTCGAGTTCCGACTGGACGAGGAGCGAGAGCGCGGGCAGGCTCGAAACCGGAAACAGATCTTCGAGCGTCAGCGCTTTGCCTTGCTGGAGGTCGAAATTCACGGCGTTGATACTGGACGAGCCGTTCGCTGCGCCGTGGCCATAGTCGTACACCTCGTATGCCACGCTCAACAGGCCATCGTGAAGAAACGCGCGGTGGATACTCGAGGTGATGTCCGAGAATGGGTTGGCGGCCATCGTTTTGATGTTTTCAGGCATCCTCGCGTTTTCGCGAAGCAGGGCGTTGACGGTGCGTTCGAGTTCGGGCTGACCTGTTCCACGCAGTTCGAGCCAGGCGATGTCGATCTTGGCGTATCGCGGCATGGACTTTCGTTCTTCCGGCGTCAACTCCGGGTTCCGATCGTGCTTGGTGCGTAGAGCCTTTTTCAAGGCTTTACGAACGAGCACGGGCTGCGTCTGTACACCCTGTGAGGTGGCGACCGTTTCCTTCCCGCTCGATGGGCTGGCGGCCGACTCCGCATGAGCGGCAGTGAATGCTGCCGTGAGGGCGACGGTGAGCCGCGCGATCGAGCCCAGGCGGGCCAAGAACGAATAGCAATCATGAATCTTCATGCAGACCTCTGGCGTTGATCGATGACCCGCTTTGCTTTGCCGACAGAGCGCTCGACGCCGCCCGGCGCGAGCACCTCGATACGCGCCGTAACGCCGATCAGGTTCTTCATCCGCTCGGCCAATCGTGCTCCTGCCGCCTCGGCCGAGGCCGAGCCAAACGCGGGATTCGCCTCGACCCGCACCGTGAGTTCGTCCAGATGCTCGGGCCGTGTGATCACGCACACGTAATGCGGCGCGAGCGCGGGCTCGGCGAGGATCAGCTCCTCGATCTGCGTTGGATAGACATTGACGCCGCGGACGATCATCATGTCGTCGGTGCGACCGGTGATCTTGGCCATGCGACGCATACTGCGGGCCGTGGGCGGCAGAAGCCGCGTGATGTCGCGCGTGCGATAGCGGATGACCGGCAACGCTTCCTTGGTGAGGCTCGTGAAAACGAGTTCGCCCTGCTCACCGTCCGGCAGTACCCGCCCGGTCTCGGGGTCGATGATCTCCGGGTAGAAGTGGTCCTCCCAGATCACTGGGCCATCCTTCGATTCGATGCATTCGTTGGCCACCCCTGGGCCCATGACCTCCGACAGGCCATAGATGTCCACCGCGTCGAGCCCCATGCGGCCTTCGATCTCGCGCCGCATGTCGTTGGTCCAGGGCTCGGCACCGAAGATGCCGATCGAGAGCGAGCAGGCAGCCGGGTCGAGGCCCTGGCGCACGAACTCCTCGGCGAGCGCGAGGCAGTAGGACGGCGTGACCATGATGATGTCGGGTTTGAAGTCCGTGATGAGCTGCACCTGCTTTTCGCTCTGGCCGCCACTCATGGGCACCACCGTGCAGCCGAGCCGCTCGGCGCCGTAATGCGCACCCAGGCCCCCGGTGAACAGTCCGTAGCCGTAAGCCACGTGCACGATGTCGCCCGGGCAGCCGCCGCTCGCGCGGATCGAGCGGGCAACGAGATCGGCCCACACGTCGATGTCCTTCCTCGTATAGCCCACGACCGTGGGCTTGCCGGTGGTCCCCGAGGAGGCGTGAACGCGTATCACCTGCTCGCGCGGTACGGCAAAGAGTCCGAAAGGGTAGTTCTCGCGCAAATCGGCCTTGGTCGTGAACGGGAACCTGGCGAGGTCCTCGAGCGTGCGTAGATCGTCGGGGTGCACGCCAGCGGCCTCGAATTTGTGCCGGTAGTGGGGCACGTTCGCGTAGGCATGGGCGAGTGTTCGTTTGAGGCGTTCTAACTGCAGGGCGGCGATCTCGTCGCGGCTTGCGGTTTCGATGGGATGGAGCGGTGTCGGGGAGCGGGTCGGCATGGCTCGAGCGGACCGTGTTCAGGGCGAATTCAGGGTTGAGGGATGATCTGGCCTTCGAGGGTGCGGGACTTGCCGCGGAAGAGGGCGAGCGTCTCGCCGCGCTGGTTGACAAGACGGATGTCGTAGACGCCGCTCCGGCCCCGGCGCTCGACTTCGACGCCCTCGGCCGTGAGCAGGTCGCCTTCTCGAGCCGGGGCGAGCAGCTCGATCGAGAATCCGCTTGCGACTGTGACCGCGTTGTAGCCATTGCAGGCGTAGGCGAACGCCGTGTCACACAAGAGCGCCATGTAGCCCCCGTGGCAGAGGCCGTGGCCATTGATCATGTCGGCGCGCACGTGCATCGTGAGGCGTGCACGACCATGGGCCACGTGCTCGATCGCGATGCCGAGCGCCTGCGCAACTCGATCCTTCGCAAACATGGCCGCGGCGACCACGGTCGGCTCGGGCTGGGCGTGTGGAGTGACCGTATCAGCGGAACTCATTGCCGCACCAAACCTTTCGTTGCAGGAGCAGCGACTGCCGGTAGCGATTGTCCCCCGTGTGCCCCTGCATGTGGGTGAGGATCGTGTTGATCAGCGTGAGCCCGAGCCGATCGGCGGTCTCGAGCGGCCCCTCCGGGTGGTTGACGCCGAGCTTCATCGCGGTATCCACAGCCTCGGCCGTCGCCACGCGCTGGAGCACGGCATCGGCCGCCTCGTTGGCAAGCATCGCGAGCGTCCGTGCGACGATCATGCCGGGGACGTCATCGATCACTGACACCTCGATGCCAAGCGCTCGAAAGAGGCCGACGGCATCGGCAAGCGCCGCGGTGGTCGTGTCCTCGCCACGGGCGAGAGCGACCCGCCGGGTGGTTGCGAAATCCCGCGCGAGGTCGAGCGTGACCACGTTCGTGAGCTCCTCTTCGTAAGCGATCTGCGCTGCCGTGCGGCCATCGGTCAATGCCACGGTCGCGTTTCCGACGCGCAGCATCCCGGCACCGAACGGGTCGTCCTCCTTGCGGCTCTGCACCTTGATGCCGGCGGCCTTGATACGATCGACGAGCGGGTCGAGCGCGTCTGACTCGGTGAGGTACTGCACCTGCGAGGGTGAGGGACCGAAAGGGGATGCGGGCGGATCGGGCGGGCCTTCAGGGTAGCGGTAGAAGCCGCGGCCACTCTTGCGGCCGAAGAGTCCGGCGGCGACCATTTCCTCCTGCAGGAAGCTCGGCCGGTAGCGGCTGTCCTGAAAGAAGGCGTTCCACACGCTTTTGCTCACCGCCAGATTGACATCGAGGCCGATCAGGTCCAGGAGCTCGAAGGCGCCCATCTTGAAGCCCCCTGCCTCGCGCAGCACGAGGTCGATCGTGGCCGCGTCCGCCGCACCGACCTCGAGCACCCGGAGCGCTTCGCCATAGAACGGCCGCGCTACGCGATTGACGATGAAGCCCGGCGTGCTCGCGCAGCGCACGGGCGTCTTGCCCCAGGCCCGGATGGCCGCCTCGGCGCGCTCGAGCAGGGCCAGGTCGCTCAGGTGACCAGAGACCACTTCGACGAGAGGCAGGATCGGCGCCGGGTTGAAGAAATGCAGGCCGAGCACCCGCTCGGGCCGCGCGAGTGCGGCAGCGATCGCGGTGATGGAGATCGAAGAGGTGTTGCTTGCGAAGGCGGTCTCCTGACCGCAGATCCCCTCGAGCGTCTTGAAGAGCGTGCGCTTGGCCGGGAGGTCCTCGACGATCGCTTCGATCACGAGATCGCAGGCATGAAACGCCTGCAGATCGGGGGCGACGCGAAGCCGCGCCGCGGCCGCCTGGGCGGCATCGGCTGGCAGTCGTCCCTTCGTGGCGAGTCGGTCGAGGTCGCTCCGGATACGGTCGACCGCGCCTTGGGCTGCGCCGTCCCGGGCGTCGAACACATGCACCTGCGCGCCCGCCTGCGCTGCAACCTGCGCGATGCCACTGCCCATCGTTCCTGCGCCGACGATGCCCACGGTTCTGAAGCTCACTGTCTGTCCCCCATGCTGTCCCCCATGTGTTGACGGATTCATGCTAGCCGAGCTTTCCGCATGGCGTGAGCGACGCCGAAGCGGTGTTGGAGCATTTCGACGCGTCACCGCTTCGTCGTGAATAATCGACTTTTCCGCTTCCGTCCCGCTCATCTGCCGGGGACGCCCACAAGGCCATACGATGCGTATCTTGGAACCGGCTGCTCGCGCCACCCTCAGCGTGCTGGCCATCTCTGCCCTTCTGGTCGCGACGTTCGCCCCGGCACAACCGACGACCGCGACGAACCCGCCCGTCGCACCGGCCGCGCAGGACGTCGTGCAGCCCAACGCCAACCTGCACGTCGAAAGCATTCCGCCGATCCCGAAGTCGCTGGCCGACGCGGTGGCCAAGTACACCGACTTTCGTGGTCATGGCTTCGTCGCCTGGCATCCGACCAAGCGAGAGATGCTGGTCTCGCATCGGGCCGCCGGCGCGAGCACGACACAGCTGTTCTGGTTGCGTTCGCCGCTCGGTGAGTTGGCATCGCTCACGAAGCACCCGGACCCGGTCTCCGGCGCAACGATCGATCCGGTTGGGGCCCGGTTCGTGGTCTACACCGCGAGCAAGGGAGGTTCGGAGGCGTATCAGCTCTACCGCATCCCGATCGACGGGGGTGAGGCAGTTCTTCTGACCGATGAGCGCTTTCGCCACGCACGCGGCGCCTGGCGCATGGTGAATGGCAAGCACACGGGCGAGTTTCTGCTTTCATCCGTGCCGCTCGACCGGAACCTGAAGCCTGAGGAGCGCGAGAAGATCTCGACCACCCTGCGCCTGATGAATCCGGACCGCCCCCAGGAAGCGCGCATCGTCGCTGAATTGCCCGGCACCGGCTGGTTCGGCGGCGCGTTCGACCGTGCCGGGACGCGATTGCTCATGACGCGCTACGTTTCGGCGAACGAAAGCGAGGTCTGGATCATCGACATCGTGAGCGGCAAGCGCGAGCGCGTGTTGCCCAAGGCGGGCGAGTCGGCTGCCACGCACTTTGCGGGGCGCTTTACGAAGGATGGTCGCGGTTTCTTCTTCGTGAGTGACAGGAGTGGTGAGTTCCGGGAACTCATGCTCTACAGCTTTGCCGATGGCCAGATCACCTCGCTCACGAAACACCTTCCGCATGACGTGGAAGGCGCGTCCGACGAGGATGATGACGACGATACAGGTACGCGGCTGTTCTACACCCGCGTCAATGTCCGTGGCCGCAACGAGGTCCGTGCGTTCGACGCGAAGACGTTGAAGGAGGTCCCGCTCAGTCAGGTGCCTGCCGGAACCGTGCTCGGCATCGCCCCGCGCAAGCGATCGAATGACGTGGCCATCACCGTGGGCGGTGCGACTGCGCCGGCTGAGGTGTGGGTCATGGATGAACGGGCGGGCAGGCTCACGCGGTGGACGCGGGCGATCTCGCCGATGGATACCTCAGGCTTCCGCGAGCAGGAGATCATCACCTGGAAGAGCTTCGACGGGCTCGAAGTCTCCGGGCTCATCAGCCGTCCACCGGCCCGCTTCATCGGCAAGCGCCCGGTCATCATCAACATCCACGGCGGACCGGAGGCGCAGGCAACGATCGGCTTCCGCGGCCGCTGGAACTATTTCGTCAATGAACTCGGAATCACGGTCATCGAACCCAATGTGCGTGGCTCGAGCGGGTTCGGCAAGACCTTCCTCGCGCTCGACAACGGCATGAAGCGGGAAGACTCCGTGCGCGACATTGGCGCGCTACTGGATTGGATTGCCCGGCAACCCGACCTGGACGCCGACCGCGTGCTGGTGACCGGTGGCAGCTACGGCGGCTACATGAGCCTTGCGACGTCGGTGCACTACGGCGACCGGATCGCCGGCGCGATCAATGTGGTTGGCATTTCGCACTTCGTGACCTTTCTCGAGACGACCGAAAGCTATCGGCGTGACCTGCGCCGGAGCGAGTATGGCGACGAGCGGGATCCGAAGATGCGCGAATTCCTGCACAACATCTCGCCGCTCACGAATGCACACAAGATCAAGAAGCCGCTGTTCGTGGTGCAGGGTCGAAACGACCCGCGCGTGCCCTACACCGAGGCCGAGCAGATCGTGGCCCGGGCGCGAGCCAACGGTGCGCCGGTCTGGTATCTGCGGGCCGAGAACGAGGGGCACGGCTTCGCCCGACGGGAGAACGCGGACTTCTACTTCTTCTCGATGGTGAAGTTCGTGCAGGACGTCCTGCAGCCCTGAGTGGCTGCGGCCCCTTCGGCGTCAATCGTCTTCGGAGAGCGCCACCCCTTTTTTGCGCAGAACCATCGGCACGAAGAGCACGGCGATCGTGAGCAGCATGAAGGTTGCTGCGATTGGCTGCTTGAAGAACACGAGCCAGTCGCCTTGGGAAATTGACAGCGCGTTCCGGAGCTGCTTCTCGGCCATCGGCCCGAGAATCATGCCGATGATCACCGGGGCCACCGGGAAGTCGAAGCGCCGCATCACGACACCGATGACACCGATCGCATACATGAGAAAAAGATCGAACGCGCTCTGCCGCATGCCGTAAACGCCGATCGAGGCGAAGACGAGGATGCCGGCGTAGAGCTGTGGTCTCGGGATCGTCAGCAGCCGCGCCCAGAGCCCGACCATCGGCAGATTCAGGATGAGCAGCATCACGTTGCCGATGTAGAGGGAGGCGATGAGTGCCCAGACGAGTTCGCCGCTCGTCTGGAAGAGCAGCGGGCCTGGCTGGATGTTGTAGTTCTGGAAAGCGCCGATCAGCACCGCGGCGGTGGCCGAGGTTGGGATGCCGAGCGTGAGCAGCGGCACGAGGGCACCTGCCGAGCAGGCGTTGTTGGCGGCTTCCGGACCGGCGACGCCTTCGATGGCCCCTTGGCCGCCGCTCGATGAGAAGTCTTCGGGGTGCTTGGAAAGCTTTCGCTCGGTCGAGTAGGAGAGAAACGTCGGAATCTCGGCGCCGCCGGCTGGAATCGAGCCGAACGGAAAGCCGATCGCCGTACCGCGCAGCCACGCGGGCCAAGATCGTCGCCAATCCTCCTTGGTCATCCAGATCGAGGTGAGCTTGTTGCGCGAGCCGGGATCCTTGGGCTGGTAGAGCACGTTGAAGAGGGCCTCCCCGACCGCGAATAGACCGACCGCGACCAGCACGAACTCGATGCCGTCGATGAGTTCTGGCACCCCGCCGGTGTAGCGGGGGATACCGGCGATGGCATCCATGCCCACGAGCCCGATGGCGAGGCCGAGCGCGAGCGAAGTCATGCCGCGGAGCATCGAGGCCCCGAGCACCGCCGACACGGTGACGAAGGCGAGCACCATGAGCGAGAAGAATTCGGCAGGCCCGAACTTGAGCGCAAGGTCGGCCACGAGCGGTGCAAACAAAGACAGCAGGATCACGCCGATCGTGCCTGCGACGAAGGAGCCGATGGCGGAGGTGGCGAGCGCGGGGCCGGCTCGACCGTTCTTGGCCATCAAATTGCCCTCCAGCGTGGTCATGATGGAGGAGCTCTCACCCGGCGTGTTCATGAGGATCGACGTGGTCGACCCGCCATAGGCGGCACCGTAGAACACGCCGCACAGCATGATGAGCGCACCCGAGGGATCGACCTTGGCCGTGACTGGAAGGAGCATCGCCACGGTCAGCGCCGGCCCGATGCCGGGCAGGACGCCGATGGCAGTCCCCAGCAGACAGCCAATGAAGGCCCACATCAGATTCGCCGGCTGCAATGCGGTGGCGAAGCCCGCGAGCAGGAAATTCCAGGTTTCAATCATGTTCGTCCCTCCCGTGCGCGTGAGATTCGCCGCTTACAGCCAGTCATTGAAAAGGCGCGGCAGGTTCACGTCCAGCACGCGGGCGAACAGCCAGAACACGGGCAGCACGAGCAGAAAGCCGATCACCGCATCCCTGAGTGGCCGAGTCGAGCCGAAGCCACGGGCGACGCAGACGAAGAGCAGGGTGGCCGCGAGCACGAACCCGACGCGGGTAATGAGCGCGGCATTCAGGAGCACGCCCGCGCTGACCCAGAGCGCACCGCGTGCATCCGGCGGTACGGTGGCGAGAACGTCCGTGAAGCCACGAAAGCCACCGGTCAGTGCCTGTACAAGCAGCAGCACGCCGACGACGGCCAGCATGATGCTGATCGTTGCGGGCGCGAAACGTGGGCCGATGCCGGCATAGCCCGTCTCTGCCGGCAGTCCCGGGACGCCGAAGCCAAACACCGCTGCCAAGGCGAGCACAAAGCAGGCGATGCCGATTTGCCAGGCTTTGGTCATGATCGCGTTCCTCCCACTATGTGTTTTCAGTCATCCAAGGTGAAAAAAAAACGCGAACCGTGTTCACGGTTCGCGTCCTCGTGAGCAGAGCGGTGTGGCCCTTAATTGATGAGCCCGACCGCCTTCATCTGCTCTTCGATGCGCTTGTGTTCCGCATCGACAAACTTGGCGAACTCATCGCCCGTCAGAAGGGCCGGAATCCAGTCGTTTCCGGCGAGCGAGTCGGTCCAGGACTTCTGCTTGGTACCTGCGACCACGGCGTCGATCAGCGCTTTCTGCTGGGCTGGCGTGATGCCTGGCGCGCCATAGACACCGCGCCAGTTGCCGATCACGACGTCGATACCTTGCTCCTTGAGCGTTGGCGTCTGCTTGTCGGCGATTCGCTCGGGGCCGGTCACTGCGATTGCGCGCATGCGGCCACTCTTGACGAATTGTGCGAGTTCGTTCCAGCCCGAGGTGCCGACCGTGACATGACCGCCGAGGATGGCGGCGGAGGCTTCACCCCCCCTGGAACGGCACGTAATTGATCTTGCCTGGGTCGACACCGACTGCCTTGGCGATCATCGCCACCGAGATGTGATCCACCGAGCCGCGCGATCCACCACCCCACTTGACCGAGCCCGGATCATTCTTGAGTTGGGCGACGACGTCCGCCATCGTCTTGATCGGCGAGTTCGCAGGAACCACGAACACGTTGTACTCGTAGAAAAGCCGTGCGAGCGGCGTGGCGTTGGCGAGCGTGATCGGCGGCTTGTTTCGCACGATCGCACCGACCATCACGGCGCCGGTCACGATCATCGCGTTCGGGTCGCCCTTGGATGCGTTCACGAACTGCGCGAGGCCAATCGTGCCGCCAGCACCGCCCTTGTTCTCATACTGCACGGTCTTGACCGCACCGGCCTCCATCATGGCCTTGCCGATGCCGCGACCGGTCTGGTCGAAGCCGCCGCCGGGATTGGCCCCGATCATCATCTTGATGTTGTCGAGGGCCAGGACGGGGCTTGCCGCAAGTGCAGCGGCCGCAAAGACCCCGCTGACCTTGGCGAGCCGTACGCCCGTGATTCGTGTAAAAAATGCCGACATGGCTTGCGCTCCTTGTGGTGTTCTGGGTCACTCCGCGTGCTGCGGTGCTGCCGACGGTGCCGAACACGGATGCATTTCCAACGCGTCTCGCCTCGACGACCGCCACGGATCAAGCACAGCCCCGAATCCTGTCAGCGGAACCCGCGAGATCGCGCCCTGCTTTCCGTCATGAACGAGCAGGGGGGTGATGGCGAGCGTCCGCGGCTTCTCTTGGTCGAGGACGACCCGGCACTCGGGCCCGCGCTCTCGCTGGCGCTCTCCCGGCGGGGCTACGCGGTAGCCCAGGCGACCAGCGGCACCACCGCGTTCGAGCGCGTGACCGCCGAGGCCTTCGGACTCGTCGTACTCGACCTGACCTTGCCTGAGCTGGATGGCATGGAGGTGTTGCGACGGCTACGCGCGCTGGGTCACACGGTTCCGGTGCTCGTTTTGACGGCACGTTCCGCTGTGGGCGACAAGGTTCTCGGCCTCAAGGCAGGCGCAGACGACTATCTGGCCAAGCCGTTCGATCTCGATGAACTCGAGGCCCGCCTTCAGGCGCTCATTCGCCGATCGAGAACCGGAGTTGGCAACCAGCGCGTCGGCGGCATGCGCATCGACGCGCGCGCAGGCACTGTCAGCTGGAACGACCGTCCGCTCGAGCTCACACCGCGTGAGTTTGCGTTTCTTGCAGCCGTGCTCGAGCGCCCGGGACATGCCGTGACGCGCGAGCGGCTGTTCGACCGGGTGTTCGGCGAGGGCGCAGACGCCCAACTCGATGCGATCGAGGTCGTGGCCTACCGACTGCGCAAGAAACTCGCCGAGACGTCGATCGAACTGGTTGGGCTGCGCGGGGTGGGCTACCTGGCACGCGAGCGCTCGTCGAGGGGATGAAGGAGCCGCGCGCGAACCCACCGGCGCGCTCGATGCGGCGCCGGCTAGCGGTGTCCGTTTTCCTTGCGCTTCTGAGTTTCCTGCTCGTCGATGCCGCGGTGGTCTACCAGACGACACTGACCGGCATCAACACGGCCTTCGACCGTACGCTGCTCGCGGCAGCCAAGGCGATTGGTGACACGGTCCGGTACGAAAACGAGCGCATCACGGCCGATCTGCCGTACTCGAGTCTCGATGCGTTCGAGGCGATCACCCGCGGCCGGATCGCCTATCGCGTGTCCGGTCTCCAAGGTGAGGTCGTGGCAGGGACGGAGAAAATCGAACCCTTCGTGGGCGAGTACAGCACGCGCAATCAGTTTCCGGCGCTGGTCGAGTTCTACGAAGCGCAGCTCGACGGCGAGGACGTTCGCGTTGCTGCCCTGCTGCAACCGATCTACGTGGAAGGCGGCTACCGCATGCTGAGCGTGCAGGTCGCCGAGACGCTCGAGACGCGCCGCGCAGCCGCGCAGGCGGCCGTGATCCAGGTACTGCGCTGGCAGACGGCGCTCGTGCTCCTCCTTGCGCTTCTGGTGTGGTATCTCGTGGACGTCGGGCTCGAGCCCCTCGCGTCCCTTGGCCGACAGCTACGCGAGCGCAATCCGGCATCGCTCACGCCCATCGCCGCGTCGGCAACTACGGAGCTCAAGCCGCTGGTCGCATCCCTCAACGAGCTCATTTCCCGACTGCGCGGTCTGCTCGACTCGCGCGAGCGCTTCGTCCGCGACGCTTCGCATCAGCTGAGAACGCCGCTCGCTGTCTTGAAGACTCAAGTGCAGAACGCGCGTGCCGTGTCCGACATGCCCGACCTTCTGGGCGAAATCGAGACCTCGGTCGATCGGGCCACGCGGGTGGCCAATCAAATGCTGTCGCTGGCCCGCGTGGCGGCCTCGTCCGATGCTGCGGCCACGGCACCGGTCAATCGAATCGACGTGGTTGCTCTGTGCCGGGAAATCGTGGTCGAACTCTCACCGCTGATTGCCCGAAAGGAGATCGAATTTGCGCTCGAAGGCGAGGAGCCCGTCACCTGGCGCCTGGCCAATGACTGGATGCTGCGCGAACTGATCCGCAATCTACTTTCGAACGCCATCAAGTACACGCCGGCGGGTGGGCAGGTGGGCATCAATGTGACCACGGATGTCGCGCGACGGATCGCGCTCGAAGTGTGGGACAGCGGACCCGGCATGTCGGCGGAGCGTCTGGCGGCGCCGTTTCAACCGTTCGTCACTTCAGGCGTGGGCGGGGGAGCGGGCCTCGGGCTGGTGATCTGCCGGGACATTTCGCTCCAGCTCAACGCGACGCTCGACATCGCCAACCGAACCGACGCGGCGGGCCGCGTGATCGGGCTCCGGGTCACGTTCGCCACGGGCTGACGGAGCGTTGGGAAACTGCCGTTCAAAAGATGTGACGCTCGAGCTTCAAATCGCGCAGCACGGTCGTGGCCATTTCCTCGATGGATCGGGTGGACGTGTTGAGGAACGGGATCCGTTCCCGGCGCATGAGCTGCTCGGCGGCCTCGACCTCCATCCGGCACTGCGACAGGCTGGCATAGCGGGAATCCGGCCGACGCTCTTGGCGGATGGCGGACAGCCGCTCCGGATCGATCGTGAGGCCGAAGAGGCGGTCTCGGTGCGGCTTCACCGAATCGGGCAACTGGTCGCGCTCGAAGTCGTCCGGTGTGAGCGGAAAGTTGGCACAGCGGATGCCGCACTGCAAGCCGAGATACAGGGAGGTGGGCGTCTTGCCGCATCGTGAAACGCCAATCAGGATGACCTGTGCTCGCGACAGCTCCTTCACGCTCTGCCCATCATCGTGGGCGAGCGTGAAGTTGATGGCTTCGATCCGCGAGAAATACTCGCGCGGATCGCGAAGCCCGTGAGAGCGGCCGGCCGCGTGGGCGCTCTTGACGCCCAACTCCTGCTCGAGCGGCAGCAAAAACGTGTGAAAAAAGTCGAGAACGAGCGCGTCACAGGATCGGATGCGGGACGAGAGCGACTCATCCACAATCGAGCTGATCACGATCGGACGACGCCCCGACTTCCCGGCCTCTGCGATTTGAGCGAGTACACGGTCCACGGCTTCTGCAGAGTCGACGAAGGGCAGCGTCACTCGGCGGAACGAGAAGCCGTCGAACTGTGACAGCAACGAATTGCCGAGCGCCTCGGCCGTGATGCCCGTGCGGTCGGAGACAAAGAACACGGTGCGCTGGTCAGGCATGGATTTCGAGCCGGTCGAGAACGTGTGGAATGGAAGGCGACAAGCGCGGCAACTGCCCCAGGCCGACCCGCCCTTCCGTGGGCGCATGAAAGTCACTTGCAACCGAGCCAAACAAGCCCCGACGCCGGGCAATCGCGCCGAATCGAGCCCAGTCTTCAGGGGTGTGGGCACCCGAGATGACCTCGATCGCCTCGCCTCCGGCTGCGATGAAGCGGTCGAGCAGGGCGTCGAGCGTCGGCGAATCAAACTCGTAACGCGCCGGGTGAGCAAGCACGGCAACACCGCCGGCGCCGCGGATCAACGCGACCGCCTCTTCGATGGGCAACCAGCGCTGGGGCACATAGCCAGGCTTGCCAGGCTTCATGAAGCGTGCGAACACCTCGCCCTTGTTGGCGCAGTAGCCCGCGTCGACCAGATAGCGTGCGAAATGCGTACGCGAGACGAGCTCCGGGTTCACTGCGTAATGACGGGCTCCCTCGAGCGCCCCCACCACGCCCGCCGCAGCGAGACCCTCTGCCATCCGAATGGCTCGCTCTTCACGCCACGCGCGAACGTCCGCCAATCTCGCGACGAGTGCGGCCTCCGTCGGGTCGATTCCGAGCCCGACGATGTGCACGGACTGCTCGGCGAACTCGGTCGAAATTTCAACGCCTGGGATCAGCGTGAGCCTGGCCAGGCGCGCCGCGTCCATGGCCTCGGCCGTGCCTCGAACCTCATCATGGTCGGTCAGAGCGAGATGCGTCACGCCAGACGAGGCCGCGAGCTCGACCAGCGCCGCAGGCGCCAGCACGCCGTCGGAGTAGTGGCTGTGCGAATGGAGGTCGATCACGATTTCACGCATGCTGTGTGACGATTATCGTCGCGGACTGTCATCGCGCGGCGGGGCTGCTCAGGCTTCCGGTCTTGCACGAAGGCAATCGGAATGCTAATGTCATGCTGGCATGGTCCGATCGAGTCCGATCGAGTCCGATCGAGTCGAGCGCAAGCGTGGGGCAAGTCCATGTCTGGCCACGGGGCGTTGGCTTGCTACGATGCCACGCAGCTGGCGGCAAGTTCGTTTCCATCGGAAATCGGTTACTTCTAGACGGAATCTATGGGAGTCTTTCCAAAAATCGCCAATCCGCGCGAAATCCGCGCGAAGCTGGGGCTGAACCAGGAGGAGTTCTGGACGGCCATCGGTGTCACGCAATCCGGCGGGTCGCGATACGAAGCGGGTCGCGAGATGCCGAAGCCTGTCAGCGAATTGCTTCGGCTGGTCCATGTCGAGGGGGTCGATCTCACCTCGGTCAAGCGCGAGGACATCCAGATCATCGAGTTCCTCAAGAAAGACCATCCGCAGCTCTACGAAAAGCTGCGCGAGACGGTCCAGGGCCGACGCAGCGAGATCGTCTGAGCCGCCGTCCCGGCGCGGTCACGTCGAGCACATTCCCAAGCCCGTCTCATCGCGGGTGTTGCGGTGCAGCATGCGTTGTTCGCCGCTGAATAGAATGAGGGTTTTTGCATGCTCACCGAGGCTGGAATGACCCCATCGCACGCACCGCTCGACCCCACGCTCGTCCGCTGGTTGGACGACCTGCGTATGACCGATGTCGGCGAGTTCGGTGGCAAAAATGCGTCGCTCGGCGAACTGCTCGGCAATCTGTCCGCCCAAGGCGTTTCTGTGCCTGGCGGCTTTGCTACGAGCGCCACGGCGTTCCGCCGCTTCCTCGCCGAGAACAGTCTGACCGAACGCATCGATGCCCGCCTCAAGGGGCTGGATGTTGACGACGTGGCCGCGCTTGCGGCGGCAGGCGCTGAGATCCGCGGTTGGATCGAGCAGGCGCCGTTGTCTCCGGCGCTGGTCGAATTGATCGAGCGCGCCGTCAAGGAAATCGAAGCGCAAGTAGGCGCTCCAATCAGCTGGGCCGTTCGTTCCTCGGCGACAGCCGAGGACATGCCGGATGCGAGCTTCGCCGGCCAGCAGGAAACCTTCCTCAACATCGTGGGTGTGCCGGCGATCTTGGACGCCGTGCGGCGGGTTTTTGCCAGCCTGTACAACGATCGCGCGATCGCCTATCGTGTCCACACGGGCTATCACGAACATCCGGTGGCGCTCTCGGCCGGCGTGCAGCAGATGGTGCGCTCCGACACGGGCTCTTCTGGGGTGATGTTCACGCTCGACACCGAATCGGGGTTCCGGGATGCTGTCTTCATCACCTCGTCCTGGGGTCTTGGGGAGATGGTCGTGCAAGGGGCTGTAAACCCCGACGAGTTCTACGTGCACAAGCCCACGCTGCGCGCGGGTCGGCCCGCGATCCTGCGCCGCACGCTCGGCAGCAAGATGCAGAAGATGGTCTTCGGCAGTGACGCGCGTGCGGGGCGTTCGACGCAGGTGCTCGACGTGGCGCCGGAGGATCGAAACCGCTTTTCCCTGTCGGATGAAGACGTCGAGACGCTCGCGCGCTATGCCCTCGCCATCGAGGAGCACTACGGGCGCCCGATGGACATCGAGTGGGGCAGGGACGGCTCGACCGGCAGGATCTACATCCTTCAAGCGCGTCCTGAGACGGTGAAGTCCAACGATGCACAGCGCACGCTCGTGCGCTACCGCCTGCTCGGGCACGGCACGGCGCTGGCTCATGGCCGCGCGATCGGACAGAAGATCGGGCAAGGGCCGGTTCGAATCGTGCGGCGGGCGAGTGAAATGGACATCGTCCAGCCCGGCGACGTGCTCGTGGCGGACATGACGGACCCGGACTGGGAGCCGGTCATGAAGCGCGCCTCGGCCATCGTGACCAATCGTGGCGGCCGTACCTGCCATGCCGCCATCATCGCTCGTGAACTGGGCATCCCCGCCGTCGTGGGTTGCGGGGATGCGACGGACGCGCTCACCGCGGGTGACGTGGTCACCGTCAGCTGCGCCGAGGGCGACACCGGTCGCGTCTACGCAGGCAAGATTGATTTCGAGCGCACCGAGGTTGCGCTCGACCAGATGCCGCCTGCGCCGACCAAAGTCATGCTCAACGTCGCCAACCCGGATCTCGCCTTCGAGTTCTCGCAGGTGCCCAATCACGGCGTCGGTCTCGCGCGCCTCGAATTCATCATCAACCGTCAGATCGGCGTCCATCCGAAGGCCTTGCTCGAGTTCGACCAGTTGCCAGAGGATCTCAAGTCGAAGGTGGCAGCGAAGATCGCGGGCTACGCTTCGCCGCGCGACTACTTCGTCAAGCGCCTGGCCGAGGGCATCGCCACGATCGGCGCGGCATTCGCGCCGCGCCCGGTCATCGTGCGCATGAGTGACTTCAAGTCGAACGAGTACGCGAATCTGCTCGGCGGCGAACGCTACGAGCCGCACGAAGAGAATCCGATGCTCGGCTTCCGGGGCGCCTCACGCTACATCGCCGAGGAGTTCGCGGAGTGCTTCGCGCTCGAATGTGAAGCCATGCGCTACGTTCGGGATCGAATGGGGCTCACCAATGTCGAGGTCATGATCCCGTTCGTGCGCACGATCGCGGAGGCGAAAGCCGTGGTCGATACGCTGGCACGGCATGGTCTCGAACGCGGCAAGAACGGTCTGCGGCTCATCATGATGTGCGAGATTCCTTCGAACGCATTGCTCGCCGACGAGTTTCTCGAATATTTCGATGGGTTCTCGATCGGCTCGAACGACCTCACACAGCTCACGCTCGCGGTCGATCGCGACTCCGGCGGCCCGATCGCGACCACGTTCGACGAGCGTGACCCTGCGGTGAAGAAGATGCTCGGCATGGCGATCGACGCCTGTCGCGCCAAGGGCCGATATGTGGGCATTTGCGGGCAGGGCCCCTCGGATCACCCCGACCTCGCGGCCTGGTTGGTCGAACGCGGCATCGAGTCACTCTCGCTCAACCCGGATGCTGCAGTGGACACCTGGCTCATGCTCGCGCGCATGGCAGACAAGGCGCCTCCCGAGCGTCGCGCCGGGTGAGATTGCGCGCTGCGTCTCGCGCCGTCACGGCGCTCGTGCTGGTCGCGGGCGCGGTGCTGGCTGCCGTCAGTCACGCGGGGTGGACCGCCTTCGCGCTCACGTTGGCCGCGTTCGCGGTCCTTCGCGCAGGGACCAAGACGCTGCGGGGTGCGCCTCAGGATCAGCGGTTTGAAGCCGCGGCCAAGGCGCTCCTCGAGCGCCTTGCGCACGCGCGGGCCGCGCGCGACGAGCAACGGGCAGCAACCTCGAACAGGGCTGCGATCGTCGCCTTTGCCCGAAACGGCACTCGCGCATTTCTCACGCCGTTGTACATGGCGGTACGAACAGATCACGCTGCACACTGGTGCATCTTCTTTCGAGATGAACTGCCGGACGACCTTTGGAGGAGGCTTGCGCACGAGGTGACGGCGTTACGCGATTGAGGCTTCTCGCGACGCATCGCCTCACTGCGAATGCACTTGTGCGCGCCGCTGCGATATACGCTATAATGCGAAGCTCTCTGGGGGTATAGCTCAGCTGGGAGAGCGCTACAATGGCATTGTAGAGGTCAGCGGTTCGATCCCGCTTACCTCCACCAAGAGAGACAGTTGCAGGAGATCAAGTCATTGCGTCCCCTGCGTCCGGGTCCCCATCGTCTAGAGGCCTAGGACACGACCCTTTCACGGTTGTAACAGGGGTTCGAATCCCCTTGGGGACGCCAGTTTCACAAACGCCGCGTACGCGGCGTTTTTTGTTTGGGGCGGACACGAAGCGAGCCAACGGTTTGGCTCGCGTGAGGATGAGACAGGCGTCGGCGAGGCGCAAAATCGCCACCGCGCCGGGGTTGCGGGACGTGACCGAATCCCCTCGTGGACGCCAGTTTCGCGCCGTGCGAGCGTCGATGAGTGTTTGTGCGGGTGCCGCCGGGGCGCGCGGGACGGTTGTGTCCGGGGGGGGCGATTCGCACGGCGTGACTTCCGATCGATAATCACGCCATGAGTCCCGTCTCGTTCCGTCAATGTCTCCTTGGTTTCCTCGGCGCGACGCTGAGTTGCGCGTTGCTTGCTACTGCGTACGCGAGTTGCACCGCAACCGGCGGCTTGGGTCGGTTTACGCTCGGCCTCGATCCAGCGCTCACCTGCACCGACGCCGAGGCGCTTCGGAGAGTGACCGCGCTCGATCTGAACGCCATCTCCACGGCAGGCGACGTCATCGTCTCGGGCCGATTCGCGCCGAGCGATGTGCCGAGCGGTCAATTCCGTTTCGTCCGCGCACAACCGATCCGTGGGCTCTTGGTCACCGCCATCGCGGGCGACCAGGCAGCGACGCGCGACCGGCTCGTGCTAGGCTGGGATGAACCGCTTGCATTCGTGCGTGCGCCGTTCGAGCGCGCGGGCTGGCGTCTCTCATGCCAACGTGCAGACGGCATCGACACTTGCCGCGGCGAGCGAGACATCGCGGGTCCGGGCGGCGAGGCACGTCGTGCGACCCTAACCTTGAGCGCGTCTCCCGCCGCGACCGAACGGGTGAGGTCGATCTCGTCCTGCGTGATCGAATCGTCTCCACCGAATTAGACCGTCGTCAGCGTTGGCACGGCGAGAGACGAACCGATTGCGCGGCTTCGTCCGGGTCTGACTTCGGCAGAAAGTTGGCGAGTGGCAGGCAATGTGATTCGAGCCGCTCACGCGTGTCACCCGCACAGAGCTCGTAATCGGCCACGTGCTCCGAGCGCGCAAGCACGAGCTCCGTCAAGGGTGCTCGCCGAGCGCGATCCCGGTACCACCCGTTCTCGAGCCGGGCAGTGGGCCCAGGATCGACGCCGGCGCCGGAGCCCTTCACGCGTGATTCGACCAAGTGAAGGAGAGGCGACGCTTCACGCTGATCCGGCGGCGTGATCCGGTAATCCTCCTCCCAGCGGGTCCGTTCGCGGGAATGCGTCCAGGCAAGCGTGAATCGGAGCGTGGCCAGAAAATGCTCGCTCGCAGAGGCGTGCTCGGGGCGAGTTGCCACGGCGAGGCAGAGCCCGACCGTTGCCGCGAGTGCCTCGGGCAGCATGTCGCCCTCGTGCTGCCTTACGCCGTCTGCGCTCGCGCGGCGCGCGTTCGCCACAGGTGCCAGCCGAGGAAGAGCAGGGCGCCTCCAAGGCCGATCTCGTCGGTGAGTGGCAGGGCGACGACGAGGGAGCTGGCCGCAGCAAAGGCGAAGACACGCTCCCACGCGCGAAGCGGAGCGAACAGGTAGCCAATGGCCGCGGCTCCCCACAGGCCGATGGCGACGAGCGCCTTGAACACCACGTAGGCAGTGGCAAGCGGACTGTCGCCCTGCAGCATGAGCGCCGGGCTGTAGACCGCCATGTAAGGCACGATGAAACCCGCGATGGCCACCCGGAGCGCCTGCATGCTGATGAGCAGGCCACGTTCCCGTGCGATGGGCGCTGCAGCAAAGGCCGCCAGCGCGACCGGTGGGGTCAGGTCCGCCATGATGCCGAAGTAGAAGACGAACATGTGCGAGACGATCAAGGGGACTCCGAGTTCGAGCAGAACCGGGGCGGCGAGCGAGCTCGTGATGATGTAGTTCGGGATCGTTGGAATGCCCATGCCGAGGACGAGGCAGGTGAGCATGGTCAGGAAGAGCGCGAGGAACAGGCTCTTGCGGCCGATGCCGATGATGTAGCCCCCCATCTCGGCGGCCACGCCCGTCAGGTTGATGACCCCGATGATGACGCCGACCAGTGCGCAAGCAATCGCCACCGGCAGCGCATGCCGTGCGCCGTTGACGAGCGCATCGACTGCGAGGCGCCGGGTATCGCCGCCCGAGCGGACGAAGAACGACAGTGTCACCAGAACGGCAATCGTAGCGACGAAGGCGATGACGCCGAACTGCACGAAGCCAGCGCAGGCGAAGCCGAGCAGCAGCCAGAAGAGCACCCGCAGCGCCGTGCCGCGCACCCCCGAAGCGACCGCGGCACCGAAGATCAGCACCACCGTGAGGGCAAGGCCTACGGTGCCGGAGAAGAGCGGGGTGAAGCCAGAAAAGAGGAGCGCGACCAGCCCTGCGAGCGGCAGCAGCAGATACCAGCGCTCACGCACAGCCGTCCATGGGTTCGGGCAGTCCTCCTTGGCGAGGCCGGAAAGGCCCTTGCGGCCGGCCTCCAGATGCACCATCCAGAATACGGTCACGAAGTAGAGAATGGCCGGGATCACTGCAGCCTGCACGATCTTCACGTAGGGCACGTTGATCGTCTCGGCCATGATGAAGGCCACCGCGCCCATCACGGGCGGCATGATCTGGCCGCCCATGCTGGAGGTGGCTTCCACACCGCCCGCGAACGCTGGCGAGTAGCCAAAGCGCTTCATGAGCGGGATCGTGAACTGGCCCGTCGTGACCACGTTGGCTACACCCGAGCCATTGATCGTGCCCATCATGCCGGAGGACACGACCGAGACCTTGGCGGGGCCGCCGCGGGTGTGTCCGACGGTGCCCATCGCGAAGTCGTTGAAGAGCTTGATCATTCCGGCCTGTTCGAGAAAGGCGCCGAACAGGATGAACAGGAAGATGAAGGTGGAAGAGACGTAGGTCGGCGTGCCGTAGATGCCCTCGGTGCCAAAGCCGAGTTGGGCGACGACCTGATCGAGCCCGTAACCTCGATGAGCGAGCATTCCTGGCAAGTGATTGCCGAACAGGGCATAGGCGAGGAAGATCGCGCAGATGATCGGCAGGCCCAGGCCCATCACGCGGCGTGCGGCTTCGAAGACGAGGGCGACAGCCGTGATGCCGATCACCCAGTCAGCCGGTGTCAGGTCACCGGCGCGCTGGGTGAGATCGGCTTCGAAGACCCACTGGTAGAGACCTGTGGCGAACCCCGCGAGCCCGAGCACCCACCCGAGAATGCGGCCAGGCCCTGCCCAGCGTGGGCTGTCCTTGAACGGAGGGAAGAGCAGGAAGATCAGGAGCAGCACGAAGGCCACATGCAGTCCGCGGATGACCTGGCTCGACAGCGGGTGAAACGCCGCCATCCAGAGTTGAAAGGCAGAAAACACGAGCGCGACCCAGAAGCCCGGGCCGCGTGGCGGATGATCACCGTCTGACGTCCCTGACATGAACGACCCCCCCTCGAATCTCGGAATGCCGCAGCTTCGAGACGCCCAGCCACGACGACCGGGCCTCGTGTTGCTTATCGGTCAATCGTCGATTACTTGAGCAGGCCGACTTCCTTGTAGTAGCGCTCGGCACCGGGGTGAAGCGGAATGCCCACGCCTTTGAGCGCATTCTCGCGCTTGATCGCACGTGCGGCGTTGTGCGCGGCGTAGAGCGTCTCCAGGTTCGAGTACATCGCCTTGGTCATCTGGTAGACCAGGTCTGCGGACACGCCACTGTGCGTGACGAGGAAGTTCGGTACGGCCGCGGTGGGCACATCGGCCGTCTGTCCAGTGTAGGTATTGGCCGGGATGACGGAGGCCTGATACGCCGGGTCTCCGATCTTGGTCACGACGTCGGCCGGCACGGCTACCACGTTGATCTTGATCGCGGTCGCGAGATCGCGAATCGAGGCCACGCCCAAGCCCGCCGACTGAAGCGTGGCATCGAGCTGGCGGTTTTTCATGAGTTCGACCGACTCGGCGAAGGGAAGATACTCCACCTTTGCGAGGTCCGAGTATTTGAGCCCGGCGGCCTTCAGCACCTCGCGAGCGTTGAGTTCGGTCCCTGAACGCGCCGCACCCACCGACAGGCGCTTGCCCTTCAGATCGGCGAGCGTGCGGATGCCGCTGTCCGCATTGGCAACGATTTGGATGTAGTTGTCGTACGTGGCCGACACTGCGCGCAGCTTGTCGAGTTTCTGGTTGAACCCGGCATCCGTGTTGCCCCTCCACGCATCGGAGAGCGCATCGGCGAGCGTGAAGGCGAGTTCGCCACGGCCTTGTTGCAGCAGGTTCAGGTTCTCGACCGAGGCCCGGGTGACCTGTGCAGTCGACCGGACGTTCGGGATTTCCTTGGCGAAGATCTGCGAGAGCGCCACTCCGAGCGGGTAGTACACGCCCGCCTGGCCTCCGGTCAACACGTTGATGAACTGCTGCTGCGCGGCCGCAGGGCCAGAGAGCAGACTCGTGGGGGCGGCGGCCGCAGTGGCCGTGAGCGCGAGCATGTCGCGGCGGGTAATCGCCATAAAGTCCTCCTTTGATGCAATGGGCGCTTGATTAGCCAGAGCCTCTGGATAGTAGCAACACCACTGAGGCGACTTCTCAGGGAGACTGCGGATGGGGTTGTCCCCAGCGCAGTCTGATCTACGGTAGGGCTACGCCCGTTCTTGTGACCGTCCGCCGGCTCGGAGCGCCAGGCCATATGCCGTGCGCGTTCGCCGAGCAAGGCCGCCTGTCGACAAACTCTTCAGAGCAGCTTCTGGCGAACCCTGGCCGAGATCCACTCGCTGACCACAACCGTCGCGAGGATCACGATCAGAAGCATCGTGACCTTTGGCCATGCGAGTACGGAGAGCGCGGCTTCGAGTTTGACGCCAATGCCTCCAGCGCCAACGAGGCCGAGGACGGTCGATTCACGGATATTGATATCCCAGCGGAATACGCTGATCCCGGCGAGCGTTGGTGCCACCTGCGGCACGATGCCATAGGCCATCACCTGCGCCGGAGCGGCGCCGGTCGAATCGATCGCTTCGACCTGTGTCTCGTCAATCTCCTCGATGGCCTCGTAGAGCAGCTTGCCGATGAACCCAATCGAGCGAAGCGCGATGGCGAAGACTCCGGCCAGAGGACCCGGTCCGACAATGGCGACGAGAAGGAGTGCCCAGATCAGTGAGTTGATCGAGCGCGACGCTACGATGATGAGAAGCGCGATCGGTCGAACGAAGAGCGCGCTTGGCGTTGTGTTCCGGGCTGCGAGAAAGGCGACCGGTGTTGCGATCACAATGCCGATCAGCGTGCCCAAGGTGGCGATGTTGAGCGTCTCCCAGAGAGGCCAGAGCAGTTCGCGGGTAAAGCCCCAGTCCGGGGGAATCATACGGCCGCCGATGTCGGCGGCCTGTTTGGGCGCGTCCGTCACGAACGACCAGATGGTTTCGGCCGTCATGACCTGGAAGCACCAGCTGACGAACGCAAGCGCAAATACCCATGCCCCGAAGACCAGAAGCTCTGTTCGTGGCGCACGTCTACGCCATTGCGCCGGCGCTGCGTGCTCGGTCGTCGCAGTGGTCATTGGATGCGTTTCCTGAGCAGACCGGAGGTGTACTCCGCCACCATGACGATGGTAATGATGACCAGAATGACCGCCGCGGCCGAGCCGTACTCATAGCGGTCCATTGCGGTGTTGAGTGTGTCGCCAACGCCACCGGCACCGACGATCCCGATGACCGCAGACTCACGGAAATTGATGTCGAGCCGGTACATCGACAGCCCGATGAGACGTGGCAAGACCTGGGTGAGGACGCCGAAGTCGAGCCCTTGCCAGAAGGTCGCGCCCGTGGCACGCAGTGCGTCAAGCTGATCGGGGTCGATCTCCTCGATATCCTCGGCGAGCAGCTTCGCCATGAACCCGATCGTTGCAAAGGTCAGGGTCAGAAAACCCGCGAAGGGCCCAAAACCGAACATCGCGACCAACAGTATGGCAACGATGATTTCGTTGAGGGTGCGAGAGATGGCGATGAAGCCCCGACAGAAAAGATAGATCCAGCGCGGAGCGAGATTCGTCGCTGCTCCGATGGCAACAGGGATCGACAGCAATACGCCGACAGCGGTCGAGGTGACGGTCATCGTGAGGCTCTCGATGAAGCCGCGTTGGATGTCGTCCCAGCGGGAAACGAAGTCTGGCGAAAGAAATGCCTTGACGAAGAGATAACCACGCTCCAAACCTTGGACGACCCGCGCCCAGTTCACTTCGAGCGAACCGATTCCCAGCACGAGGTATGCGAACGCTCCGACGATCAACGACCAACGAAGCCATGCATTCAAAATGAATGGCGGACGCCGCCAGGTTGTCTGCCTCTCCGCAGTAACCGCCAAGTCTGCGCTCATGCCGCTTCTGCTTCGAGTTCGGTTTCGAAATCTCGATCCCGGCGTTCGCGCTGAGACGCAAGCCGTTGCGTGATCGCTGTCCAGTCCTCGTCGCCGTAGATTCGGGTCAATACAGCCCGATCCACCTCGGCGGCTGGACCGTCGAACACGACCTCGCCAGCGCGCAACCCGACGATCCGGGGCAGGAATTCCGTAGCCAGCACGACGTCGTGGATATTCACGATCGCGGCTAAGCCACGTTCGCGGCAGAGGTCGAGAATGAGTCGCATGATCTGCCGTGAAGTTTTCGGATCGAGGCTGGCGGTGGGCTCATCGACTAATAGGAGTTTTGGGTCCTGCATGAGTGCCCGCGCGATCCCCACGCGTTGGCGTTGTCCGCCGGAGAGGGCGTCCGCGCGCTTGTTCTCCATCCCAGCAAGCCCTACGCGCGAGAGTAACTCATATGCCCGCAGGATGTCGGTGGCTGGAAAACGGCGAAACCAACTCGCCCAAAAGCCGGTGTAACCCAGACGCCCAGAAAGCAGGTTTTCCATGACGGTCAACCGCTCCACGAGGGCGTATTCCTGAAAGATCATCCCGATCTGACGGCGCGCGGCACGCAATCGCGCGCCACGCAGCGCAGCGAGGTCGACGCCGTCGAGGCGAATCGTTCCTGAGGTCGGTTCGACCAATCTATTCACGCAGCGAATGAGCGTGGACTTGCCAGCACCCGAGGGTCCGATGAGACCCAACACTTCGCCCGCGGCTACCGTGAGCGTTACGCCTTTGAGTGCCAGATCGCCGGTCGAATAGCGCTTGGTCAGCCCTTCGATCGCGAGCACGCTGCGGGCCTCACTTGCAGGCGTAGCTCACGCCCATCGCCTTGTCGATGTCGCGCACGACCTGCCAGTACTGCTTGTAGGTGATCGGCATGAACTTTTCCTGCGGCGGCTCGGACTTGTTGAACTCCTTGGCCAGTTCCGAGCCCTCCCAGTCGAACGAGAAGAACGCTTCCTTGACCTTGGCCGCGAGCTCGGGCTTGAGGTTGTAGACGTGGCCGTAGCCCGTGGTCGGGAAGGTCTGCGACTTGTAGATCACCCTGGTCTGCTCGGGCTTGACCGCGCCGCGCGCTTCCATCCGCACCTTCACCGAGTTGGCGATCGCACCGGCCGGGTAGTCCTTGTTCGCGACACCGAGGATGGTGTTGTCGTGCTTGCCGCTGAACACCGGCGTGTAGTCCTTGCCGGCTTCCATCTTGTACTGGTCGCGCAACAGTGCGGCCGGCGCCTTGTAGCCCGAGTTGGAGGTCTCGGCGCTGAACGCGAGTTTCTTGCCGCGGATGTCCTCGATCTTCTCGATGCCGCTGCCCGGGTACGTGATGATCTCCATCTCGTAGCCGAAGCGCCCGTCCTTGCTCGCCATCATCGCGAACGGGACGAAGCCGGCGCAGGCGACGGCCAGCGGGTTCGAGCCGGTGTTGAACCCGGCCACGTGCAGGCGGCCGGCGCGCATCGCCTCGATCTGCGCCGCGTTGCTCTGCACCGGGAAGAACTGCACCCGCTTGCCGGTGACCTTGGCCAGGTGCTGCACGAAGCCGTCCCACACCTTGGCGTAGACGGCCGGGTCCTCGACCGGCGTGTACGAGAACACGAGCACCGGCGGGTCGACGAACTCGGCCGGGTTGGTCGGCGGGTCGGCGACGAGGTCGCCGTCGGCGTCCTTGTAGCGGGGGTCCATCGCGAAAGCGAGCGCCGGCAGCAGGGCCGCGGAGGCGACGGTGACGAAGAGACGACGTTTCATCGAGGGCTCCATCGGATCGGGACAAAGCTGGCATTGTTCTCGGCGCCTCATGACAGTTTCATGAACCCCTCGCCGGGCCGGGCTTCATCGCCGGCGTCGCCGAACGAGCTTGCGTGCCTCCTCGGCCCACAGTGCCAGGCTGGCCGCGGCGACCATCGGCAGCAGGTCGGCGACCGGGATCGGCACGGTGTGGAACAGCGCGTTCATCGGCGCGGTGTAGACCACCGCCGCCTGCAGCGCGACGCTCAGCGCCAGCCCGCCAAGCAGCCAGCGGTTGCGCAGCAGCGCGCCGGTCAGCGAGGTGCGCTTGGCCGACTGGCAGTTGACGACGTTGAACCACTGGCACATCGCGAGCACGGTGAACGTCTCGGTGCGCACGACCTCGATCGGTGCGCCACCCGCGAGCCGCCAGACGAACCAGCCGAACGTCGCTACGACGGCCGCTCCGGCCATCAGCACGATGCGGCCGAGCATCGCGCGGTCGACGAGGCGGTCGTCGCGCGGCACCGGCGGGCGCTGCATCGCGGTGCCGTGCGGCGGCTCCATCACCAGGTTCACCGTCAGCGTCGCCTCGGTGACGATGTTGATCCACAGGATCTGCACCGCCTGCAGCGGCAGCGGATAGCCGCCGAGCAGCGCGAGCACGAGCACGACGACTTCGTCGACCGAGGTCGCGAACAGGTAGAGGATGACCTTCTTCAGGTTCGCGTAGACGACGCGCCCCTGCTCGACGGCGCCGACGATGGTGGCGAAGTTGTCGTCGGTGATCACGATCTTGGCCGCGCTCTTGGCGACCTCGGTGCCGGTGACGCCCATCGCCACGCCGACGTCGGCGCGCGCGAGCGCCGGCGCGTCGTTGACGCCGTCGCCCGTCATCGCCACCGTCTCGCCGCGCGCCTGCAGGGCTTCGACGATGCGCAGCTTCTGCGCCGGCTGCACGCGCGCGAACACGGCCACGCGGTCGAGCACGGCGGCGAGTTCGGCCTCGTTGAGCCGCTCGAGCTCCTCGCCGGAAAGCGCGAGGTCGCCGTCGCGCGCGATGCCGAGCCGGCGCGCGATCGCAAGGCCCGTGAGTTTGTGGTCGCCGGTGACCATCACCGGCCGGATGCCGGCGCCGCGGCAGGCCGCCACCGCCGGGCCGGCCTCGTCGCGCGGCGGGTCGATCTCGCCGATCAGGCCGAGCAGGTGGGCGCGGCCGGCCAGCGCGTCGAAGCCGTCGGCCGCATCGAGCGGGTCGTCGTCGACGCGCGCCACCGCCAGCACGCGCAGCGCACGCGCGGCCATCGCTTCGGCGCTCGCGCGCGCGGCGTGCCGCACGTCGGGGCCGTCGGCGCTGCATAGCCGCAGCACCGCCTCGGGCGCACCCTTCACGAAGACCACGCGCGGCGCGCTCGCGCTTTCGCGGTGGCGCGTGGCCATCAGCTTGGCCGTCGAGTCGAACGGCAGCTCGGCCTCGCGCGGCGCCTGCGCGCGCAGCGCGGCGACGTCGATGCCGGCCTTGGCCGCCAGCACCAGCAGCGCGACCTCGGTCGGGTCGCCGGCCACGCGCGGCGCGCCGTCGGCGCCGGCCGCGAACTGCGCGTCGTTGCACAGCGCGGCGGCGCGCAGCAGGGCCTGCAGCGCCGGATCGGCCGGATCGACGCCGAACGCGCCCCGCGGGGCGAAGCCGCTGCCACCGACCTCGACCAGCCGCCCGCCGTCGGCCCGAGGCGGCAGCCACAGCGCGCTGGCCGTCATCTCGTTGCGCGTCAGCGTACCCGTCTTGTCGGTGCAGATCACCGTCGTCGAGCCGAGCGTCTCGACGGCCGACAGCCGCCGCACGATCGCGCCGCGCGCGGCCATGCGCTGCATGCCCACCGCGAGGGCGATCGTCATCGCCACCGGCAGCCCCTCGGGCACCATCGACACCATCTGGCTGATCGCGACCATCAGCAGGTCCGCCAGCGGCACCTCGCGCAGCAGGCCGAGGGCGACGATGAGCGCGAACAGCGCGAGCGCGGCGCCGACGAGCCAGCGCCCGAACCGGGCGATGCGGCGCTCCAGCGGCGTCGGCGGCTCGACGGCGTGCGCCGTCAGCGCCGCGATGCGGCCGACCTCGGTGGCGTCGCCGGTGGCCACGACGACGGCGCGCGCGCGCCCGGCCGTCGCGTGCGTGCCGGCGTGGACCATCGCGTGCCGGTCCGCCAGCCCGGTGGCCTCGGGCTGCGCAGCGGCGAGCTTGGCCACCGGCGCCGACTCGCCGGTCAGCGCCGCCTCGGCGACCTGCAGCTGCTGCACCTCGAGCAGGCGCGCGTCGGCGCCGATCGCGTCGCCGGCGACGATCACCAGCAGGTCACCGGGCACCAGCTCGCGCGCCGGCAGCGCCTGCTCGACGCCGTCGCGCACGACGCGCGCCTGCAGCTCGGCCAGCCGCCGCAGCGCGGCCATCGAGCGCTCGGCGCGCCCTTCCTGGAACGCGCCGATCGGCGCGTTGACGACCACGACGACGACGATCACGCCGGCGTCGCCGAGGTGGCCGAGCGCCAGCGCGAGCGCGGCGGCGACGAACAGGATCGCGATCAGCGGGCTGTGGAACTGGCGCGCGAAGATCGCCCACGCCCGGCGGCGCGGCGGCTCGCGCAGCGCGTTCGGGCCGTGGGCAGCCAGGCGCCGCGCCGCCTCGGCCGCGCTCAGGCCGCGCTCGGCGTCGGTGGCCAGGCGCTCGACGACGGCGGTGGCGTCCAGCGCGTGCCACGCCGTCGGCGGCGCCCGTGGCGGCAGCGGTGCCTCGGCCGTCATCGCCGGGCGCGCGCCGCGGCGCGGCTGCCGGCCCCGGCACGGATGCGACTACCATCGGCCGGACGGTCCGCGGGGCGACACGACGAACGACGCAAGGAAGGCAGGCGATGAGCGAGATCCGGCGCATTCTGGTCCACGTCAACGACAGCCCGCGCTCGCACCGGGTGGCGCTGCTCGCCGCCGGGCTGGCCGCCACTCACGGGGCGCAGCTGCAGGCGCTGTACGCCGTCGAGCCGGCGCAGCCCGGCGCCTACCTGACCCCCGAGGCGTCGACGATCGCCGCCCAGCTCACGCTCGAGGCGGAGCAGGCGCGGCGGCAGGTGGCCACCGATCTGGTCGCCGCCGCGGCACGGCAGGCCGGCACGCCGATCCCGCTCGAGCTCGGCCGCGGCGAGCCGCTGCACGCGCTCCTGCGCGAGGCGCACACGTCCGACCTGATCGTGCTCGGCCAGCACGACCCGAAGCAGCCCGACGGGCACGGCGCCGGGCTCGCCGCGCGGCTGCTGATGGGCGCCGGCTGCCCGCTGCTGTTCGTCCCCTACGTCGAGTGGGGGGCGGCGATCGGCGGCGGTGCGGCCACCTGCGGCGAGCGCGTGCTGCTCGCGTGGTCGGACAAGCGCGAGAGCGCGCGGGCGCTGCGCGACGCGCTGCCGCTGCTCGTGCGCGCGCGGCACGTCGAAGTCGTCACCTACGCTGCGTCGACGCCGCTCGACGAGGAGCCCGAGGCCGACCCGCTCGCCGCCGTCGTCGCCCACCTGCAGCGCCACGGCGTGACCGCGCAGGCCACGGTGCGCCGCAGCCGCGAGCCGTCGATCGGCGAGCGCATGCGCCGCCCGTGGACGCCCGACGCCCCGGTGGCCGAGGCGCTGCTGTCGCACGCCGCCGACATCGACGCCGACCTGATCGTGATGGGCGGCTACGGTCACAGCCGGGCCTGGGAGCTCGCGCTCGGCGGCGTCACGCGCACGCTGCTGCAGTCGATGACGGTGCCGGTGCTGATGTCGCACTGAGCCGGCGCCGGCCGCCGGCCTCAGCGCCGGCCGGCGAGCAGCATCGCCGCCTGCAGGCGCGACGCCAGCCCGAGCTTGCGCAGGATGTGCTGGACGTGGATCTTCACCGTCGTCTCGGCGATCGACAGCGCGCGCGCGATCTGCTTGTTGCTCTGGCCCTGCGCGATCAGCTCGAGGATCTCGCGCTCGCGCGCCGACAGCGCCGCGAGCGCCGCCTCGCCGGCGTCGCCGTCGCCGGGCGGCGAGCCGGCGGCGAACGCGGCGGCGAGCCGGGCCGCGATCGGGGCGCTGAAGCTCGCTTCGCCGCGCACGGCGCGCACGATCGCCTGCGCGAGCTCGTCGCTGTCGGCCGACTTCAGCAGGTAGCCGGCCGCGCCGCCGCGCAGCGCGGCGGCGAGGTCGCGCT
>CALDYQ010000008.1 GCA_937944385.1 uncultured Burkholderiales bacterium | reverse complement strand
GCTGCCATCTCGAAGCGCCGTGAGCAGCGGGAGCATGAGCGTCTGGTAGTCGGGAATGGTCATCTCTCGCCTCGCCGATGGGTCAGCCGAATCTCGCCTCCCGCTTCTCGATGAAGGCGCGGATGCCTTCGGCGAAGTCCTCCGTCGAGGCGCAGTGGGCGAAGCTCTCGGCTTCGGCCGCGAGCTGCTCGGAGAGGGTCTTGCCGAGCGAGGTCACGAGCAGTCGCTTGGCACCAGCCATCGCGGCCGGCGCGCTCGCGGCGATCTGGCGGGCGAGGGCGTCGACCGTGCCGTCGAGTTCTTCGGGCGGGACGATGCGGTTGACGAGCCCCATGGTGACCGCGCGGCCGGCGGAGATGCGATCAGAGAGCAGGGTGAGTTCGAGCGCTTTTTTGAGCCCGAGCATGCGCGGCAGGAAATAGCTCTGCCCGCCGTCGGGCGTGAGGCCGATGGTCTTGTAGGCGGTGGCGAAGTAGGCGTCCTCAGCCGCGATCGTGAGGTCGCAGCCGATCGCGAGCGAGAGCCCAAAGCCCGCACAGGCGCCGCGCACCTTGGCCAGCGTGATGATCGGCGCGCGCTGGAGGAGTTCGATTGCAGCATGCAGGCGATGGATGGCGGCCAGAAAGTGTTCTCGACGTTCCTCACCGCTTCGGTCGAGCGTCTTGGCGAAGCCCTTGATGTCGCCGCCGGCCATGAAATGGTTGCCCGCACCTTCGACGATGAGCACCCGGCGGCGCGGGTCGGCGACGACGAAGCGCACGGCATCGACGAGCGCGGACATCATCGCATCGTCGAGGGCATTCAATGCCTGCGGCCGGTTGAGCCGCAAGGTGACGATGCGTGGATCGCCCTCGCGCTCGAGCAAAAGTACGGGGCCTGCGACATCCTGTTCGAATCCAGCAAGCGTGTTTTCGGTGTTCACGTGAAGACCTCGAAAGCGGTTTGGACCGTGGCAAAGTGTATGTCCACGATGTCGGCGACTTCGTGCGCGTAGCCCCCGGCCATCGCAAGCGCAATCGGCAGGCCGCAATCGCGCGCCGTTTCAAGCACGAAGCGGTCGCGGGCGGCGAGCGCGGCCTTGCTGAGCGCGAGACGCCCAAGGCGATCGCCCACGAAGGGGTCGGCGCCTGCGAGATAGATGAGCGCGTCGGGCCGAAAGCGAGCGATCACCTCGGGCAGGTGCTCCGAGAGCAGAGCGAGGTATTCGGCATCGCCCGTGCCATCGGGCAGTTCGAGATCGAGGTCGCTCGCTTCCTTGCGCACGGGGTAGTTCTTCGCGCCGTGCATCGAGAAGGTGAAGCAGCGTGCATCCCCGGCGAGGATCGCAGCCGTGCCGTTGCCTTGATGCACATCGAGGTCGACGATGAGCGTGCGCTCGATGCCTTCGTGTCGTGCGAGCGCCACGCGCGCGGCCACTGCGGCGTCGTTGTAGCAGCAAAAGCCTTCGCCGTGGTCGCGAAAGGCGTGATGCGTGCCGCCGGCGAGATTGATGCCGCAGCCGCCGGTGGTGATGGCGTGTTCGAGCGCGGCGATGGTCGCCCCGGTGGAGCGCCGCGCGCGCTCGGCCATCTCGGGGCTCCAGGGAAAGCCGATCAGCCGGATCTCTTCGCGCGAGAGACCGCCTTCGGACATCCTGGCGATGTAGCCCGCATCATGCGCGAGCAGGAGTTCGGCATCGGTTGCGCGCGGGGCCTCGGTGAGCGCGTGGGGCGCGAAGGCGGCGACCCGCTCGCGCAGCAGGCGGTACTTCGCCATCGGGAAGCGATGGCCGTCCGGCAGCGGCAAGACGAAATGATCGCTGTAGAAGCAGCGGATCATGCGGCGGCGGACGGCGCCGTCTTGAACGGATTGGCTTCTTCCAGTTCGTCAATCGTGTGCGCCACCCCGATTCGCTCGCGGGCACAAAATTCATCGATTGCCGAAGCAAAGCGCGCATCCGCAATCCAGTGCGCCGAGTGTGTAGCCACCGGCAAGAGCCCGCGCGCAAGTTTGTGGATGCCCTGTGCGCCGCCTTCGAAGCGCGTGAAACCCTGCGCGATGGCCCATGCGATCGGCTGGTAATAGCAGGCCTCGAAATGCAGCGAGCGTACGGTTTCGAGCGCGCCCCAGTAGCGGCCGTAGAGCGTGCGGCCGCTCGCGATGGTCAGTGAGGCGCAGATGGGTGCTCCGTCTCGCTCGCCGATGAACAGCACGGGCGCGTTGTGGCAACGCTCGCCGATCTGCTCGAAGAAGGCCACATTCAGGTACGGGGTGGACAGATGAGCCCGATAGGTGTTCTCGTAGCAGCTGAAGAAAAACGCCCAGTCAGCCGCCGTGATCTCGGCGCCCCGCAGCACGCGAAAGCGCACGCCAGCCTCGGCGACGTAGCGACGGTCCTGACGGATCTTCTTGCGCTTGTCGTGACTCATCGCGGCGAGCAGGTCGTCGAAGTCACGAAAGGGCGAGGGCGTCCGGTTCTGCCAGTGAAACTGCACGCCCTGACGCTCGAGCAGCCCGTGAGCGGCCCATCGGGCGGCTTCTTCGCGCGTGGGAAAGAGCACATGCAGCGAGGAGACGCCAAGCTCTCGTGCGAGTGCGAGCGCGGCCTCGATCAGCGGCTCGGCGACCTCGTCGCAAAGCGCAAGCAGGCGGGGCCCAGGGCAGGGCGTGAAGGGGACCGCAGCAACCAGCTTCGGGTAGTAGTCGAGGCCATGCCTGCGGTAGGCATCCGCCCAGGCCCAGTCGAACACGTATTCACCGTAGGAGTGGTGCTTGAGGTAGAGCGGCAGCGCGCCGACGAGGCGCCCCGCCTCACGCGCGAGCAGATGAAAGGGCTGCCAGCCCGAGCGCCGGCCGACAGCGCCGGTGGCCTCGAGCGCGGAGAGCCAGGCGTGGCTCAGGAAAACGTTTCCGCCGCACCGTGCCAGGAGATCGTCCCAGGCAGCGGCCTCGACCCCGGACAGCGAGTCGACCGTGGTGAATTGCATACGTGGATTATCGGGGCTGAGCGTTGCTGTATGCCCTCGCGCTGCCCTCAGCTGAAGGCGGCCCGCGCGGGACAGGCGAAGACGACGCCTGAGGTCAATCGATGCACGCCGGCAGCCGGGCCCAGCCTCGAAACCGCACCCGCCCGCCGCGCACCGCCTGCGCGAAGTCGATCGCGTACCGCGGGAAGCGTTCGAGAAACCGTCCGATCGCAACACGGCCCTCGAGCCGAGCCACCGCATGCCCCGCGCACAGGTGGGGGCCGGTCGCGAAGGCGAGATGGCGGTTGGGCGCGCGTGCGAGGTCGAGCCGGTCGGGGTCCTCGAACTGCGCCGGGTCGCGGTTGGCTGCACCGATCACGAGCGTGATGCGGGTCTCCGGCGCGAGCGTCACGCCACCGACGGTGACTTCACGGGTCGTGATGCGGTTGCCCAGTTGGTTGCTCGATTCGAAGCGCAGGAATTCCTCGACGGCACGCGCGATGAGTGCGGGCTGTGCGAGGAGTTGCGCACGCGCCTCAGGCCACTGGCAGAGAAGGGCGAGCGCATTGCCGATCAGGTTGGTCGTGGTCTCGTGCCCGGCGTTCAAGATGAAGATGCAGTTCTGCAGGAGCTCGGTCTCCGTAAGCCGATCCTCACCTTCGCCTTGGATCAACCGCGTGAGCACATCGGTCGCCGGGTCGCCCGGGGCCGCGCGGCGGCGAGCGACGAGATCACGCAGGTAGGCGAGAAACTCGGTCACCGCGCGATTGCCGCGCTCGAGTTGTTCCGCAGTGAGTGCCGGCTCGAGCGCGCCCAGGATTGCGAGCGACCAGGCGCGGAGCGGACCACGCTCGGCGTACGGAACATCGAGCAGGTTGCCGATGATCTCCACCGGAATCGCCGCGGCGTAGTCCTCGATCAGATCGATCCGCTCGCCAGCGCGCGTCCGGGCCTCGATCTGGTCGAGCAAGCGGGCAACGAGCGCCTCGAGCCCCGGCGTCATCGCATCGACGGCGCGTGGGGAGAGTGCACCGACGATCAGCCGCCGGACGCGGGTGTGCAGGGGCGGGTCATTGAAGACGAGGCTCGTCGTGTGATGCTCGTAGAGCGGGCTCAGACCGTACTTGGGCAAAAACTCGGCCCGCTTGTCCGACGAGAAGGCCTCGGCATCCTTGTAGACCGCGACACAGTCCTCGTAGCGCGTGAGCAGCACGCTGCCGTCGGGCATGCGCCGCACGGGGTCGTGCGTCCGGAGTGCCGCGTAGAACGGGTAGGGGTCGGCGATGAACCCCGCCGGTGGGGCCCGCAGGTCGAAAGTTGGCAGCCAGTCGGGGACGGAGGTCATCGCGCGGGGTTGCTCCACGGGTTACATCCACCCAGAGCGTAGAGCAAACCTCAGGATGCGCCACCCCGGTCGGTTCAGCTTTGCGCGAGCGCCGCCTGCGCTTCCATTTGCGTTGCGAATATCCGGCCGCTGAGCCAGTCGGTGCCAAAGCGCGCAAGGCGATCGCGCAGCGGGCCTTTCACCTCCGAGAGGTGCAGTTGGATGCCCCGTGCAGCGAGCGCATCGGCGAGTTGCTCGAGCGCCTCGATGCCCGAGAGGTCGATGTCATTGACGCCGGACATCATGAGCACCAGGTGTCGGAGCGGCGCTCGTTTGCCTGCGGCGTCGGTGACCGTGTCGGTCAGCCAGCGGGAATTGACGAAGACCAGACTCTCATCGATACGCAGGACGAGCGCGCCGGGAACGGTCTCGACCTCGGGGAAGCGCTTGACGTTGCGAAAGGTCTCGCTGCCGGGCACGCGCCCGACCTCGGCCCAGTGTGGGCGTGCGGTGCGCTTGAGCAGAAGCGCGACCGATCCGGCCACCCCCACCGCGAGCGCCGGCTCGACGCCAAAGAGGATGGTGAGGGCGGCCACCGTGACCATGAGCCCAAACTCGGCCCGCGACCAGCGCCACGCCTGCTTGAACGGGTGCGACTCGACGAGCGAGAGGACGGCGATGATGATCGTGGCTGCGAGCACCGCCTTGGGCAGCTTCTCGAGCCAGGGGCCGATCAGCGAGATCGCCGCGAGCAGCCCGATCGCCGTCCAGACGCCGGCCATGCGGGTGCGGGCGCCGGCATCGAAGTTGACGATCGAGCGGGCGAAGCCGCCGGTGACCGGAAAACCGCCGGTGAGGCCAGCGGCGACATTGGCCCCCGAGAGGCCAACCAGTTCGCGCCGTGGTGAGATCTTCTCGCCGCGCTTCAGGCCGAGTGATTCGGCGACCGCGAGGCTTTCGACATAACCCACGAGCGCGATGAGTCCGGCGCTGGGCAGAAGCGCGAGCCAGACCTCGCGGGCAGCGTCGAGCGGATTGGGCGGCGGCCAAGCGGCCGAGAGCGCCACGCTGCCTGCGAGCGCGACGCCCTGGGTCTGTTCCGGGGCGAGCGCGACCCAGCCGACGGCCGCGGCGATGACGAGTATGGGGGCGGCACGACCGAGGAGTGCCGCCGGACGAGCCGCAAGCCCGAGCGCTCGGAGCCCGCGCGCAGCGTAGCGGCGAAGCGTCCAGAGCGCGGCAAGCGCAGCGAGTCCGACCATCGCGGTCGCTGCGTGCGGAGTGAGCTTTGGCGCTTCGACGGCTGCACCTGCGAGCTCCCAGAGCGTGTTGCCGCGGATCGGTAAGCCGAGCAGAGCCGGGGTCTGGCCCAGTGCGATCACGAGCGCTGCACCGGCGATGAAGCCGTGCAACACCGGGGCGGAGAGCAGCGCCGCCAGCACCTCGAGCCGAAAGAGCGCGGCGAGGCCGAGCAGGACGGCCACCTCGATCGCGAGCACGACGGCGGCGAGTTCCGCGCTCACGCCGTGTGCCGCCGTGACCGGTGCGATGGCCTGGGCGGTCATCATCGCGAGCACCGCCACCGGGCCAACGGCGAGCGTGCTCGAGGAGCCCAGCATCGCGTAGACCACGACCGGGGCGAGGCTTGCCAGCACGCCTGCCGAGGGCGGCAAGCCAGCGAGCAGGGCATAGGCCATGCTTTGCGGGACGAGGAGGATGACCACGATCGCGGCGGCGACCCAATCGTCCGCGAGCGGACCCTTGAGGTAGCTGCCGACCCGCCCCGGCCGGGCATCGAGGGCGGTGACGTTCACTTCGGCAGTCTCGGCCGCAGTTCCTCGAGGTCGCAGCCGGCTTCACGCGACAAGCGGAGCACGGTCTCGGTGCCGCGTTTTGGCGCGCGGGCAAGCGCCCAGAGTGCCGCACAACGACGCCCGGTGCGGCAGTAGGCAAAGATCGGCCCGGGCGACTCATCGAGCGCGCGTGCGAAGACGGCTCCGTCTTCGGCGGTGAGCTTGGAGAAGAGCACCGGCTGCGCGATGAACGTGAGACCGTGTTTCTTGGCCTCGCGCTCGATCTCGGCCATGGCGATGCCGCCCTCCTCACCGTCGGGCCGATTGTTGATGAGCGTCTTGAAACCGGCGGCCGCGATCTCGGCCACGTGCTCGGGCCGGATCTGCGGGGCGATGACGAGGTGATCGCCTTCGGGGTCGATCAGGTGCGTCGGCACCGCGCTGATGGTGCGATTCGGGCGTTGACGTGCAGCAGACACGGAATCAGAGCACATTGAGCGGAATCTTCAGGTACGCCACGCCGTTGTCCTCCGGCGGCGGAAAGTGGCCGGCGCGGGCATTCACCTGCACCGACGGCAGGATCAGCGTCGGCATCGCGAGCGTCTTGTCGCGCGCGGTCCGCATGGCGACGAACTCCTCTTCGGTGATGCCGTCGTGGACGTGGATGTTCGAACGGCGCTGCTCGTCGACCGTCGTCACCCAGCGCGGCTCCCGGCCGCCGGGCTGATAGTCATGGCAGAGGTGCAGCTTGGTGTCGCCGGGCAGCGAGAGCAGCTTGCGGATCGAGCGATACAGCGTGGCTGCATCGCCGCCAGGGAAGTCGCAGCGCGCCGTGCCGTAGTCTGGCATGAACAGCGTGTCGCCGATGAAGGCGTGGCCGTCCGTCACATACACGACGCACGCTGGGGTATGGCCGGGCGTGTGCATCACGCGAAAGGGAATCTCGCCCACGTTGAACGTGTCGCCATCCTTGAACATCACGTCGAACTGACGCCCCTCGGCATCGATGTCCTTGGCATTGAAGATGCCGCTGAAGACCTTTTGCACGGTCTTGATGTGCTCGCCAATGGCGATCTTGCCGCCCAGGCGCTCCTTGAGCCAGGGCGCCGCCGAGAAGTGGTCCGCGTGTGCGTGGGTCTCCAAGTGCCAATCGACGGTCAGGTCGTTCGCCTTGACATGGTCGAGCACCTTCTGCGCGGACGCGGTCGAGGTGCGACCCGACTTCGGGTCATAGTCGAGCACGCTGTCGATGACCGCGGCCCGGCGCGTGATCGGGCACGAGACGATGTGAGTGACGGTCCAGGTGTCGGGGTCGAAGTACGACTGGATGCGCGGTTCCGGCATGGCGGTTTCCACTCAACAATTTTTAAAAGTATAGACTATAAGTTTGTAAATTGTGCTACGATTTCAATCGTTGATGCAGCGCAAACGAAGCGCGTGTCTGCCTCAGCTGGCGAGCCATTCATGGTGTGGCTTTTGCTGACGGTGCGGGCGCGGTAACGAGCAGCCTTGATCATGATTGATGCCCTTGCTGACATCGAATCGAGCAGCGGCCCGGTCGCCGGGGCGGTCGACCTCACGCCCCTTCGGGACCAGTGTCTGGCCGCGGCGGGGCTGCTCAAACTGCTCGCGAATCCCGACCGGCTGCTGATCCTCTGTTTTCTTTCCGAAGGCGAGGCCTGCGTGAGCCGCATCGAGTCGGCGACGGGCATCGTGCAGCCGACACTGTCGCAGCAGTTGACCATCCTGCGCGAGAAAGGGCTGATCCGAGCCCGCCGCGAGGGCAAATTCATCTACTACCGCGTGGAAGCCCCCTCGGTTCACGTGCTCCTGCAGACGCTGCACGATCTGTTTTGCCGGGTGCCGGAGCGCTCGGCTTCGGGCTGATCCGCGCTTCGCCCCTACCACGTCGGTCGTGCTCGCGACGCCCGAATCGACTTTTTGACTCACCAACCATCTGGAGGATCGACAACATGACCATAGACTGGGCATCATTCACGCCCGCGGCCGCGCTGATCGGCGGGCTGCTCATCGGCCTTTCGGCCGTCATCTATGCGCTCGGTGTGGGGCGCATCGCCGGCATCGCGGGCATCCTGGGTGGCTTGCTTCAGGGCACCACTGCGGGTGACCGTATCCGCTGGGGCTTCGTCCTCGGCCTCGTGATTGCGCCGTGGCTCTGGATGGCCGTTGCGCCGATGCCGCCCACGGCAACCGACGTTGGCCTCCCGCTCGTGATCCTCGCCGGCCTGCTCGTTGGCATCGGTGTGCGCATGGCCAATGGCTGTACGTCGGGCCACGGCGTCTGCGGCCTGTCGCGCTTTTCCCTGCGTTCGCTCGTGAACGTGCTTGCATTCATCGGTGCGGGCATGCTCACCGTGTTCGTTCTCCGCCACCTGCTCTCGATCGGAGGCTGACCATGGCTTTCGTCGTTTCTCTCATCGCTGGTCTCGTCTTTGGCGTGGGTCTCATTGCTGCGGGCATGACCAACCCGATGAAGGTCAAAGGTTTTCTTGACCTCTTGAACTGGGATCCGTCGCTCGCCCTCGTGATGGGCGGCGCAATTGCAGTCGGCGTCGTCGGCTTCATGCTCGCCAAGGGTCGCAAGACCTCCCTGACCGGCGAACCCATGCAGCTGCCCAACAACACGACGATCGATGGGCGTCTGATCCTCGGTGGTGTGCTCTTCGGTGCAGGCTGGGGTATCGCGGGGCTCTGCCCGGGCCCGGCGATCGCGGTGGCAGCTACCGGTTCGCTCCCCGTCATCATCTTTGTGCTGACCATGCTCGCTGGCATGGTGATCCACGATCGGCTGCTCAAGCGCGGCTGACGCACCGCGGCGGGTCACCCGCCGTGCAATGCCGCATCGATCCGCTCGGCCAGTTCGCGGGAGATGCCAGGCACCTGCATCAGGTCGTCGAGTGATGCCGCGGCGATGCCTCGCACGCTGCCGAAGCGCTTGAGGAGCGCACTTTTCTTGCGCGGGCCGATGCCGTCGATCTCGTCGAGCAGCGAGACTTCGCGTGCCTTGGCGCGTCGGGCGCGGTGGCCCGTGATCGCAAAGCGGTGCGCTTCGTCCTGCAACTGCTGGACCAGGTGCAGTCCAGGGTGATCCGAGGCGAGCCGAACCGGCGGCGGTGACCGTCCGGTTTCGTCGGCCGGAAAGATGAATTGCTCGAAGCCCTTGCGCCGCTCGGCCCCCTTGGCCGAGCCGAAGAGCGCGATGTCATGCAGGCCGGCTTCGGCGAGCACTTGGGCTGCGACCGCGACCTGTCCCGCTCCGCCGTCGATGATCCAGAGGTCGGGGCGGGGAACGTCCTCGGCTGCAATCCGCGCAGCCCGACGGCGCAATGCTTCCCGCATCGCCGCGTAATCATCCCCGTCGACCACGCTCCGGATGTTCATGCTGCGGTACTGGGCGGGCTGCAGGGCGTTCTGATCGAAGACGATGCAACTCGCCACGGTGGCTTCGCCCTGTGTGTGCGAGATGTCGAAGCACTCGATGCGGCGCACGTGGTCCGGAAGGCCGAGCGCGTCGATCAGCGCCTGAAGCCGCGATGCCCCGGTGTCCGACTGCCTCAGGCGCGCAAGGATCGCGAGCCGTGCGTTCTCGCTTGCCATGTCGAGCCAGGCGCGGCGCATGCCCGAAGGATTTGCCGTGAGTTCGATGGTGCGACGCGCTTGCTGTGTGAGTGCATCGGTCAGGGCCTCGACATCGAAAGGATGACTCGAGACGATTTGCGAGGGGACTTCACGGCCCAGGTAATGCTGGGCGATGAAGCGTTCGAGGAGTTCGGCGAGCTCGTCCTCGGGCAGGGGCTCGGATGGCGCGTTCTTCGCCGGGAAGTGCGTGCGATCGCCGACGTGCTGCCCGCCGCGGATCATCACGACATTGATGGCGATGAGACCGTTTTCCTGCACGAGCGCGATCACGTCGGTGTCGGTGTCGCGCGCCGAGGCCACGAACTGCCGGCTTTGCAGTCGATTGAGCCGCGCGATCTTGTCGCGTAATCGTGCCGCGCGCTCGAAGGCGAGCTCGGCCGCCGCCGCTTCCATCTCGGCTTCGAGATCGCGGGTGACTTCATCGGCCCGGCCCTCGAGAAAGCGTTCGGCATGGGTGACATCCCGTGCGTAATCACCCTCGCTGACCGCGCCGACGCACGGCGCACTGCAGCGGCCGATCTGGGCGAGCATGCAGGGACGCGAACGATGGGCGAACACCGTGTTCTCGCAGGTGCGGAGCTGGAAGACCTTCTGCAGGGTCTGGATGCCTTCCCGCACTGCCGCAGCGCTCGGGAAAGGACCGAAGTAGCGATGCCGTCGGTCGGGTTTGCCGCGAAAGAACCGTAGCTGGGGATACGGCTCGCGCGTCAGGCACAGGTAGGGGTAGCTCTTGTCGTCCCGGAAGACGATGTTGTAGCGCGGCTCGAGCGCCTTGATGAGGTTGTTCTCGAGCAGAAGTGCCTCGGCCTCGGAGCGGGTGACGGTGGTCTCGATCGCCTCGATCTGCGCCACCATGCGGGCGATGCGCGGGCCGTGACCACTCTTGACGAAATAGGACGAGACGCGCGCCTTGAGATTTTTCGCCTTGCCGACGTAGAGCACGATCGGCTCGCCTTCGGCATTACGCCCGATCATGCGGTAGACGCCCGGGCGCGTCGGCAGGCTTTTCAGCGTTTCCGCAATGGCTGAGTTCATGATCCAGCGATAGACAGGCGCTCAGGCCCGGCCGCCGGCAGGCGTCTTCCTCATCCTCTCCCATTTGAGTGCGAGGCCCGGCTCGGGCGCGGGTTTCCAGCGGTCGAGCAGCTGAATGAGCCCCGGCCGGTCGTTGCACGGGAGCACGATGTCGGCGCCCGCCGCAATGGCGGCCTCGGCCCGGGCGACCCAATCCCCCACCGCATGCGCGGCCACCATGCCGAGATCATCGGTGAAGATGACGCCACGGAAGTTCAAGCGGTTCCGCAGCACCTCCGCGAGCCAGAACGGCGAGAAGCCGGCCAGCCCCGGGTCGATCTTCGGAAAACGCAGGTGCGCGGCCATCACGCCGTCGAGTCCTGCTGCGATCGTCTCGCGGAACGGAATCAAATCCGCCGCCTCGAGCGCGGCGAGATCTCGCGGGTCCTCTGGCTGTTCCCAGTGCGTGTCACCCTTCACGAAACCGTGGCCGGGGAAGTGCTTGCCGACCGAGGCCATGCCCTCCGCCCGCAGGCCCTGGATGAGGGCGGTGGCCAGGGAGGCGACCGCAATCGGATCACGGTGAAACGCGCGGTGACCGATGACGGCGGACTCGCCATAGTCGAGGTCGAGGACCGGAGCAAAGCTGAAATCCACACCGACCTCACCCAGCTCGTGCGCGATCGTCACCCCGAGTTCGAAGGCACGCGCACGGGCGGTCGGTGCGTGGGCCGACCAGAGGTCGCCAAGGGTACGCATGGCAGGAATCTCGGTGAAGCCTTCGCGGAAGCGCTGCACGCGGCCACCCTCCTGATCGACCGCGATGACGAGCTCCGGGTCGCGCAGGGACCGGATCGACTCGGTGAGGGCACTGAGCTGCGCACGATCGACGTAGTTGCGCGCAAACAGGATGACGCCTCCGATGAGCGGATGGCGCAGGACATCGCGATCCTCGGGGCTCAAGCTCGTTCCTTCGATCGAGGTCATCACGGGGCCGAGGGGCAAGCGGGGCGTTTCAGCCATCGGTTTCATCCGCGCATTCCATCACGACGAAGGCGATCGCGTAGGCCTGCTCGTCGGCGAGACTCAGGCTCACCCGGCCGACCCCTCGCGCGCGAAGGGCGGCCGCGAGGTCGGATGAGAGCGCGAAGCACGGGCGTCCCGACGCCGTATGACCTGTGGCGATCGCACTCAGGGTGAATGGAGGCGTCACACCCGTGCCAAGGGCTTTGCCAAAGGCTTCCTTGGCGGCCCAGCGTTTGGCGAGCCAGGCCGCGCGCGCTGCGGGCCGAAGACGATCGAACTCGGCGCGTTCGATGGCCGAGAGCAGGCGGTCGAGCAATCGCTCGCCGTGGCGCGCGAACGCGGCGTCGATCCGCTCGATGGCGACGATGTCGGTGCCGACGCCGTGGATCATGGTGTAGGCGAGGTGCACGACGTGCTGCGGCGCCTCGGCGATTGGCTATCGAGTCGCTGGCTGAGCGCGCGCAGATCGGCGAGGACATCGATCGAGCGGAGCGCGCGGCGTTCGAGGTGGGCGGCGATGACGCGCTGCACGAATTCGCGCGCTTCCGCTGCGATCCGAGGGGTGTCGAAGCGGCCGCTCGCAAGCGCGAGCAGCGCAGCACCCGAAACGGTCTCGCCTGCGCCCCGCTCGCTCGGACCGCGCAGCATGTCGTAGCGATACAGACGGTCCGCATGCACGGGTTCGCCCGTGACGACGTCCACGCCGAGTTCGAGCCCGTAGCCCAGCTCAGCGAGGAGCGTTACCTCGAACTCTCGCAGCACGGCACTCTGGTCGCTGCCTTGCGGCAGTTCGCCGAGCGTGAGCAGGGCCGCCGCGTAGGCTTCGAAGAGCTTCGGATGCGGATCTTCGCGCGGCAGCAGCTTGATCAAGAGTTCGTTGAGATACATGCCGCACATCAGCGCACGACCCGTGAGCCAGGATTGTCCGGGGCGCCATTGAGCCTGGATCAGGGTGCGGACCTCGCCACGCCCGCTCCAGATCAACTCGAGCGGCTGCAGCGAGAGGAGCGCGCCGCGCAGCGCGGATCCAGGACGCTTCGCCCCCTTGGCAACCATCGCCATGCGGCCGTGATCGACCGTGAACACGTCCACGATGAGACTCGTTTCCTTGTAGGGGTAACTGTGCAGGACGTAGCCGCGTTCAGGCGGCGAGCGCTTGGCGTTCGTGGGCACGGTGTTTGGCCGTCGTGTCGGAGCCGCTCAAATGATGCCGAGGTCTCGGAGCACCGCCGCATTTTCCGACCAGCCGCTCTTCACCTTGACGAACAGTTCGAGGTAGACGCGCCCGCCGAACAGGCGCTCCATGTCCTGACGCGCCTCGGTGCCGATCTGCTTGAGACGCTCGCCGCCGGCGCCGATGAGCAGTGGCCGCTGCGAAGCCTTGTCCACGAGGATCGCGGCAAAGATGCGCCGCAGGTTGCCTTCCTGCTCGAACTTCTCGATCAGGACGGCTGCGCGGTAAGGGATTTCGTCGCCCGTAAGACGGAAGACCTTCTCGCGGATCATCTCCGCGGCCAGCACACGCTCTGGCCGGTCGGTGAGCGCATCGGGATCGAACAGGGCTTCGCCTTCGGGCAGGTGGCGCGCGATTTCGTCGAGCAGGGCATCGGTCTGCGTTCCCTTCGTCGCCGAGACGGGAACGAACGCAGCGAAGGGCCGGGTCTTCGCAAGCCCGTCGATGCTCTGCGCGAGTCCCGCGCGCCTCTCGGCATCGCGCAGAAGGTCGACCTTGTTGGGCACCCCGATCAGGGTCACGCCTTGGGGGATCAGGTCGAGCACAGAGCGGTCTGCGTCGGTCAGACGCGAGGCATCCCAGACCCAGAGCACGACGTCCACCTCGGTGAGTGTGCGGCGGACACTCGTATTGAGTCGCCTGTTGAGTTCCCCGCCGTGACGGGTCTGATAGCCCGGGGTGTCGACGAAGACGAACTGAGTGTCGCCACGAGTGAGGATGCCGCGCAGTGGAAGCCGCGTCGTCTGCGCCTTGCGCGAGGTGATCGAAACCTTCTCACCGACCAGGCGGTTGAGCAGCGTGCTCTTGCCGACGTTGGGACGACCGATGACGGCGATCTGTCCGACGCGGCGCACGATGGGCGTGGGCTCGGTGTCGGTCGTCATCCGAGTCCGAGGCGTTTCAAAACCGCATCTGCGGCCTGCTGTTCTGCCGCGCGCCGCGAAGAGCCGCTGCCGATCCCGTGCTGTCCGAGTTGAGGCACGCTGCACCGGACGGTGAAGATCTGCGCGTGCGCCTCACCATCGACGCGCTCGACCTGATACGTAGGCAGCGGGAGGTGGCGGCCCTGCATGTGCTCCTGCAGTCGAGTCTTCGGGTCCTTGCCGCCTTCGCGCGGATTGACGCTCGCGAGGCGTTGTTCGTACAGCCGGAGCACGACGCGCCGCGCAGCCTCGAAACCGCCATCGAGGACGATCGCGCCGAGGACGGCCTCGAGCGCGTCGGCGAGCATCGATGGCCGTTCGCGGCCGCCGCTCTTTTCTTCACCCTCGCCGATTCGCAGATGCTGCGGCAAATCCAGGCGCACAGCGAGGGCATGCAGCGCGGGTTGACTCACGAGGTTCGCGCGCATCCGGGAGAGTTGTCCCTCGGGCAGATCGGGGAAGCGTTCGAACAGCGCGATGGCGATGACGCAGTTCAACACGCTGTCGCCAATGAACTCGAGCCTTTCGTTATGGGGTTGGCCGAAGCTGCGGTGGGTCAGCGCCTCGCGCAGGTGGCGCGGCTCGACGAAGACGTAACCGAGGGCGGATTCGAGACTCAAGCCTGGAGCGTTGGATGGGCGTCGGGGAGGCGTGGACGGGCGCTACTTGTTGCTGGTTGCCGTCGCGTCGAACTCGAACAGCAGGCTCATGTTGCCAGCCACGGGCACCTGCTTCGAGTAGGTGGCGCGCAGGACGATCTTGCCGCCAACCTTGCTCACTTCGATGTCGTTGCCTTTGATCGAGGAGATGTCGTCGATCTGTGCCCGGCGGTCGAAGGCGGCGCGCACAGCCGGGGGCTGCGCGGCGACCGTGAATTCATCCGCGGTTGCCTGAAGCACTTTCTTGATCGCGAAGTATTCCGACCACGCCGGGATGCTGCGCGCCGCGGTGAAGAGAACGAAGGCCACGAGACTGCCGAGGATCAGAAACCCCACCAGGGACAGCCCACGCTCTGCCCGGCGTTCGATCCCGCATGGACGGGTTGAGCCCTTGCTTTTCAGCATCGATCTTGGCGCTTCTCGTGACATCCCAAAAGTCATTGTATGCCGCGGAAAACCCGTTTGAAAGCAAACGACGACACGTCTTCCCAGTTGAACCAGATGAAGAACGCCCGGCCGCGGAGGTGGCTGTCGGGCACGAAGCCCCAGTAGCGGCTGTCGAGGCTGTTGTCGCGGTTGTCCCCCATGACCATGTAGTGACCGGCAGGGACTTTGCACACGAGGCTATTGTCGACATCGGAGAGCTCGCAGCCCGGGACCGGGCTCTGGGCCGAGCGCTGCAAGGGCAGGTAGGACGGCGCGCCGTCATCCTGGATGATCGAGAAGCGACGGCCGTCGAGCGCCTCTGCGAACCGCAACGAGGTCATGAAGCGCCCCAGTTCAAGGTAGCTGTAGCTGCCCTCCGGCACCTGCTCGACCGGCGTGCCGTTCAGCGTGATCTTTTTGTCCCTATAGACGAGCGTGTCGCCCGGCAGCGCTACGACGCGCTTGATGTAATCCTTGTCCGGCTCGTGCGGTGCCTTGAACACGACCACATCGCCGCGCGCCGGCTGGCCGAGATCGACCACCTTGGTGTCGAGCACTGGCAGTCGGAGTCCGTAGCTGAACTTGTTCACGAGGATGAAATCGCCCGTCACGAGACCGGGTCGCATGGAGCTCGAAGGGATGCGGAACGGCTCGGCCAGGAACGATCGGAGCACGAAGACGATCAGGAGCACCCAGAAGATCGATGCCGGGACTTCAACGCCCCAATGGGCCAGCTCGCCAGCCGGGCGGGTCTTCGCGAGCCAGAACCGATCCCAGGTCCAGGCCACGCCACAGACGATCACCGCAAGCAGCAGGAGCAGGGGAAAGTTGACAGGGGCTCCTGTGAACACGCCGCGCATGGCAAGCGCGACGAGGACGGCGAGGGCGAGCGAGGGAAGATATTTCATGTTCGGGCCTGCGGGCAGGGGATACCGTCCATTCTTGCCGGCGTGCGGTTCAAGCGTAAGCGACGCGGGATGAAGCGCAGTGGGGTGCGACCCGTCACCGCCCCCGGGGAGCGTGTGGCGAGGGCGGTCACTTTTCGCCAGTCTGAAGGATGGCCAGGAAGGCCTCCTGGGGAATCTCGACCGAGCCCACCGCCTTCATTCGCTTCTTGCCTTCCTTCTGCTTCTCGAGGAGCTTCTTCTTGCGCGTGATGTCTCCGCCGTAGCACTTGGCCAGCACGTCCTTGCGCAGGGCCTTGACGTTCTCGCGTGCGACGATCGTCGAGCCGATCGCGGCTTGAACGGCCACGTCGTACATCTGACGCGGAATGAGCTCGCGCATCTTGGCCGCGACCTGACGGCCGCGGTACTGCGCCTGCTGGCGATGCACCATCACCGATAGGGCATCGACGCGGTCGCCGTTGATGAGGATGTCGAGCTTCACCACGTCGGCCGGACGGAACTCGCGGAACTCGTAGTCGAGCGAGGCGTAACCGCGCGAGACGCTCTTCAGCCGGTCGAAGAAGTCCATCACCACCTCAGCCATCGGAAGATCGTAGGTCAGCATGACCTGGCGACCCATGTACTGCATGTTGACCTGGGTGCCGCGCTTCTCGTTGCAGAGGGTCATCACGGGGCCGACGTAGTCCTGCGGCATGAGGATGGTGGCGCGGATGATGGGCTCACGGATCTCTTCGATCTTCGAGGGATCTGGCAGCTTGGCGGGGTTCTCCACGGCGAGAACGGTGCCATCGCGAAGGACCACCTGGTAGACCACGGTCGGGGCCGTGGTAACGAGGTCCATGTCGTACTCGCGTTCGAGGCGCTCCTGCACCACGTCCATGTGCAGGAGGCCGAGGAATCCGCAGCGGAAGCCGAAACCGAGCGCCTGAGAGACCTCTGGCTCGAAATGCAGCGACGCGTCGTTGAGTTTGAGCTTCTCGAGCGCCTCGCGTAGCGCTTCGTACTGGTTGGCCTCGACCGGATAGAGCCCGGCAAAGACCTGCGGCTTGACTTCCTTGAAGCCGGACAGCGGCTCGGCGGCCGGGCGCTGCGCATGCGTGATGGTGTCGCCGACCTTGGCGGCATCCAGCTCCTTGATGCCGGCGATCACGAAGCCGACTTGCCCAGCGGAGAGCGCCTCACGCTGCGTGGAGCGTGGCGAGAACACGCCAACCTGCTCGCACAGATGCGTGCGGCCCGTGGCCATGAACATGAGCTTGTCCTTGGGCCGGATCGTCCCGTCGACCACCCGGACGAGCATGACCACGCCGACGTAGTTGTCGAACCAACTGTCGATGATCAGCGCCTTGAGCGGGGCCTCGGGATCGCCCTTGGGCGGCGGAATGCGGGCCACCACGGCCTCGAGAATGTCATCGATGCCTTGACCCGTCTTGGCGGAGCAGGGCACCGCGTCCGTGGCATCGACGCCCACGACGTCCTCGATTTCCGCCTTCACCCGCTCGGGGTCGGCGCTTGGCAGGTCGATCTTGTTCAATACCGGCACCACCTCGACCCCGAGCTCGATCGCGGTGTAGCAGTTGGCGACGGTCTGCGCCTCCACGCCCTGCGATGCATCAACCACGAGCAGCGCCCCCTCGCAGGCGGACAGCGAACGCGAGACTTCGTAGCTGAAGTCCACGTGACCCGGGGTGTCGATCAGGTTCAGGTTGTAGGTTTGACCATCCCGCGCCCTGTAGGTGAGCGCCGCCGTCTGCGCCTTGATCGTGATGCCGCGTTCCTTCTCGAGGTCCATCGAGTCGAGAACCTGCTCGGTCATCTCACGTTCGGAGAGACCGCCGCAGCGCTGGATGAAACGATCCGCCAGGGTCGACTTGCCGTGATCGATGTGCGCGATGATGGAGAAGTTGCGGATGTGCTGCATGAACGCGCGAGGGCACGACTCCGGTTTCTGTGCCGTTTGTCGTGCCCTTTGTTGGGCCCTTTGTCGTGCCGCCTGTCGGCTGGAGGTCGTCGTGCGGGGCGGGGCGATTCCTCGCCGAGTTCGCGCCACGGTTCACGTCGCGCCGCGCCTTCGGATCGATGCGGGCACGACCCCTGCGAAGCGCTGATCAGGGCTCCGGTCGGGGCGCTCGGGCGCGTGGTGCGTCAGTACCCTCGATTTTACGAGAGCGTCGTGCCAATCAGTCGGGCAGGCGTTCGGTCGCGTACAGATCCACGTACTGGCCTGCCTGGGGCGCAGGGCGCTTCACGCGGAAGGCAACCGTCGTCCCCTTGCCTGCCTTACCGATGAGCTCGGCAAGTTGGCTCGGTGAGTCGATCGTGGTCGTACGGCCCTTGATGGTGACCGCGGTCACGATGTCCCCCTCCATCAGGCTGCGCGGACCTGCGCGGTCGGCGATGTCTGCCACCACAGCGCCGCCCTTTTCGACCTTGCTCACAGTACGCTCGCGCTCGTCGGGGGCGCGCAGCTCGAGGCCGAGGGCGCCAATCTTGGTGCCCGAGGCCGGTGCAGCGCCCGCGCTCGGGCGTGGGCTCGCAGCCGCGACCGGCGTCGTCTCGGTCCATTCGTCGAGGGTGACGCTCAGATCGAGCGCCTTGCCGTCGCGCCACACCTGTACCTTCGCCGGGGTGCCCGGGCGCACGGACGTCACGAGGCGTGGCAGGTCGCTCGAATCCTCGACGACACGGTCATTGAAGCGGAGGATGATGTCGCCCTGACGAATACCGGCCTTCTCCGCAGCACTGCCCTTGTTGACGCTCGAAACCATGGCGCCCTGGCTGCGCTGCAGGCCGAAGGCTTCGGCCAAATCGCGCGAGACGGGCCCGATGTTCACGCCCAGCATGCCGCGCCGGACGGTGCCGCCGGCACGCAGCTGTCCCACCACGTCCATCGCCAGATCGATCGGGATGGCAAAGGAGATGCCCTGGAAGCCGCCACTGAACGTGGCGATCATCGAATTCACCGCCACCACCTCGCCGCGGCTGTTGAAGAGCGGGCCTCCCGAGTTGCCGGGGTTCACTGCGGCGTCGTGTTGAATGAACGGGACGAGATCGCCAGTTCGGTCACCGCCGCGACTGGCGCGGGCTTTGGCACTCACCACTCCCGTAGTGAGCGTGGTCTCGAAGCCGAGCGGCTGACCGATCGCGGCGACCCACTCTCCGATCTTGAGCGCGCTCGGATCGCCGATCTTGACCGGGCGCAGACCGGTCGCGTCGATCTTGAGGATCGCGATGTCGGTCCGTTGGTCCTTGCCGACGACCTTGGCCTTGAACTCGCGCTTGTCGGTCAACCGGACGGTGACCTCGTCGGCTTCATCGACCACGTGATGATTGGTGACGATGTAGCCGTCGGAGGAGATGATGAAGCCCGACCCACCGCCCTGGCGACGGAAGGGGCGAGGCGAATCGCGACCGGGGCCGCCCGGCCCGAAGAAGCGGCGGAAGAATTCCTCCATCTCCTCGCGATCGGGCGGGGTGCCGTCTTCGCGTTGGGCGCGTGGTCCGCGTCGCCCGACGGTCTGGGTGACGCTGATGGAGACCACCGACGGGGCGTTCTCTTCGTAGAGACGAACGAAATCCGGCAAGTCACGCGCGGCAGCGACCGGTGCCGCGGGTACGAGCAGAGTGAGCGTAGCCGCGCCCAGGAGCGCGGCGAACCAACGGTGAGGAGCAATGTGCAGCATGTTGGAGATTGGCGGAAAGTTCGGAAGGGTGATTCGAGGGTCAACGGCGCGACACGGCGTTCGCGATGGCGCGCACCGCCGCAGGCCTCGCATCGCCAAAGGCAGTCACGACGGCGTCCCCCGCCTGTCGGGTGAAGACCTGATGCGTGCCTTGAACGGATGCGCCCGCGGCGATCACGTCTCCCGGTGCCAGCGAAGATGCGTATACCGAGACGGAAGTCAAGCCATCCGAAAACAGGATGTGCGTGACCGGCTCGCTGTGTCCGCGCAGGCTGCCCATGACACTCTCGCGCACCTTGACGAAACCTGCTGGAAGTCCCCGTGCAAGCCAGGGCGATTCACCGCGGACGCCCGCGCTCGGGGCACTGCGATCCACGCGCCACTGTGCGATCTTGCTTGCCAAGGTCGGCTTGACCATCTCGCGGTCGATCCGACCACCGATCGTGAGATCGGTGAACGTGATCTCCTCGATCGTCTGCCCCCGCTCGTCGATGACCCGTCCGCGCAACCAGAGCCCAGTCTTCAACTCGGTCCAGAGCTTGTGCCAGAAGCGGAATTCGTCCGTCGGCTCGAACATCCAGACTTGGGCTTCGTGGCCGGCGACGCGCTCGATTTCGAGCTTTCGGACCGTGAAATGCTGTGCCAGCGTGCTCTGCTGGCGGGGCAGCAGCGACGGGAAGCCCTGCCGCCCCGTTCGTGGCTCGATGCGCTTCACGCGTGAATCCGGCAGGTAGCAGGTCAGCTCGTCATTGACGCGGACGACCTCGACGGGCGGACCGTCGAGCGTGACGATGCGCTCCATCTCCACGCCGTTTTCGTACAGGTGGACGATGCGCGAGGTCTCCACGGACCCACGACGCGAATAGAGGATCGTGCCTGTGTAGTTGAGGGTGGCAGCAGCCTGAGCCGCCTGGGCGAGCATCTGCGAGACGCCAGCCGCAGCGACCGGGACCCCGGCCGTGAGGGCCGATGAGGCGGGCGGCGTGGTTTGAGCCGCGGTGGTGGGAGGGCTGCCTCCGGCGGCGAGCGCAGCACTCAAAGCAAGCAGGAGCGCGGACGGCGCCCGGCCCAGACCGACGGTTCGCACGGCTTGCGTCACTCCGCTGGATGGTTCGCTACCGACCGCACATACTGCCGCACCGGATAGATGCTGGTGCTGTCGGCGCTCTCCTGGTGGGCGCGCATCAGGGCGTTCCAGTCGATGTTCGAGCCGGCAACGGTCTGTCCGCCGACGGCTGAGCCCGCGAGGACGTTCGCCGGGGCGCTGACGGCGGTGAGCGTTCGTGCGCCGCCTGGCCCGCCCGGGGTACCCGCTTCAAGTCCGCTTGAGCCGACGGTGTCACTGCGCAACCCCTGCCACGCGGCCGTGGAAACCAGGCCGACCGCGGCAACGGAGGCCACGGCGGCCCACGCCCGGCCGCCACGCCCCAGGCGGTCGAGCAGCCCGGTGATCGTGCGCTCACGGGCGAGGCGCTCGCGACGGGGGGCGGGTGCAAGGATCGCGGGCTCTTCGGCGACCGCAGCGCAGATGCGTGCGGTGAGCGCTGCCTGACGCGACGAAGCGCCGAGGTCGAGACCCCGCACACAGTCGCCGACCATGTGCATCTCGGCCCAGATGGCCTGACCACGGTCAGTGGCCAGGAGCCGGATCACGCGATCCGCTTCATCGGCGCCCAAGTCGCCATCCATCCAGCGCGAAATGTCTTCGCGCAGCCGCATCTCGTCGCTGTCGGTTGCCTGTGCCAAGGCAGCCTCAGCCTGTGGTGTGCCCATCCCTACCATCTCCTGTCTTCACGTGTCCCCAACAGCGGCCGCAGTTCGGCGGCGATGGCCTCTCGCGCCCGGAAAATCCGACTGCGCACGGTCCCGATCGGGCAATCCATCGCCTCTGCGATCTCTTCGTAACTCAATCCTTCGATTTCCCGCAACGTCACGGCGGTCCGCAAGTCTTCGGGTAGCGCCGCCATCGCCCGGTTCACCGTCTCGGCGATCTGCTTGCTCGCGTATTCGGCGTCGGGGGTTGCAACATCCTGTAGACCGGACGCGCGTTCAAAAGATTCCGCATCATCGTCTTCGTCGGACTCGAGCTCGCTCACCGGCACGATGCGGCGTCCGGGACTGGCCAGATAGTTCTTGGCGCAGTTGATCGCGATCCGGTAGATCCAGGTGTAGAACGCCGACTCGCCCCGGAAGTTGGCCAGCGCTCGGTAGGCCTTGATGAAGGTCTCCTGCGTGACGTCGTCGACTTCGCCGCTGTCGCGGATATAGCGGGACACGAGTCGCTGCACCTTGCGCTGGTATTTGATGACCAGCAGATCGAAGGCCTTGCGGTCTCCGGCCTGCACCCGCTCGACGAGTTCCTGGTCGATCGCGCGGTCACTCATGGCCGTACCGCGCCGGTCTGTCTTTGGTCATCTCGAGCCTGCGCCCCCCAGCCCTTGGCGGGTCGTCCCCGTGGGCCGTTTGGAGTACAGACCAGCCGCGTAGGTTGGAGTTCAACCCGGCGGGCGGCTCGGACGCTGCTGCAGTCGATCCGCATCAAACGAGCGCGCTCACGCGCCCGACCTCGACGCCACGGATCGACCGGATCGGGAGGGCCGCCCAGCGGGCCAGATACTCATCCCGGGCCGGGTCGATCCAGCCCAGTCGGCGGAGGACGGCGCAGGTGGCGACCGTAAGCGCCTTCGCGCTGCCGTCGGCAATCTTCACGGCAACCGCTGCGCCGTGCCGCCGCGAGGCCACGATCTGCACGCCCTCGGCACCGACCTTGGCAATCCAGTCGCCTCCACCGGCAAGCGCGAAGTCGAGGTCGTGACGAGCTTCGCCCGAGACCATCTCGGGGTGGTTCGCCATGCCGTCAAAGATGATCCGCGGTGCGTTGCCGTAACGCGGATCGGGCGTGGGCCGGGTCAGCCACGCCGCCGCCCGGGCGAGGCCCGAGAGCGGAAGGGCGTAGTTCGGCGCCGAGCAGCCGTCGGTACCCCACGTCATCGTCTCCACGTCGGGCTCACCCGCGGCGTAGGCCACGGCCTGGGCAATCTGTCGCTGCACCGGGTGGTCGCGCTCGAGGTAGCGCGCGGGGTCGGCGCCTTCGAGCCAGGCGAGGAGCAGCATGCCAGCGTGCTTGCCCGAGCAGTTGTGGTGAAGCGCACTCCACCGGGTGCCCTCGGGGGGGCGGGTATCGTTGTGCGCGTACCAGTAGGGTGTATGCACGCCGCACTGGAGGGCGGCTTCGGTCAGTCCGGCGCGCGCGAGCAGGGCCCGCGCCGCGTCGGCGTGTCGCGGCTCGCCGTTGTGGCTTGCGCAGAGCAGCGCGATTTCGGCTGGGGTAAGCCCAAGCTGCGCAAACCGTGGATGCGCCACGAGGGGCACGGCCTGTAAGGGCTTGAGCGCGCTGCGCGTGAACACCGGGAAATCGACATCGCCCGCGGCATCGAGGCGGTGCCCCCCAGAGTCGACGACCGCGTAGGACCCGTAGTGGACATTTTCGATGGCACCCCCGCGGGTCGAAACGACCAATGCGGCGTGCTGGGGCAACGGGCCCGGGAGCGTGGGCGCAGGAGAGACGGACTCGGTCATCCCGCCATTGTTTCACGGCGCAGCGGCCGTGCCTGGAGTGCCGGCAAGCGCGCTGGCCCGGTAGTCGGCCGTGTAGGGCCAGTGTTCATCGATCGCCCGGGGATGCCCGGTCAGAAAGCCCTGCACGAGATCGAAACCCATCTGGCGGCAGCAGGTCGCTTCTTCGACGGTCTCGACGCCCTCGGCCAGGGACAGCGCGCCTACGTCCCGGACGATCCGCACCAGCTGGGCCAGGAGCTGCTGCTTTCGCTCCTGCGCACGATGGATGTCGCGCACGAGAGCCATGTCGAACTTGACGTAGTGTGGCGGCACTTCGGCGAGTTCGTTGAGCCTCGCCTGGCCGGCGCCGAAGTCGTCGTAGGCGAAGCGCACGTCGAACTCGGCGAGGCGGGCGGCCATGGTGCGGATGTCCTCGATCCGTGCAACGGCCGTCTCATGCACTTCGACCACGAGGCGTGCCGTGGGCACCATGGCGCGCAACAGTCTGAGCGATCGGTAGAAGCGCTCGGTGAAGAGTTCGGCCGGGTGGGCATTCAAGAACACGGTGGCTTCGGGTGCGACGGCCGCCAACTGCGCGAAGCCAGCCCGGCGGAATGCCTCGGCGAGATCGACCTCCCCGCCCAGCTGAGCCGCGAGACGAAACAGTGCGATCGGTGACGTGGGCAGCTTGGCGTGCTTGCCGCGCCCCAGAAGTTCGAAGGCATGCAGCTGACCGCCCTGCATCTGCACGATGGGCTGGAAGAGTGCGGTCACATCGCCGAAGCGCAGCATTTCCCGAAACGGTCGCTCCTCGAGCAGGAAGTGTTCGGACAGCGGCGGCATGCGGTCGACCACCACGGTCCGCCCGTCAGCGGGATTGAGCGCCCCCGCGTAAGCATGGGCATCCAGCTTGCGGAACCGGAACTCGGCGGCCCCGAAATGGATGATGTCGCCGTCGGCGAGCAGGATCGAGCCGTGCACCTGCTGCCGGTTCACGAAGGTGCCGTTGCCGCTGTTCAGGTCGGTGAGGCGCAGGTGTCCATCCACCTCTTCATCCAGCCGTGCGTGGTGGCGCGAGGTCTGGGGTGAGGCGATGACGAGCGCGTTGCCCGGCTCGCGGCCGACCGTGAAGGGCGTGCGCGTGATCGCAGTCATCACGAGCGCCCCGGTTTTGTCGATGTTCTCGAGGATCCAGCCCTGCATGAATCGTCCGGTTGACAGCGCCTGTTCGCGCGGCATGTTGGCACACCCAGGGACGAAACGCACACGCTCGCCCCGGTTTCGCGATAGACGAAATTCGCGCGCTGGATCTGACGTCTGGGCCTGGCCTTGCCGACACGCGGGAGACGTCCTCCAACGGCGGGACCGGCGAGAGCCTGCGGATGACGACCCCAGGGCACGCGGCACAGCGTTGAGGCAGGGGCACGCAGGCGCCGGGGCACTGGACTACCACCAAAAAAGCCGCCCGGGGCGGCTTTTCAGGCGCATCGCGCGGAGCAGCAGCGGCGTCAGGCGCGTTTGCCGTGCTTTTCGATCAGCGCGCGAGCCGTGTCGAACAGCTGCTTGCCATTGAAGCCGCGCTTGTTCATGTCGTCGATCCACTCCTGATAGATCGGCTGGACGAGTCGACGGAACTCGTCGGCCTCGGCCTTGCCGATCGTGTGAATCGTGTTGCCGCGGTCGGTGGCGGCTTTGCGGCCGAGCGGGTCGTTGCCCTGTTGCGTGCGGCCAAGGAAGGCGGAGGCCTCCATACCGGAGTTGCGGTCGATCACCGCCTTCAAATCCGGCGGCAGGCTCGAATACTTCGCGCGGTTCATGCCCATGACGAAGGTCGTCGTGTATAGCGCGCCGGCTTCGGGCGCGAACTCGCTGTGGAACTTTGTGAGCTCATGCACCTTGACTGAGGGCACCACCTCCCAAGGAATCACGCAGCCCTCGACGACGCCCTTGGAGAGCGCATCGGGGATCTGCGGGAGCGGCATGCCTACGGGCGTCGAGCCGAGCAGCTGCAGCATCTTGGTGATCTGTCGTGTCGGCCCGCGGACCTTGGTGCCCTTGAGGTCGCCCGCGGACCGAATGAGTTTTTCCTTCATGTGGAACATGCCTGGGCCGTGGACGTGAAGGGCAATGACCTGAACATCCTTGAACTCGTCAGCCGCGACGGTCTGCACGTACTCCCAATACGCCTTCGACGTGGCCTCGGCGTTGTTCATCATGAACGGGAGCTCGAACACCTCCACGCGCGGAAATCGTCCTGCATTGTTTCCGGGCAAGGTCCAGACGATATCGGCCACGCCATCACGCGCCTGGTCGTAAAGCTGGGGCGGTGTGCCGCCCAATTGCATCGCCGGATAGCCCTCGAACTTGATGCGACCGCCCGAGTCCTTTTCGACCTTGTCCATCCACGCCTTGTGCATGGTGAGCCACACGTTCGAGGTGGGTGCCATGAAGGTGTGGAACTTGAGCGTGACGGTCTGTTGGGCAAAGCCAACCAGCGCGGGTGCGCCAATGGCACTGGCCGCGACGGCGCCCGTGGCCTTGACGAAACTTCTGCGGTCCATGGTGGCGGGACTCCTTGGGTGCTTGGAATGATGACCGCGAGATTGTGGGATCTCGTCCGGGAATGCGCCACAGGGTTTGCGAGAAACGCTTCCCGCGACCGGTCCGCCCGCGCCGGCGGCTGCGATACCCGGAGGGATGGGTCACACGCTGCCGACAGGGGGCTCGGTCAAATCCTGCCCGGCGTGGATCGGGCGACGACCCGGCCGCTCACGTTCGGCAAGGTGTCGCAAGACCCCGAGAGAGAGTGCACGTGCAGAACCGCTCACGCTTTGGCTCACCCCTTTTCGCACCGCTCCTGCTGGCAGCCGGGTTGACGCGAGCCTCGGCCGGTCCGCTGCCCTGCGCCGAGATCGCGACCGAACAGGCGGTGTCCGCTGCGATCGGCGCGCGGGTTGCCGCCTCCGCCCCGATCGAGCGCGAGCCTGGGGTCACCGAGTGCAGCTTCAGCCGATCGGGCACTTCGGGCAATGCGGTCGTGAGCCTGCGGCACTTCAATCGTCAGGCGTTCGTAGCCAATCCAGTGGCGCGCACGCTCGAAGGTTACTTCGAACTGCTCGCGTCCGCCGGTGAGGAAGTCGCCGGGCGCAAGCGTGAATCGCTCTCCGGCGGGCCACGTACTGCGCTCATTGCAGGCAACGGGCAATGGCTTGTCATCGTCCAGCGGCCCGAGGGCGTGGTTCGCGTGCTGGTCAATGTGCCCGGGCGACCGGTGGCTGTGGCGGTGGCGCGGGCGGTGGCCGACTGAGCTGCCGGTGGCGGCTCGGCACGGCCGGTCGCTTGTCCTGCGCGACACTCAGCCCTGCGGATTGCGCAGGCGGATGTGGAGTTCCCGCAACTGCTTCTCTGTGACCGGCGTCGGCGCGTCGACCATCAGGTCCTGACCGCGCTGTGTCTTCGGGAAGGCGATCACGTCACGAATCGAATCGGCGCCACACATGAGCGTGACGATGCGATCGAGCCCGAAGGCGATGCCCGCGTGCGGCGGTGCGCCGTAGCGCAGGGCATCGAGCAGGAAGCCAAACTTCGCCCGCTGCTCCTCCTCGCCGATGCCCAGGGTGGCGAACTGCTTGGCCTGAAGGTCGGGCCGGTGGATGCGGACGGAACCGCCGCCGATTTCCCAGCCGTTCATCGCCACATCGTAGGCCTTGGCGAGCACCTTCGAAGGGTCGGTGTCGAGGAGCGCCCAGTGCTCATCCTTGGGCGAGGTGAACGGATGGTGCGCGGCCACGTAGCGCTTGTTTTCCTCGTCATACTCGTAGGCGGGGAAGTCCACCACCCAGACCGGCTTGAAGCCCGGCTCGAAGAAGCCAAGCGCCGCACCGTGCTCGTGACCGATCTTCGTGCGCAGGGCCCCGATCGCATCATTGACCACCTTGGCGCGGTCCGCCCCGAAGAACAGGATGTCGCCGTTGGCAGCGCCGCTCCGCTCGATGATGGTCTTGAGCACGTCCTGCGGCAGGAACTTGACGATCGGGCTCTGCAGGCCTTCCTCGTTGAGTTTCGACACGTCGTTGACCTTGATCCACGCGAGACCCTTCGCGCCATAGATCGCGACGAACGCGGTGTAGTCATCGATCTCCTTGCGCGAGAGTTTGGCCCCACCGGGTACGCGCAGGCCGACCACGCGCCCGTCCTTCAGATCTGCCGCAGCGCGGAACACCTTGAACTCGACGGTCTTCATGACGTCGGTCAGCTCGGTGAAGGCGAGCTTCACCCGCAGATCCGGCTTGTCGCTGCCGTACTTCGCCATTGCTTCGGCGTACGGCAGGCGCGGGAAGTCCGGCAGGTCGACGCCGAGCCCGGCCTTCCACAGGTGCTTGACCAGCCCCTCCATGATGTCCTGTACCTCGCGCTCACCGAGAAATGAGGTTTCGATGTCGATCTGGGTGAACTCGGGCTGGCGATCCGCGCGCAGGTCCTCGTCACGGAAGCACTTCACGATTTGGTAGTAGCGGTCAAAGCCCGCAACCATCAAGAGCTGCTTGAAGAGTTGGGGTGACTGGGGCAGGGCGTAGAACTGACCGTCATGGATACGCGAGGGCACGAGGAACTCGCGTGCACCCTCCGGCGTGCTCTTGTAGAGGAAGGGGGTTTCGATGTCGACGAAGCCGTGCCCGTTCAGGTACTCACGCGCTGCGGCGGCCACACGCGCTCGCAGGAGTAGGTTCTTCGCCATCTGCGGCCGACGCAGGTCGAGATAGCGGTACTTGAGCCGCGTCTCCTCGCCGATCGATGCGTCGTCCATCATGAATGGCGGCGTGAGCGATGCGTTGTAGATCTCGATTTCGTGGGCGAAGACCTCGATTGCCCCCGAGACCATGTCGCGGTTCTCGGTGCCCGTGGGTCGGGCCCGGACGACGCCCGTCACACGGATGCAGTATTCGTTGCGCAGCGTCTCGGCGAGTTTGAAGGCGTCTGGACGGTCCGGGTCGACGACGATCTGCGCGATGCCCTCGCGGTCGCGCAGATCAACGAAGATCACACCGCCATGGTCACGACGGCGGTGCACCCAGCCCATGAGGGTGACGGTCTGCCCTAGATAGGCGGTATCGATCAGGCCGGTGTAGGTGGTACGCATGATGAATCTCTGGGAGTGAAGGGCATCGCAGGCCGGGGGCGCTGCTCGGTGGGGACTGCGGTGCGAGCGGAGGGGAAGTCGGGGGCATCGAGCGCAGGCCGAACCCTGCGGGTCGAAGCGGCTGGCTGTTCGTGACGCAGGCGCCGCCCGACCTGGTCACCCGTTGCTGTTGGGCAGATTGGGCAGGTCGGGCGGTTTCGGCGCGCTTGCCCAGCGAGCCAGTTCCCCGGCCGTTGGCGCGGGGGGTGAGGCCACGCCCATCGACACCACGTACTTGAGCGCCTGCTCGACCGTCATGTCGAGTTCATGAACGCGTTCGCGGGGCAGCAGAAGCATGTAACCCGACGTGGGGTTCGGCGTCGTGGGGACGTACACCGAGAGATGCGGCTCGGCCAGGCGGGCGCCAAGTTCTCCGCTCACCTCATTGGTCAGGAAGGCCACGGTACGGCTGCCGGGATGCGGGAACTCGACCAGCACGGCCTTGCTGAACGCCTGCCCTGAGTCCGACAGCACCGGGTCGCTGATCTGCTTGACCGACTTGTAGATCGCGCCCACCACGGGGATGCGATGCACAATCGCCTCCCACGCCTTGACCAACTGCTTGCCCAGAACATTGCTCGCAACTGCGCCGGTGATGAATAGGATCGCGAAGGCGAGCAGGATGCCAAACCCTGGAATGTCCTTGCCGTCCCACTTGGGCCGCCAGTTCTGGGGTAGGAGATAGATCGTCTGATCCAGCGTGGAGACGAGAAGGTGCAGTACCCACACCGTCACACCGAGGGGTGCCCAGACCAGGAGGCCGGCGAGAAGGTACTTCTTGATCAAGCAATGCCCCGGGAATGCGCGAAGTTCGAATCTTGTGAGCGCGGGTCAGTCCGCGCAGGCCGGGCAGGCGCCGGCACCGCAGGTGGGCGCGGCGGTGTCCGCGCTGGCTTTCCCCGCTGACGGCGTGCCGGCTTCGGAGGTGGCGCTGCCCGCAGCCGTGTCGCTGCTCCCGGCAGGCTTGCCGTTGGACGAACTTCCCCCCTTGAAGTCGGTGACGTACCAGCCCGAGCCCTTCAAGGCGAAGCCGGCGGCGGAAATCTTCTTCGCGTAAGCCGTGCTCCCGCAGCGCGGGCATTGGGCGATCGGCGCATCCGCGAGTTTCTGCATGTGCTCGCCGTGATGGCCACAGTCGGGGCATGCGTATTCGTAGATCGGCATGATGTGCTGAGTAGATGCGTTGAAGGTTGACTTATTGCAGACGTTAGGCGGACTGCATTCGCCCGGGGCGCGGGGCGCGATGCCCCTGTCGGGCGAGTCGATTGCTGTTTGGGATGTTGCGGTCGTGCGGCCGGGGCAGGTTGTTCTTCACCCCGCTGCAGGTCCGCGAACTCCTTGAATTATATGGAGTTTAGGCGCCTTGCCCGTTGCACCGGGCCGCCGGTCCGGGCACCATGACCCATCCGTTGCGATGAACGGGAGAGGCAACAGGGCGAGGCACGGGAAATCGCCTGTTCTGGCGCCCAACCACACCGTATGATGTCAGTGGATTCGATCGACTCCTCGAAGCACGTAAGAAGCATCATGGCGCTCTACATCTGGTGGTGGATCGCAGCGGCGATCCTGGTCGGTGTCGAAATGCTGACCGGCACCTTCTTTCTGCTCGTGGTCGCCGTCGCCTGCATCGCCGGCGGCGCCGTGGCTTATGCCGGCGGCGGCGTGCCATGGCAGTGGATCGTGGCGGCAGCGGTCGAGGTCGCAGGCACCCTCTGGCTGATCCAATGGAAGAAGAAATACCGCGCGGCGCCGAAACTCGCGAGCAACCTCGACGTGGGGCAGCGCGTTCGCGTGCAGGAGTGGCGCGAAGACGGCACGGCTCGCGTCTTCTACCGTGGAGCCCAATGGGACGCCGTGGCCGAGAGTGATGCAACCCCGCGTCGCGACCTGATGATCATCGTCGCCATGCGCGGCACGCAACTCGTCCTGGGACCGATTCCCCAGTAGCCGGGGTCGCCTCCCCACTGGACCTAACGCATCTAACGCACCTAACGCACCGATCGCATGAGCTTCTCCGGCAAGCCGCCGACCAATCCGCTCGAAGCGCTTCTCAAGCAAGCAGGGGCGAAGATGGAGCGCGAGTTGAAGAGACGAGTCGAGCAGGCGACGGCAAGCACGGGGCAGCCCAAGGGGGCCTCCGGAGGGGCATCGCCGCCTCCGCCGTCCCCACCGCCAGCAGAGCGCATGCGGCACCCGAGCGCGGCACCGCCGCCTCCACCCCCAGTCGAGCGCAATGCCCAAGGCAGCGTGCTCGGGCCGAGCCGTACCGATCGGACGATCCGCCGCTTCGTTTCTCTGTTCTTGGCGATCATCGTGATGGCGTGGATCTACGACGCCACTCGCTGGTCGCCCCTCGATGCCCTGTCCACCGCCGTGACGCGAGATGCCGGCGGCATCGAATCCTTGGATACCCGCCCATTTCGCCTCACCCTCACTGACCCCGCAAGGATTCAAGCCATGTTGAGCAGCATCTTTTCTTCGCTCGTTCCTCTCGCGATCTTCGTCGTCGGGATCATCTTCGTGATCAAGTCGATCCGCGTGGTGCCGCAGCAACGCGCCTTCGTGATCGAGCGACTCGGGCGATTCCACGCTGTGCTCGAGCCCGGGCTGCGCTTCACGATCCCGTTCATCGACCGCATCTCGGCCAAGCATGACCTTCGCGAGGTGCCGCTCGACGTGCCGAGCCAGGTCTGCATCACGCGCGACAACACCCAACTGCAGGTCGACGGCATCCTGTATTACCAGGTAACCGACCCGAAGCTCGCGACCTACGGCTCGTCGAACTACATCATGGCGATCACGCAGCTCGCACAGACGACGCTTCGAAGCGTGATCGGACGCCTCGAACTCGACAAGACCTTCGAAGAGCGCGAAATGATCAACCACGCAGTGGTCAGCGCGCTCGATGAAGCAGCCATGAACTGGGGCGTGAAAGTGCTGCGCTATGAGATCAAGGACCTGACCCCACCGAAGGAAATCCTGCACGCTATGCAGCAGCAGATCACGGCCGAGCGCGAGAAGCGCGCCCTGATTGCTGCCTCCGAGGGCCGCAAGCAGGAGCAGATCAACATCGCCATGGGCCAGAAGGAGGCGGCGATCGCCAAGTCCGAAGGAGACAAGATCTCCGAGATCAACCAAGCCCAGGGCGAGGCGGCAGCAATTCTTGCCAAAGCCGACGCCAGCGCCGAGGCGATCCGGAAGATTGCAGCGGCGATCGAGTCTCAGGGTGGCCTTCAGGCCGTCAACCTCAAGGTCGCCGAGCAGTATGTGGCGGCCTTCAGCGCGATCGCCAAGCAAGGTAACACCATCGTCGTACCACAGAACCTGACCGACGTGGCCGCCCTCGTCACGGCGGCAACCTCGGTCATCAAGGCCCAGAAGTGATCGGCAGGACGGTCGACCCGTGAGCACGAAACCCACCCGCCGGAGCGGCGCCTGGCTGGCCGGGCGCTTCACTGCTCGATGGGGCGTACCGCTCGCGCTTGTCGTCCTCGCCGCGGTGTGCTACGTCGTCGGTTACCGAAAGGGCACCGTCTTTTTGGTCATCCTCGGCATCGTGCTAGAGGTCTTCTTCTGGCGGCGGGTCATGCGCGATGCCTCGCGTTGAAGGCGCGGAGCATTAGGCGGCGATCGGCTCCGGGTCGCGCCGGGGCAGAAACGCCACCGCGACCAACGTGAGTGCAGCCATGGCCGCCATGGTGAGGATCAGGGTGGCGAAGCCGCTTGCCTTGACGAACGGGCCGAGCAGTGCAACCGCCAGCGAAGAGAGGCCGAAGCTCACGGCGAGACGCAATCCGGCCACGCGCGAGCGCATGCTGTCATCCACGAAGCGGGCGATGATCGCGTCGGTGAAGGGAATCGCACCGAAGACGAAGGTCATGAAGGCGGTGGCGTAGACGTAGAACCACCAGCCCTGGGCCTGGGCCGCGAGCAGGAAGGCGAGCACTTGCCCGGCGACGATCGGCAGGAAGATCGCCTTGATCGGATAGCGGTCGATCAACTGCCCCACGATGACTTGCGCGAGTGAGGCCACGGCATAGATGCCGGCGAGCGCCAGCCCGAGTGTTGCCGGGTCGGACGTCACTGCGGCGAACCGCTCGCGCAGCAGTTCGGCGTTGCCGTTGGTCGTGAAATTGAACAAGATGCTGCCGAGTGTCGTCGTGCAGGTGAGCACCGCGAAGATGCGGACGGCGGCCGCCCGGTCGATCGACAGGCGTCGCCCGCCGCGCTTGCCGGGGGCGGTGGGCTCTGGAGCCGTGATGGCCCAGAACCAGAGCCCGAGGGCGATCGAGACGAGCCCGGGCACGGCGAACGCCGCGCGCCATCCTGCGTACTTCACGAGGAAGCCGGTGAGCAAGGCGGCGAAGGCAATACCCAGGTTGCCCGCGAGACCGTTGATGCCGATGGTCGTCCCCACCTTGCGCGCGTGCTGGATCAGCATCGGGATGCCCACTGGATGGTAGATGGCCGAGAAGGCGCCCATGATCGTGAGTGCGATGCCCATCTGCCGCTCGTTCTGCGTGAGCGCGACTGCGATGAGTGATGCGCCGAGGCCGAAGTAGAAGACCAGCATCATGGCGCGCCGGCCCCAGAGGTCGCCATAGCGTCCGGCCGGGAGCGAGGCGAGGCCGAACATCAGGAAGGCACCCGCGGTGTAGGGCATGAGCGCCTCCCAGCCGGCAAAACCGAAGTCGGCGGCGATGGCTGCAACCGCCGTTGCGAAGATGAGCAGCGCCAGGTGGTCCAGGGCGTGGCCGATGTAGAGCAGAACGCGTACCGCCATGGACGTGAGTATCGATGATGCGCGCTATCGCCCGGGGCTCGTGCGCGCCGTGCGCCGAGAGACCGCTTGATGTCGCCGAGGGCGCGCGGTAGGTAACAATTCCGTCATGACGTTCAATTTCTCAGCCGGGCCAGCGATGCTGCCGCCCGAGGTGATCGAGCAGATCCGCGCCGACCTGCCCGAGTGGCACTGGCGCGGCGTGGGGCAGGGCGCAAGCGTGATGGAGCTCTCCCACCGCGGGCGCGCCTTCGAGGAGCTCATCGCCGAGGCCGAGGCCGATCTACGGGCGCTGCTGGCGATCCCCGCCAACTATCGCGTGCTCTTCATGCAGGGCGGGGCGTGGGGGCAATTCGCCGCGGTTCCGCTCAATCTGCTGCGTGAAGATGAGGCTGCGGCCTACGCAGTGAGCGGCGGTTGGTCGGAGAGTGCGTCGAAAGAGGCCGCACGCTTCGGGCGGGTCGAGATCGTTGCCCGAGGTGAGGCGCCGGGCTACACGAGGATTCCTCCACGCAGCGCCTGGGCCGTGTTACCCGAGCGGCTCGCTTACGTCGCGCTTTGCTCGAACGAAACGGTGCACGGCAACGAGATTCACGACCTGTTGGCCTTCGCCCGCGACTTGCCGGCGCCGCTCGTCGTCGATGCGAGCTCACACTTTCTCTCGCGGCCGATGCCGGTGGCCGAGTGTGGCCTGATCTATGCCGGTGCACAAAAGAACGTGGGACCCGCAGGCGTGACCATCGTGATCGTGCGTGAGGATCTCATCGGCCGGAGCAGGCGCGTGATTCCTTCGGTCCTCGACTACGCGGTCATGGCGAAGGCGAACTCGCTTTTCAACACACCGCCGACGTTTGCGATCTACGTCCTCGCGCTCACCCTCCAATGGATCAAGCGCCAGGGCGGGCTTGCCACGATGGAGACCCGGGCGATCGAGCGCTCAGAAGCGCTTTATTCGGCGATCGACCGCTCGCACCTGTTTCGGGCGCCGGTCGTGCCGGCCTTCCGCTCGCGGATGAACGTCGTGTTCGAGACAGGGGACGCAGCGCTCGATGCCGAGTTCGTACGCTTTGCCGAGGCGCGCGGGTTGTCCGGCCTCAAGGGGCACCGAAGCCGCGGCGGCCTGCGCGCCTCGATCTACAACGCGATGCCGATGGCGGGCGTGGCGGCGCTCATCGAGGCCATCGAAGCCTTCCAGTCCAAGCATGGCTGAAGAAGCGAACACCACCACGAACGTGCCGCGCGACCTCGCCGGGTTGCGCCAGGCGATCGATGCGATCGACGACCAACTCCTGCGGCTCGTCAACCAACGTGCCGCACTCGCCCGTGAGGTCGGGCATGTCAAGCCGCCGGGCTCGCCGATCTACCGGCCCGAGCGCGAAGCGCAGATCCTGCGCCGGATGCTCGCCCAGCATCGGGGACCCCTGCCGGATGCCGCGATCACACGCATCTTCCGTGAGGTCATCAGCCACTGCATGGCGCTCGAGCAGCCGCTCACGATCGCCTACCTCGGCCCGGAGGGCACCTACAGCCATGCCGCGGCGAGCAAGCATTTCGGCTCGGCGCCGCGCTTCGAGCCCTGTCCGACGATCGATGAGGCCTTCCGCTCGGTCGAGGCGGGCACAGCCAACTTTGCGGTGGTTCCCGTGGTCAATTCGACCGAGGGCTTCGTGGGGCGCACGCTCGATCTGGCCATCTCCTCGCCGCTCAAGGTATGCGCCGAAATCGATTTGCGCATCTCCCACAACCTGCTCTCGATCGAAACTCAGCCCGAGCGCATCGAGCGCGTGTTCGCGCATGCCCAATCGCTCGGCCAGACGGCGGGTTGGCTGGCCCGGCATCTGCCCAACGCCCAACGCGTGCCCGTGGCCTCGAACGGTGAGGCGGCTCGGCTCGCCGTGGGGACGCCCGGCACCGCGGCGATCGCAGGCGAACTGGCGGCCCAGCTCTACGGCCTGCCGATGCTCTTTCGCGGTATCGAAGATTCGCCGAACAACACCACGCGGTTTTGGGTGCTCTCCACGCAGGACGTCGCCCCCTCGGAGCGCGACAAAACGAGTCTCATCCTCTCGGCACCCAACCGACCCGGCGCCGTGGTTGATCTGCTCGAGCCGCTCAAGCGGCATGGTGTGTCGATGACCCACCTCGAATCCCGACCCTCGCCCGACCGTCTCTGGGAGTACTACTTCTTCGTTGATATCGAGGGCCATGCCGCCGACCCGCGCGTGGCCGCGGCGCTTGCTGACGTGCGGGCACAGGCGGCGTACATGAAGATCGTGGGCAGTTACCCGGTCGCGGTGGCCTAATGGCGTTTCTTTGATGGCCAGCGAAGCATCCTTTTATGTGCCGCGCCTTGCGGTGATCGGTGTCGGCCTGATCGGCGGCTCGCTCGCGCTCGCGCTCAAGGAAGCGGGTGTCGTGGGGGAGGTACTCGGCGTCGGCCGCTCGCGCGCCAACCTCGGCGAGGCGCTCGCGCTCGGGCTCATCGATCGGGTGGCGGCCATCGAGGACGCCGCGCGTGCCGACATCATCTTCGTGGCCACACCGGTGGCCCAGATGCCTGCGGTGTTTTCGGCACTCGCGTCCAACCTCGGCCCTGAAACGATCGTCACCGATGGCGGGAGCACCAAGCGTGACGTGATCGCGGCGGCCCGAAGCCACCTCGGGCTCGCCTTCGCGCGCTTCGTCCCGGCCCACCCGATCGCCGGCACCGAAAAGACCGGCGCGAGCGCAGCCTTTGCCACCCTCTACCGCGAGCGCAAGGTCGTGCTTTGCCGCGAGCCCGAGACCCAACCCGAAGCCGCCGAGCGCGTGGCCGCGATGTGGCGCACGGCGGGGGCGGTCATCCACGAGCTCTCGGCCGCCGAGCATGACGATGTGTTCGCAGCCGTCAGCCATCTGCCGCATCTGCTCGCTTTCGCGCTCGTGGAGATGCTCGCCGAGGCGCCCGCGTCGGATCGCTACTTTCACTATGCCGCGAGCGGCTTTCGTGATTTCACCCGCATCGCGGCCGGCTCTCCGGAGATGTGGCGCGACATCACGCTCGCCAACCGCGAGGCGATCCGCGCGCAACTTTCCCGCTATCGCGAGCGGCTCGATCATTTCGACGCTTGGCTCGCCGCGGGGACCGAAGCCGATCGCGCAGCGATCGAGGCCGTCTATACCCGTGCCGCCCAGGCGCGCCGGGCTTGGCAACAGGCGATCGAATCCGGGGAAGCCGAGGAGGGCGGGTCAGCTCGATCGTCGAAAGCCCCGCGCTGACCGCGGGCCAAGCGCCGTTCCGTTGCTTGTGCTGGATCAACCGAATTCGAGATGAACCGTCGAGCGGCGGCCATCAGGCGTGGTGCCCTTGGCGGCCGGCCGCTATACTCACCGCCCCATGAGCAAAGCTCGAGCGCGTAGAACACTCATCGGCTGGGTCGCCATCGCGGCCCTGCTGATCAACGCGTTCATGCCTTACGTCGCCATGGCGGGGGTCAAGACCTCCGGTGGCACTTGGGTTGAACTCTGCTCTACCCAAGGGGTGAAGCGTGTGCTGCTCGACACCGGTGTCGAGCAGCCGGCAAGCGCGCCCCTCGCGGCAGAGCACTGCCTTTACTGCTCAGTCCACGCATCGGCGCTGGATCTTCCGCCTGCGCCACCCTCAGCGGCCCTGCCGGCACGCACTGCCGAGCCCCCGCCGGCCTCGCACAGCGCCTCGCCCGAGAACACTGCACCCTGGCGCGGCGTCGGCTCACGCGCGCCACCCCTCCTGTCCACCCGCTGACCTCGCCACGGCAGCCAACAGCGTAGCTGCCCCTAGAGCGAAGCGTCGTTGCCGCGGCCCTCGCGCCGTCGGCGTTGGTTCTCGTCCAGCCGCACGCCGGACGCCAGACAGGAGACACACGTGAACACACTCAAACGCGTCATGCGTGCCATGACGCATCTAAACATCGGCGCAGCGTTCGGTCTCAGCGCCTGGGCTTTGGAGCTTAGCCTCCAGCCCGCGATCGCCTCGCCCTCCGCTGCTGCGGAGCCCGCCTCGCTCATCGCTACCGGTACGGATCGACGCGCCTCGGGTTTGTCCGCTGCGCCGGCGGGAGGGCGGAGCCACGCAGGCGTGGCTCGGGAGGGCCAGCAATGAGCCCCAAGACGCCCCCCCTGCCGGAGCATTCAGCCGAGCCGCCACCCGCAAGCACGGCCTCCGTGTCGTCTAACCGAACCATCCGCTGGTTCATTGCCGCACACCTGATCGCCATAGCCGGCATCACGCTGGCGGCCTACCAGCTCGGCAACGCAGCCGAGCAGGGCCTCCTCCGTGCGCCTGAGGACGGAGTCGGCCCGACCGAGCGCGTGGCCGAGATTCGGCCGGCCCAGCACGCTCACGCAGCCGACGAGCTCACGTCGGCGAATCGCCTGCTGCTTCGGCCGTCCGAGCAGGTTGGGGCAGCGCCCTCGGCGCCTTGGTTGCCGCCGCTCGGGCTGCGCTGAAAGGTGACGGTGATGCTGAATTTGAGTGGCCGCGCGCTGCTCGCCTTGTCGAGCGTCGGCGAAGAGCACGTTTTTCGGACAAGCCGCAACCGGCGGCGCTTGAGCACGGCACTGCTTGCGGGCTTGCTCACCTTATCCGGCCTTGCTGCAGCGCATGACTATCGTCTGGGCGCGCTTCGGATCGATCATCCCTATGCCATCCCCGCCCCTGCCGGGGCGAGCAGCGCTGCGGCTTATGTGCGCGGCATCCGTAACACGGGCGAAATGGCTGACCGGCTGATCGGCGCATCAACGCCCGTTGCAAGTCGGGTCGAAATCCATCGCAAGAGCATCGACGCCTCGGGTGCGATGCGGATGCGCGAGATACCTGCAATCGAACTTGCGCCGCGCTCGGAGACGCGTCTTCGGCATGACGGCGAGCATCACCTGATGCTCATCGAGCTCAAGCGACCGCTCCAGGAAGGCGAGCGCTTTCCCCTCACCCTCCGGTTCGAAAAAGCCGGTGAACGTGAGGTCACCGTCTGGGTGCAGGCGCCGCGCGCGGGCGTGCAAGCACGTCCGCATCCCCATTGAAAGCACGACTCGGCGAGCGCGCATCGCCCGTACAAAAGATTAGGGAGTTCTTTTCTCATGCATCGAAAAAAAACACATCGGTCATCGTCTTCTTTCTCGCACGTCACTCCGTCGCGTCCGGCGAAGCAAGGTTGGCGTCTGCTGCCCCTCTGCGCTGCATTCGCCGCGCTACCGGCATCGGCCTGGGCACAGCCGGCAGAGCCTGCGTCGCGTTCGAACACGGCGAGTCAAAGCCAGGACGCCGCAAAGACCAATGCGGCCGAGTCGACCGAGACGATCCGACTGCCAGAAATTCAGGTCATCGCCGATCCGGTCCGCAGCGATGTCCCGTCAATTCGTGAGCAGCGCCAGCGTTTCCTGCGCCGGCCGGGTGCCGAGACAATCGTCGACACCCGCGCCTGGGAGGACAAAAAGCTCACCAACTTCGAAGACGCCTTCGCCCTCACGCCGGGAATCCATGCCTTTGCCCGCACCGATTCCAACAGCGGGCTTTATTCCATCCGCGGCACGGACATCGCCACCGAGGGGCCGCGCAACGGCCGCGGCATTCGCGCTTATCAGGACGGCGTGCCGCTCGGGCGCACCGAGGCCGGCATCACCAACGCCATCATGGACATGCTGGCCGCCGACTACGTGGAGGTCTACCGCGGCCCCAACAGTCTGCGATTCGGTGCGCTAGCCACCGGCGGCGCAATCAATCTCGTCTCGAGGACGGGCCGTAGCTACCAAGGACAGGGTGTGCGGCTGGTTGCTGGCTCGTTCAAGCATCGACAGGCGCAGGTTCAGTTTGGCGCTACACAAGGAGCGCACGATGTGTATTTGTCGGCCGGGAGCTTCCATACGGACGGCTATCGCCGTCATGATGTTGCCGAGGCCTACCGGATCACGGGCAACTGGGGATATGACTTGCAGGGCGGCCTGAGCAACCGGCTTTATTTGCACCTTGGGCGAACACGCGACGAGCTCTCCGGAACGCTACCGCTTGCAACTTTCCGCAACGATCCGCGAGACCCGGGCCAGTTCAGCGTGAAATTCGACACGGATGCGAATTTCGAGTACGCCCGTGTGGGCAACCGCTTGATCCATCGCTTTGGCTCGCGCAGCCGGATCGAAGGGGATGTCTATCTCATGTGGTTGCGCTTCGACCACCTGCCTACGCCCTTCAGTGGCATCGTCGATCGCACCTGGAAGGAGTATGGCGTGGGCCTGCGTTACAGCGGTGTGCACGCGTTCGGCGGCATCGACACCGAGCTTGTCGGGGGAGTGCGCTTCAGCGGCAGTCGCGCGGACTTTCTAAATTGGCAGCACCGTAACAATGGGCAGAACAAAGGCCCTAAAACGATGGATGCCGACTTCGATAGTCAACTGGTCGAAGCCTATGGCGAAACGGCGCTGCTCATCCGCCCTGATTTGCGGGCGTTCCTGGGGCTGCAAATTGCGAAGGGCAAGCGCGACTACAAAGAAAAGCCGATTGCGCCAGTGCCCGCCTGCGGCCCGGCAGTCGGCACACCGCCCCCGTTCTGCCAGGCACTGGGCGACCAGCGCCCCCAGCCCGGCACTGCAGCCAGGCCGATGGAACGGTCTAACGATTTCGACACCGTCAATCCCAAGATCGGCCTGAACTGGGAATGGCGGCCACAGTGGTTTGCCTTTGCTTCGCTAGCCCGCAGCTTCGAGGCACCCACCGATGCCGATGTGGCCAATGCCGCCGGTGCCAACCGCCGGATCGACCCGCAGCGCGCATGGACCATCGAGGGCGGCGTGCGCGGCGGCGACGCGTCCTTCTCGGCCGATGTGACGCTCTACCACATGCGCATCCGCGGCGAGATCCTGTCGGAATGCCGTCCCGGCATTCCCAATTGCGCGCAGAACGTGGCCTTCAATGCCGATCGTACCATCCACAACGGCGTCGAGGCCGGCTTCGGTGCGCGGCTGGCTCAGGGGCTGCTGGTCAGCGGTGACAGCCTGCGCTTGGACGGCGTCTGGAACTTTGCCGACATGCGCTTTGATGGCGACCGCAAGTTCGGCAACAACCGCTTGCCGGTGATTCCGCATCACACGCTGCATTTGGAGCTGAAGCACCAACTGCCCGCGGGCTGGCATTGGGGGGTGAACCTTCACCATGTCGGTAGCCGTACGAGCACCTACGATGGCTCGGGGGGCGCGGCATTCGTCGTGCCTGGTTACACGCTTTGGGGTCTTCGTCTGGGCTACGCATCGCCTGAGGGCAGCTGGCGGGTCGCGCTCGATGCGCGCAACCTGGCCGACAAGGCCTACGCAGCCCAGTTCACGCCGGTGCC
>CALDYQ010000007.1 GCA_937944385.1 uncultured Burkholderiales bacterium | reverse complement strand
GAGCGTGACCGCCGATACATCCGCGCCACCGAGGCGCCGCTGTTCACCGAAGCTGTACTGGGCTGCCCTGCTGCTTTCGCTTGCCGCCGCACAGCTGGTTGCAAGCCTTGCTGCTTCGCGTGAGTCCTCGGCGCGTCGAACGCCGGGTGATGCCCCAGACGAGGTCGTACTACGCGGCCGGCTGACTCAGCACCCCTTTGATGTTGCAGGGCATCTCGCGCTGGCCGTCGCTCGACTCAATACGGGCGATGTCAGCGGCGCGAAAAGAGCGCTACGCGCCGCGGCCACGTTGGCCCCGAACGAGCCGCAGGTTCTTCGGACACAGGCGTTCGTGCACTTTTCGATCGCCGAGACCGGGCCCGGCGTGGACGCGGTGGTGCGTTTGCTCGATGCCGAACCAGAATCGGCACGCGACGCGTACGCAGCGCTCGGCACCGTCATGGCGACGCCGGCCGTGGAAGGGCTGGTCAGTCGCTGGGTCGCTGAACGGTCCGCACACCTTGGGGGACTCGCTGATGCGGTCTGCGCCTCCGGCCAAACGCTCACAGCCAAACTTTGGATCGCAACGCGCGCCGCGGCTGCGGAGACCCTCCGGCCCGAGACACTCACGTGTCTCTTCAGCCAGGCGGCGCGGTCGCCGGATGCGGCGAGCGTGTATGCCCTCTGGCTAGGCAGCCTGCCTTCCACGGAGGGCGGTATCGACCACGTCTGGAACGGCAGTTTCGAGCAGCGCGAGCGTGCAACCCCATTCGACTGGAAGCTCGGGCGCGGCGGCGAGTTCCGCGACGGTTATTCGGTAAGGATCCAGATCGAGCGAGGCGGCAGCTCGACCAACCGATACCTCTCGGTCGAACTCAATGGCCGACCGGTGGCCTCGACCATTGCTGAGACTAATCTCGTCCTCGCGCCCGGCCCGTACACGCTGAGCTACCGCATCCGCGACCGTACCACGGCAGGAAGCATTCGCCTCGGTTTGAGCATCGCCTGCCATGACTCGGGACAAGTGATTGCCCCTGTGGCAGTGGGTACGGTCGAGACGACGAGTGAGAGCTGGGCCACGGTTCGTACGCGCTTTGAAGTACCGCCAGGTTGCCACGCACAGGTCCTGCGGGTCGATGGCTCCCCCCCGTCGTGGAAGGCAGCCGGCTCAAAGGGACTCGTTGATTTCGACGATGTGACGGTCAGCAGTCGGTGAATCGGCAGGTCGTCACGCTCAAGAAACGCACAACCCTTTGATTTCATTGTAATATTTCTCGCGAAGCCCTTGCTTTGCCCCAGATGCTTGGCTACCATCAAATTTGCCGCCACTCGACATTGCATGCCCATGAAGTCAGCTACCTTTTCTCGCTTATCCTCAAGCGTCGCGTTGACGGCGTTCGCAGTCGCGACACTGGCCACCACGGCTGCCACGCTCAAGGACGTGCGCGGAGGTGTGCTGGTCAGCACCGCCAATGGCCTGCGCTCGGCAACCAGCGGCATGACCGTGTCGCCAGGAACGCGCATCCTGACCACCGCCTCGGGTTCAGTGTCGGTTAATGTCGGGCCCGGGTGCGACCTCACACTCACGGGTAACCAGCGCTACACCGTCGCCGCGTTCAGCACCTGCCAAAACGCGCGAGCGGCTGTCGAGGGTGTTTCTGCGCAGCTCGCCACCAGTGCACAGGTGCTTCCTGCGGTCCAGTCTTCGCCCAGCCGGCGGACGTCTACGGTCACCTTGGCTGCCAGCACTCTGTTCCCGCATGACGCAGCGAATGCGGCGCAGATGCTCGACTCGGGGCGTGCTGAAATCGACCGTGTACTCAAGCGCGCCAACGAGGAATGTAAAGGCATCGATCGCATTGTCATCGAAGGTCACGCCGACATCACGAACTCGACACGCGACCCGGCTTACAACGATCGCCTAAGCCTCGCCCGCGCCGTTGCCGTTCGCGACTATGTCGCAGGCAAGGTCAGCAAGGACATCAAACTCGAAGCCATTGGTTTCGGACATAAGGTGCCCGTCAAGACGAGTTGTGTTTACCCGCGCGGGTCCCGCCTGACTCCGGGCGGACTCCAGCAAGGCAACGCATCGGCAGCGGCGATGGCCGAACTCTACGACTGCCTGCAGCCGAATCGTCGCGTGGTCGTCCGCTTCGAGGGTGATGGACTCGTCTGTGGTGTTCCTCCGGTGGCGCAGCAGCAGCCCACACCGCCGATCCCCGCACCCGCACCTGCGCCTGCGCCTTCTCCTGCGCCAGCACCTGCTGCAGTCGCCGCTCCGTCGGCACCGCCGCCGCCACCCCCAGTCGCGACTACGCCTGTGGCACCGCCTCCTCCGCCGACGCCTCCGGTGGCCGTCGTGCCCCCGCCTACGGTCAATCCCGCAGCCATGCTCCTCGGCGGTGCCGGCGTCGTTGGCCTGGGCTACTACCTCTACGATCGGGATCGCCGCAACACCAGCCCCAACTGATTTCATTGTCTCTAGCCCGCTCTGCGGCACCTTCGCGTGCCGCATTTTTTTGTTCGTGGCTCGCATGGATCGGCGCGCTGGCTCAGCTCGGTATCATTCTCGAGCGGGGCGGCAATGTCGATGCGGCCATGTTGCTCGCAGGATGGTTGGCCTTACCCACCTTTCTCGCCGTTGCGGGCTTTATCGTCGTCGCGGGGCCACCAACTTCCATCCGCACGCCAGCGGTACGTTGGTCGCTGACGGCGCTTGCTGTACTTGCAGGCGTCGGCGCCCTCACTCTCGTGCCGCTGCCAATTGAGACTTGGCAGGTACTGCCTGGACGGAGCACGTTTGCCGAGATCGCCACATCCCTTCGAGATGCTTCGATCGGGCTGGATGTACTGCCCATCACGATGTCACCGTCAGCCACATTGCGCGCGTTGCTCCTGGTCGGGAGCGCCACGAGCGTCTTTGTCGCCGTTCTCATTTCCGACCCACTGCAACGCACGGCTCTCGTTGGCTTTCTCCTCGCGCTCGGCGTCTTTCAGGTGCTTCTCGGTGTAGCCCAGATCGCTCTCGGCGGAGCCTCGATGGTCACACCGGAGTTCGCAGGACACGTCCGCGCGTCGGGCACCTTTGTCAACAAGAACCACTTCGCATCGCTTCTCGCGATGCTGTTTCCCATTGCAGTGTTCGCGCTCTTCGACACGGCAATGCGGGTGCGGCGTGATGCGTCAGACCACAAGCCGTTGCGCCTCGCGCTCTGGGTGAGCGTAAGCGGTCTACTTGCGGCCGGAATCATCCTCAGCATGTCGCGCGCAGCCTATGCGGCCACACTGGTCGTGCTGTGCCTGACGGCCGCGGCGCATGTGGCCTCCACCCGGCGACGTGCGTCGCATCGCCGACGTCTCATGATCATCGGCGCTGTGGGGGCCGTGGCGGGCATCGCGCTGCTCATCTCGTCCGACTTTCTAGTTCGCGCGGTCGGCGACCCAGCGGCCGTGCAGAGCCTGTCGGCGCGGGCGAAGATGACCGAAGCCGGTTGGCGTGGCGCGCTCGCCCTGTTCCCGCTCGGCAGCGGACTGGGCAGTTTCGGCGCGGTCTTTCCACACTTCCAGCCCGTGCAACTTCAGGGCTTCGTCGAACACGCACACAACGAATATGTCCAGATTCTGTTCGAGCTCGGCGCGGGTGGACTCCTTTTCCTCTCGGCGGCCGCGCTCGCCACCTGGAGTCTGGCTCGTCGAGCATGGCGGAGCCTCGACACTCTCGGTCGTGGCCATGCCGCGTTGCTCGGAGCGCTCGCGCTCGCCCTTCATGCCTGGCTCGACTTTCCAACCCGAATTCCGGGCGTCGCGTTCGTCTTCACTGCGCTGGTTGCGCTGGCCTGCGTCGAGCTGCCGCTCGGCACACACCGCCATCGCCATGCCCCTTCCTCCCCGGCTGCGGATGGCGCCCTCGATCAGAGGGGCGACGGCACCTCGACAAACTGAGCCTCGATGCCGAACTGTCGGGTCACGTAGGCGGCCAGCGCGATGACACCGCCACGCTCGGTCGCATGATGCCCGGCGGTGATCAGTGCAACCCCCGACTCCCGGGCTACATGCACGTGATGTTCTGCGACTTCACCTGTAATGAAAGCGTCCGCACCGGCTGCTATTGCGTCATGCAAGAGTGCACCCCCTGCCCCCGTACACCACGCGATCGTCCGGATCGGCCGCGCGCTCTCCGCGTGGAGCGCCACCCGGGAACCGAACTTGCGCGCCACGAAGGCAGCCAGGGTTCGCGTCGCGACGACGGCTCCTTCGCCGAGACGCCCGAGGCTCACCAGCCCATATTCGCCGACGGTCCCTGTCTGCTTCAATTGAAGCCGACGCGCCAGTTCCGCGTTATTACCCAACTGCGGATGGACATCGAGTGGCAAGTGGTAGGCGACAACGTTAAGCCCGGAGGCGAGAACGCAAGCCAAGCGGGCCCGCTTGAACCCAACCACGCGGGGATCATCGCCCTTCCAGAACAGGCCATGATGCGCGATCACCATCTGCGCGTCGGCTGCAACCGCGGCTTCGATGAGCGCCAGGTTGGCCGTGACGCCGACGACGATGCGGGAGACGAGCGGGCGCCCTTCCACCTGAAGCCCGTTGAAGGATGCGTCCTTGAAGCGACCGACGTCGAGATAAGTGTCGAGATGACTAACCAGCGCGTTCCGGTCCATCGCCCGCACAGCAAGGGTGCGCACGGCGTCCGACTCATTCATGTCGTTGGCACGCATACAATCTTTTGCGGTGCGGCAAACGCCGCCCGGTTACGCCGATCCGTACGCTGACAAGCAGCTGAAAGGCACGCTCAATTGCTTCCGCCGACCGCGCTCGATTAAATGTTCCATCGATTATGGCTGCTCTTTGCGCAGATCTGCACGGTCTGCGTGGCCGCGTTGTTCACCATCAGCACCCTGCGACCCGAATGGCTGACCCGCTCATCCGCGCCAGGGACGGCGCCGCCGCCGATCACCGTAGCCACCACGCCGCCCGCGGCGTTGGCTGCCAAGCCGGCCGAATCGGGTGCGATCAGCTTCGCCTCTGCGGCGTCCACGGCGCTGCCGGCGGTCGTCAAGGTGGCGATCAGCACCGAGCGTCGGCGCTTCCGGCATCCGCTGATGGACGATCCAGCCTTCGAGCGATTCTTCGGCCGTCCGCGTGACGGCGGCGGCCAGCCGATGATCGGTGAAGGTTCGGGCGTCATCGTCCGTGCGGACGGCTACATCCTCACCAACAATCATGTAGTGGATGGTGCACAGCGCATCCAAGTCGAGCTCTCCGACAAGCGCACCCTGCCCGCACGGCTGATCGGCACGGACCCGGAGACAGATTTGGCCGTCATCAAGGTCGACACTGACGGGCCCCTGCCTGCAATCGTCTTTGCCGATTCCAACGCCCTTCGCCAGGGCGATGTGGTGCTTGCCATCGGCAACCCATTCGGCGTCTTCGGGCATACGGTGACGATGGGCATCGTCAGCGCGACCGGCCGCACGCAGATCGGTGACGGCAATCCCTTCGAAAGCTTCATCCAGACCGATGCCGCCATCAACCAGGGCAACTCGGGCGGCGCACTGGTCAATCTCGCGGGCCACCTCGTCGGCATCAACACGAGCATCTTTACCCGAACCGGCGACTTCTCCGGTATCGGTTTCGCCATCCCGACCAGCGTGGCGCTGCCGGTGATGGAACAACTGATCGCCAACGGACGCGTACAACGCGGCTATCTCGGTGTGACGCTGGGTTCGCTCCCTGCACAGGGCACGTCAAATTCGTCCAGTCAGCGCAGCGAACGGGGCGCCGTCATCGAGGCGGTGGTCAGCGACGGGCCCGGCGCACGGGCTGGACTTCGCCCGGGCGACATCATCATCGCAGTCAATGGTAAGCCGGTGGAAGACCGGATTGAGGCGACCAACGCCATCGCCATGACGCCACCGGGCAGCACGATTGCCATCAAGGTGCTTCGGGACGGCGCGGAACGCGAGGTCGAAGTGACCCTCGGGACGCGTCCGCGCCTGCGGCGCAACTGAACGTTCAAAGAAAACGCAGATCAGCGACGACCGTGCCGACCGTCACGCGATCTCTTCCGGGTGCTTCTTCGGCTTGATCAGTTTGCAGATCCAGATGCCGGCCTCGTAGAGGATCACGAGCGGCACCGCAAGGAAGAGCTGCGATAGCACATCCGGCGGCGTCACGATCGCGGCGATGACGAAAGCGCCCACGATGAAGTAGCTCCGGAAATGCTTGAGCTGCTCCACGCTCACGATGCCTGCGCGGACGAGTACCGCGAGCACCACTGGCGTCTCGAATGTCACGCCAAAGGCGAGAAACATCGTCAGCGCGAAGCTCCAGTATTTCTCGATGTCCGTCGCCACCGTGACCCCTTCCGGCGTGTGACCGAACAGCACCGGAAACAGGAACGGAAAGACCACGAAATAGGCAAACGCCATCCCGACGAAGAACAGCACGGTGGACGAAATGATCAGCGGCATCGCCAGTTGCCGCTCGTGCTTGTAGAGGCCGGGGGCGACGAACGCCCACAGTTGGTAGAGCACGACGGGCAGGGCGAGCAGGAAGCTGACCAGCAGCGTGACCTTCAGCGGGATGAAAAACACGCCGATCACGTCGGTGGCGATCATGGACCCGCCCGCCGGCAGCGCCTTCATGAGAGGCGCCGCGACGAATGCGTAAATCGCCTTTTGCCCTGGGTAGATCAGCAGGACGATCAGCACCACGAGCACCGAGCCGATGGCACGGATCAGCCGGTCGCGCAGCTCGACCAGATGCGAGACGAAGGACTCTTCCTTGAGCGTTTCCGGGCTGTCAGACATGGCGCGGGGTTCTGGATGGACGCTCAGCGTGGGGCGGATTCCACAGGCGCTGCCGAGCCTGACGACGACGTGGCGCGCGTGCGGTCGGCACGCAGCGGCGAAGGCCAGGCCTCAGCCAAGGGCGACGACGAGCGCGCACTGGTGCCAATGACGATGTCCGGCCCCTCACCGGAGGGCGTGAGGGGCGCGAGCTGCCAGGCGGGTGCGAGCGGCGAATCGAGACGTGGCCGTAAGTCGTCGCGCTTGTTCCGCCCGTCATTGGCGGCCTGTGCCTGCTCGGCAAGTGAGGTGGCCAGCGGGTCATCCAAACCATTGGACGTACCCGAGCCATCAGTTACCGCTTGCTCGAGCTTTGCCGCCTCTGACTCGACCGTTTGTCCAAACTGGTTGACCGACGTCTCGAAGCTCCGAGCTGCGTCCTGCGCTTCCTGCTGAAGCTTTCGTAGCTCGTCGAGATGCATCTCGCGGTCGATGTCGGACTTGACCTGATTGGCGTAGGTTCTCGCGCGGCCCAGCAAATGGCCCGCCGTACGTGCTACGCGCGGCAGCTTCTCGGGGCCGAGCACGACCAGCGCCACAACGGCAACGAGGGCCAGTTCACCAAAGGAAAAATCGAACATGCGGTTGACGCCGGCAGCGTCGTCGAGCGGCAATTACGAGGGGCGACCACCGACCACGGTCGGGCGTCAGACCTTGTCCTTGCGCGCCTCGCCCTCGATCACATTCGGGGCTGCGACCTGCGCTGGCGCGGAATCGCCCTTCGCAGCATCTTCACCCCCCTTGATGCCTTCCTTGAAGTCCTTGACGGCGCCGCCCAGGTCCTTGCCGATGTTGCGCAGTTTCTTGGTGCCGAAGATCAGCACCACCACCAACAGCACGATCAGCCAGTGCCAGATCGAAAAGGTACCCATGTCACGCTCTCCAGATATCTGTTCGGGGTCAGAATCGGTTCATTCGGGCTGGATCATCCGGCCCAGTGGATTCGGGCCGCCCAGCACATGCATGTGAAGGTGAAAGACGTCCTGTCGTCCGACCCGTCCGACGTTGATGATGGTGCGAAAGCCGTCGGTCGAGCCGAGATCGTTCGCCACCTTGGTTGCCACAAGCATCATTTTACCGAGCACCATCTGGTCCGCCTCGGACGCATCGGAGAGCTTCGGGATGTGCTTTTTGGGAATCACCAGCACATGTACTGGTGCTACCGGATGGATATCGTGAAACGCGAGGACGTCACCGTCCTCGTAAACCTTGCGCGACGGGACTTCGCCGCGCACGATCTTGCAGAAGATGCAGTCGGGATCGCTTGCCATCTGATGCTCCAGGAATCGTCGATCATTGTGAACGGGCAGCCTTCTCCGTGATACCCGAAACGCCCTCGCGCCGGGCGAGCTCGCGCGCCACGTCGGCGGCACCCAGCCCGTGGGCCGACAGGGCAACGAGCGTGTGAAACCACAGATCGGCCGCTTCGGCCACGAGACGCGCCGCGTCGCTGCCGCGCGCGGCGTCCTTCGCGGCCATGATGAATTCGGCTGCCTCCTCGCCCACCTTCTTGAGCGCCGCATCCTCGCCGCGCGAGGCGAGCCTGGCGACATAGCTCGTCTGCGGGTCGGCCCCGCGCCGCTCGGCGATCACGCGCGACAGGCGATCGAGGATGTCGAGCGTCGCCTCGCCTGGCTCAGGAACCGCTGCCATAGATCTCTGCCTCCGTCTTGATGGGCTTGAGCTCGACCACCCAACCGCCGCCCTCGGCACGCCGGAAGAAGCAGCGTCGCCGCCCGGTATGACAGGCGATGCCGCCCAACTGATCGACCTTGAGCAGAAGTGCATCGCCGTCGCAGTCGAGATGGATCGAGCGCACGATCTGCAGGTGCCCGGAACTCTCACCCTTCATCCACGACCGCTGACGCGAGCGGCTCCAGTAGCAGGCCTTGCCCGTCTCGAGCGTGCGCTCGACCGCTGCGCGGTCCATCCAGGCCAGCATCAGCACCTCGCCCGTCGCTGCATCCTGAGCGATTGCCGGGACAAGGCCCGCAGCGTCGAAGCGGATCGCATCGAGGAGCGCCGCGGCGGCTGTCTGTTCCATCCCGGCCGAAGTCATGTTGGCGGTGCGTCTGGTTGCCGCATCGGGTGCGCCGCCTGAAACGCCTCGAGTTCGAGACACGCCGCCTCGGCTGCGGCGAGGCGCGGATACGGGGTCATGTCCAGATCGAACCGTCGGGCATTGAAGCACTGCGGCACGAGCACGCAATCGGCGAGCGTTGGCGCATCGCCGAAAGCGAATCGCCCGCTACGCCCTGCGCGGACCTCGGCTTCGAGCATGGCTTCACAGGCCGAGAATCCGAGCGCGATCCAGTGCCGTGTCCACGCAGCCCGCGCCGCCTCATCTGCACCGAGCTCATGCTCGAGGTACTGCATGACGCGCAGGTTGTTGAGTGGGTGAATGTCGCAAGCAATCGTGAGTGCGAAGGCGCGAATCCTCGCCCGGGCGAGCGCATCCCCGGGCAGGAGCGGCGCGCGCTCAGGATAGGTCTCGTCGAGCCATTCCATGATCGCGAGCGACTGCGTGATGAGTTCGCCCGAGTCCGTCTCGAGCGCCGGCACGAGTCCGGCCGGATTCACGCCGCGGTAGGACGCGGCGCGCTGCTCGCCCCGGAGCAGATGCACGCCCACATGCTCCCAGGTCAGTCCCTTGAGATTGAGCGCGATCCGCACCCGGTAGGCGGCCGAAGAGCGAAAGTAGTTATACAGTTTCACGCGGCGCAGATGTCGTTCAGTCGAGTTGAACGCCCAGCTTGCGGATGATGCCGCCCCACTTCTTCATGTCGGCCTCGATCATCGCCTTGAATGCCGCCTGGGTGCCACCGCCTGGGGCCATGCCGGCGCCGGTGAGGCGCTGCTTCACTTCCTCCATCGCGAGCACGGCGTTCACGTCAGCGTTGATCCTGGCGACCACGTCCTCGGGCAACGACACCGGGCCGAAGAGCCCGTTCCAAGCAATCGCCTCAAAGCCCTTGACGCCCGACTCGTTGATCGTCGGCAGCTCCTTGAGGGAATCGAACCGGTTGAGGCTCGTCACCGCGATCTGCCGGATCCGCCCCGCCTGCACATGGGGGGCGATACCCGAGGCCACGGCAAACAGCACCTGCGTGTCGCCATTTGCGGTGGACAGGGCCGCAGGCGGCGCGCCGTTGAACGGCACATGCTGTGCCTCGAAGCCCGCTTCGCTTTTGAGCAACTCCATCGACAGGTGCGAGGACGAGCCATTGCCCACGCTCGCGTAGGAGAGCTTGCCGGGATTCGCCTTGGCCCAGGCGATCAGCTCCTGAACGTTCTTCACCGGCAGGTTGGCGTTTACCGCAAGCACGTTGGGCTGCGTGGTCGTGACCACGATCGGCACGAGATCACGGACCGGGTCATAGGGCATTTTTTTGTAGAGGAACGGCGCATAGGCCGTCGGCCCCGGAAAACCGAGTACGAGCGTGTGTCCGTCCGTGGCCTTGGCGGCCTGATCCACGCCCAGCATGCCGCCTGCGCCCGGCTTGGGCTCCACCACGACCGGCTGTCCCCAGCGGTCCTTGAGTTTGTCGCCGAGCAACCGGGCCACGATGTCGAGCGACGAACCGGCAGGCGCGGGCACCACGATCTTGACCGGACGATTCGGCCAGGGGCCGCTTTGCGCGTGGACGGACGGACCCGGCCAGAGCGACCCAAGCAAAACCCCGACCGCGGTGCTCACCCAGACGCGACGTGATGTTTCGTGTGTCACGATGTTCTCTCCATGTGGTCGATCGAGCGCGCAACGATACCCGAGACGAGGGCCGTACCCCAGGGTCTGGCTTCGGTTGCCCGTCAGGCGCGAAAACGATTGGGTTCGCCCACCATCAGGCGAAAGCCGAAATCCCCGTCTGTGCGCGGCCGAGGATGAGGGCGTGGATGTCGTGCGTGCCTTCGTAGGTGTTGACCACTTCGAGGTTCACGAGGTGGCGGGCCACACCGTATTCGTCGCTGATGCCGTTGCCGCCCATCATGTCACGCGCCATGCGGGCGATGTCGAGCGCCTTGCCGCAGCTGTTGCGCTTCATGATCGAGGTGATCTCGACGGCGGCGGTGCCCTCGTCCTTCATGCGCCCAAGGCGCAGGCAACCCTGCAGCCCGAGGGTGATTTCGGTCTGCATGTCAGCGAGTTTCTTCTGGATCAATTGATTCGCCGCGAGCGGTCGGCCAAACTGCTTGCGGTCGAGCACATACTGCCGCGCCCGGAACCAACAGTCCTCGGCCGCGCCGAGCGCCCCCCAGGCGATGCCATAGCGCGCGGAGTTGAGGCAGGTGAACGGGCCCTTCAGCCCTTCGATCTCGGGGAACTCGTTCTCGGCCGGCACGAAGACGTCATCCATGACGATCTCGCCGGTCGTGGAGGCGCGCAAGCCCACCTTGCCCTTGATGGCCGGTGCCGAGAGGCCCTTCATGCCCTTTTCGAGAATGAAGCCGCGGATCCTTCCTTCGTCGTTCTTGGCCCAGACGACAAAGACATCGGCAAACGGTGAATTCGAGATCCACATCTTTGTGCCGTTGAGCAGGTAGCCGCCATCGACCTTCTTCGCGCGCGTGACCATGCTGGCCGGATCGGAGCCGTGGTTGGGCTCGGTCAGGCCAAAGCAGCCGATCCACTCACCCGTGGCGAGTTTGGGCAGGTATTTCCTACGCTGGGCCTCGGTGCCGAACTCGTGGATGGGCACCATGACGAGCGAGGATTGCACGCTCATCATCGAGCGATAGCCCGAATCCACGCGCTCGACTTCCCGCGCGATCAGGCCGTAGCTCACGTAGTTGAGCCCAGCGCCGCCGTACTGCTCGGGGATCGTGGGCCCGAGCAGGCCGAGCTCGCCCATTTCGCGAAAGATCGCCACATCCGTGTGCTCGTTGCGGAACGCCTCGGTCACGCGGGGGGCGAGTTTGTCCTGGCAATAGGCGTGCGCCGCGTCGCGGACGGCGCGCTCCTCCTGCGTCAGTTGCTGGTCGAGCAGCAGCGGATCGGCCCAATTGAACTGCGCTTTGGTGGCCATGGTCGCGCCTCAGACAATATCTGTATTTGGAGTCTAAAGGATCAGTCGCGCACGCCGAGGGCGAGCATCCGCTCGACGTAGCGCGCTACCGTGTCGACTTCAAAATTGACGCGCTGATCCACCGCCAGTTCACGGAAATTAGTCGCGTGAAACGTGTGTGGGATCACGTTGATCTGGAAGCGGCAACCTTCGGGGACGTCCGCGACCTCGTTCACGGTGAGGCTCACGCCGTTGACCGTGACCGAGCCTTTCCTAGCGATGAACCGCGCCCAATCGGACGGCACCTCGACTTCGAGCAGCCAGCTCTCGGCGATCGGCTCCCAGCGCGTCACACGGCCGGTCGTGTCCACGTGGCCGGTAACGAGATGCCCGCCCAGGCGGTCGGCGAGTGTTGCGGCCTTTTCGAGATTGACCAGCGCACCGATCTCGAGCCCAGTGACCACCGAGAGCGTGTGCGCAGAGACGTCACTCGCGAGCGTCCGCTCGCCCTTCTCGACGATGGTCAGGCAGCAGCCGCTGTGCGCGATCGAGTCTCCGATTTCGACATCTGCAATCGGCCAGTCGCCGCAATCGATCGTGATGCGCACGCCATCCCCAAGCGGGGCATGCCGGATGATCCGGCCGGTGCCGGTGATGATGCCGGTGAACATGATTCAGAGGGTTCGGTAGATCAGGCGCACGTCGTCGCTGAAGCGCGCGACATCGTGCAGGTCGAAGGACCGCGCTTCCGCTGGCGTCGCTGGCGCTGACAGCGTGAACATCTCGCGGGCCGAGTGGCCCAGAAGCTTGGGCGCGACATAAACGAGGAGCTCATCGGCGAGCCCGGTCTCGATCAGCGGGCCGGAAAGCCGCGCACCAGCCTCGAGATGCAGCTCGTTGACGCCCTCGCCCGCCATCCAGCGCAGGGCCGCCACGAAGTCGATCTTCCCGCGCCCGTCGGGAAAGTGCACCGTTCTCACGTGCGCCGGGAGGTCGGGCGGCACCCGGTCGGCCAGGATGAGCGTGGCGCCACCCGTTGCATGATCGAGCACCTGGGCCTCTGGCGGCGTGATGCCGAGATGGTCGAAGACGAATCGGCGTGGCTGGCGGACGGGTCGTTCGAAGTCGAGGTCCCGAACGGTCAACGCCGGATCGTCGTGCCGGACGGTGCCCACACCAGTTGCCACGGCGCAGGCGCGGGCCCGGAAACGGTGGCCATCGCGTCGCGCCTCGGGGCCGGTGATCCATTTGGACCGGCCATCGGCGAGGCCCGTGCGGCCGTCGAGCGAGATCGCCATCTTCACCCGCACCCAGGGCAGGCCCGTGGTCATGCGCTTGATGAAGCCGAGATTCATCTCGGTCGCCTCGGTGGCGAGAAGACCCACGCGCACCTCGATGCCCGCCTCGCGTAGACGGGCGAAGCCGCGTCCCGCCACGAGCGGGTTCGGATCCTCGATCGCAGCCACGACGCGCGCGATGCGAGCCTCCACCAGGGCATCGACGCACGGCGGCGTGCGCCCGAAGTGGGAGCAAGGCTCGAGCGTGACATAGGCCGTGGCCCCGGCGACATTCGCGCCGCGATTGCGCGCGTCTCGTAGCGCCATCACTTCGGCGTGCGGCTCGCCAGGCGGCTGAGTGTGGCCGCTGCCGATGACCTGCCCGTCCTTGACCAGCACGCAGCCCACGCGCGGGTTGGGTGTCGCATGGTTCACCGCGCGCTCGGCTTCCCCGAGCGCAAGGCGCATCCAGTCGGCGTCGGCCGGGCTAAACACCGCGCGCGCCCCCCTTGCACGTCGACGACTTGACCGCAGCCGCGGACTTGCCCTTGCGGGACGCGGCCGGGCGCTCCACTTCGGAGAGCATGCTCTTGAAGTCGGCCACGTCGGAGAACGCACGGTAGACCGAGGCAAAGCGGATGTAGCCGACCTTGTCGAGCTTGTAGAGCTCGGCCATCACCATCTCGCCGATCTCGCGCGAAGCGATCTCGCGCTCGCCGCGCGCGTGTACGTTGGCCACGATCCGCGCGATCGCCTGATCGACATACTCGGTCGGTACGAAGCGCTTGTGCAGCGCCTTCGTGAAGCCCGCGCGGATCTTCTCGGTGTTGAAGTCGACCCGGGTGCCGTTCTGTTTGACCACCTGGGGCATGCGCATCTCCACCGTCTCGAAGGTGGTGAAGCGCTTGTCACAGCCCTCGCAGCGGCGACGCCGGCGAATGGCGTCCCCCGATTCCGACACGCGCGAATCGATGACCTGCGTTTCGGCCGATCCACAGAACGGGCACTTCATACGCCGGATTGTTCCACGAGCGCGTGAAGGCGTTCGATGACAAGGCGCAGACTCTGCGCGCGGACGGCCGCCCGGTCGCCGTCGAAACGCCGGGAAAGCGACTGCACGCCACCCGCACCAGAAAAACCAAAGCAGACGAGCCCGACGGGCTTCTCCGGTGTGCCACCGGTCGGCCCGGCGATACCCGTGACCGCATAGGCGAGGTTCGCTCCGGACTGCTTGAGTGCGCCCAAGGCCATCTCGCGCGCCGTCTCCTCGCTCACCGCTCCGAAGGCATCGAGCGTTGCCGGGGCGACGCCAAGCAGCTCGACCTTGGCCGCGTTGCTGTAGGTCACGAACACGCGGTCGAACCAGGCCGAGGAACCAGCAACCGCCGTAAGTGTCGCCGCGATCAATCCGCCGGTGCAGCTCTCCGCGCCCGCAAGCATCACTCCGCGCGAAACGCAGGCGGCACCCAGCCGATCAGCCGCACTGACCCACGCTGCGGGAAGTCGATCCGTCATTTGCGCTCACCAGAGCCTGATGACCACGGCGGCAAGGAAAAGCCCGAGGCACGCAGCCACCAAATCGTCCAGCATGACTCCAAGCCCACCCTTCACGCGCCGATCCACCCAACCGATCGGGCCTGGCTTCCAGATATCGAAAAGCCGGAAGACGAGAAACATGATTGCCTGCTCGCGCAAACTGTCAGGGAACATCCCCGCCACGAGCGCCATGGCCACCGTTTCATCCCAAACGATCGCCGAATGATCGCTTTTGCCGAGCGCCTCGCCGGTCACCTGCGCCGCCCAGATACCGATCAAGAAAGCCCCGGCGAGCACGGTGAAGTACGCCGTATCGCCCCACGCGGGCTGCAGCCAGCGAGCGATAAAGAGCCCAAGCAGCGCCCCCCACGTGCCGGGCGCAACCGGAACGAGCCCAGCTCCGAATCCGAGCGACACGGTGTGCGCCGGATGCGAGAGCATGAAGCGCAGGGTGGGCTCGCGATGCAGAGCGGTCGAGGTCAAAGAAGTGTCCATGGGCAGATTTTCCATGCGTGCCCCGCTTTCAGACCCGACTCATGCGAAGTGATCCCAGCCGGTGCGCCCTGCTGCCCGATCCTCGCCCCGGGCATCCAGCACACGCACCATTCCGGCCTCCTCCGCCGCAACGGCGAGCACCCGGCCGATGCGCGTGCCGTCGAGTCCCTGTTGCGCCAGGAGCTCCGAAATCCGCGCACGTGCGCCCGGCGGGGCGGTGAAGAGAAGCTCATACGCGTCCCCCGTCGCAAGTAGCGCTCGCCACGCCGCCTGGGCGAAACGTTCGTCGGAGAGCAGCGCTCCGAGGCCGGTGGGGATGCGCGTCGCGTCGATCTCGATGGCGACGCCCGAGGAGCGCGCCAGATGCCGCGCTTCGCTCACGAGCCCGTCGGAGACGTCAATCGCTGCTGTGGCGATCGGCCGAAGCGCAAGTCCGAGGTCCACGCGTGGCACAGGGCATTCGTAGTGAGCGATCTGTTCTGCGGTCGGCACGGCATCGATCTCGCCGAGCAGGCAAAGGCAGGCCCAGCCGGCGTCTCCAAGCGGGCCGCTGACCCAGACATCGTCGCCCGGCTGCGCCCCGGAACGCAACAGCACCTGCGGCTGCCCCACCGACAGCGGCACCTCGCCCATGGCGGTCAAGCCCACAGCGAGTGGACCGCGTGTGGTGTTGCCGCCGACGAGTTCGACCCGATGCTCACCAAGTGCGTCAAACAGGCCACGCGCAAACGCCGTGACCCAGGGCGCGTCGATCTGAGGCAGTGTGAGCGAGAGCAGCGCGAAACGCGGCCATGCCCCCATTGCGGCCAGATCCGAGAGATTGACCGCCACCGCCCGTCGCCCGAGTTTTTCCGGATCGAGCGTGGGGAGAAAGTGTCGCCCCTCGATCAGCGTGTCGGTCGTGACGACGAAGGCATGACCCGATGACGGCGCAATCACCGCCGCATCATCACCATTGCCCACCAAGGCACCGGGGGAAGGCCGCGTGAACAGGCGCTCGATCAGTTCGAATTCGGTCATCGCTTCCGTTTGTATCACTGGCGCGCCGTGTCCCCGACGATCGCTTGGCCGAGGCGCAGTGTGCATGAACAGCTTTCCATGTCAACGAAGCGGCGTACCCGATCCGGCGGCCTTTCAACCGGTCGATTCATTGAAGTCGACTTTCTCGATTTCGTCCTTCCGCGCCCCATTGAATGGGGCTTTGAGCGAAAAGCCGATGGGCGAGCACGACGTCCGGCAACACAAGATATTGTGTTTTTTAGCCACGGAATCGCTACATTTCGTCTCATGCATCCTCTGTCGGGAACCCGCTCCCGCCCCCGCCGTTGGACTCGCGCTTGAGTCTCGGCTGCTCTTCGGGCATCTGTCTTCGCGGCATCTGCCATCGGTGCCTTGTCGGCGCGTCGTTCGGTGCGCGTCACGCCCTTCCTCTTCTCCGCCCTGCGGCACCCGTGCCGCTTTCCGCATGACCAGCAAAACCTCCCGGGTCGTCGCCCTCGCCCCCCGTGCCACCAAGTCGCGCGGTTCGAGCAGCAAGCTCTTCGTGCTCGACACCAACGTGCTCATGCATGATCCGACCTCGCTGCATCGGTTCGAGGAACACGACATCTTCCTGCCGATCTGCACGCTCGAGGAGCTCGACAACCACAAGAAGGGCACGCTCGAGGTCAACCGAAACGCGCGCCAGGCGTCACGCTTCCTCGACCAGATCGTCGGCGACTTTGCCAATGGCATCCACGACGGCATCCCGCTCGCCGGGCCCACGGGCGGTGGCGCCACCGGTCGGCTGTTCCTGCAGACCGAGCCGCTTTCGGTGCAGTTACCTCCCTCGTTTGCCGCAGGCAAGGCGGACAACGAAATCATTGCGGTCTGCCTGCATCTCAAGAAGAAGCAGCCCAGGCGGCACGTGGTGCTCGTCTCGAAGGACATCAACATGCGCATCAAGGCGCGGGCGCTCGATGTCGATGCCGAGGACTACTACAACGACAAGGTGCTCGAGGACACCGAGCTTCTCTACTCGGGCGCAACCGAGTTGCCAGCTGATTTCTGGGAACGCCACGGCAAGGGGGTGGAAAGCTGGCAGCAAGGCGGCGCGACGTTCTATCGGATCACCGGCCCGCTGGTACCGAAGCTCCTCCTCAACGAGCTCGTCTACACCGAGCATGACTCGCCGTTCTACGCTCGCGTGGTGTCGATCGAAGGCAAGAGCGCGACCCTGGTCACGCTACGGGATTTCGGGCACCACAAGAACGCCGTCTGGGGCATCACCGCGCGTAACCGCGAGCAGAATTTCGCGTTGAACCTGCTCATGAACCCGGACATCGACTTCGTGACGCTGCTCGGACAGGCAGGCACCGGCAAGACGCTGCTCGCGCTCGCCGCGGGCCTGCAACTCACGCTCGACCAGAAGCTCTACAACGAAATCATCATGACCCGGGTGACCGTGCCCGTGGGCGAGGACATCGGCTTCCTGCCGGGCACCGAGGAAGAGAAGATGACACCCTGGATGGGCGCGCTCGAGGACAACCTGGACGTGCTCATGGGCGGCGCCAGCGATGCCGGCGACTGGGGCCGCGCCGCAAGCAACGACCTCATCCGCTCGCGGATCAAGGTGAAGAGCCTCAATTTCATGCGCGGCCGGACCTTCCTGAACAAGTTCCTGATCATCGACGAGGCGCAGAACCTCACGCCCAAGCAGATGAAGACGCTGATCACCCGGGCCGGCCCCGGCACCAAGGTGGTCTGCCTCGGCAACATCGCGCAGATCGACACCCCCTACCTGACCGAGGGCTCGTCGGGTCTCACCTACGTGGTCGACCGGTTCAAGGGCTGGGCGCACTCTGGCCACGTGACGCTGCAACGCGGCGAGCGCTCGCGTCTGGCAGACTTCGCGGCCGAAGCCTTGTGATGAGCCCGAAAAGAGAAGTACGCATGAAACACGCCCTCACCCTGCTCGCGCTTTCGAGCGTATTCGCCCTGGCCGTGGCCGCGCATCCCACGCAGGCTCAGACGACCGATGCGCGCCGCGCCCTCGCCGCCGAGGTGGTCGATCTCACCGCCGGCGAGAACGTGATGAACTCCCTCCGTCAGGCCATCGTGCCCATGATGACCGAGATGACGCGCAACGTCGGCGGCCCGAACCGCCTGAACGAGAAGCAACGGGCCATCATGCAGCGCGAGATGGATGCAGTCATGAACGACGTCATGGGCCCGGATTACATGGGCAAGCTGCGCATCGCTTTCGCCGACGCCTTTGCCAAGGTCTACACCGAAGCCGAGTTGCGCGCGATTCGCGACTTCTATCGCTCCCCGGCCGGCAAGGCGATGGTCGAGAAGACGCCACAGGCGATCCAAGCCGCGATGCCCGAGACGCGCGTCGTGATGGAGAAGCTGACAGCCGACATGGAAGCGCGCGGCAAGAAGCTCGCGGCGGAGCTCGAAGCGGCGCGTTGAGCGTGCCGCGACGCTCGCTGCTCAACGCGCGAGCTTCGACTCGATCAGCTCGATCTTGTAGCCGTCCGGGTCCTCGATGAAGGCGATGACCGTCGTGCCGCCCTTCACCGGGCCGGCCTCGCGTGTGACCTTGCCGCCCGCCGCGCGGACCTGCTCGCAGGCGGCCGCAGCGTCCGGCACCGCGATGGCGATGTGGCCGAAGCCCGTGCCCAGTTCGTACTTGTCCACACCGTAGTTGTGGGTGAGTTCGAGCACTGCCCCGGATTGCTCATCCCCGTAGCCGACGAATGCGAGCGAATACTTCTGCTCGGGTCGATCGGTCGTGCGAAGAAGCTGCATACCCAGCACCCGGGTATAGAAGTCGACCGACCGCTCGAGGTTGCCGACGCGAAGCATGGTGTGGAGGATGCGCATGGGGGTCCCGGCCATCGTGATGTCAATTCTCAGCGTCGTCGATACGTAGGAGCGCATAGCGCTTCTTGCCGCTTCGCAGCACGATCATGGTTTCGCTTGCGCGGTCCGCCTCGGTCAGGGGCCGCTCCGCATCGATTCGACGATTGTTGAGCGCGACCGCACCGCTTTGCAGGGCGCGCCGCGCCTCACCCTTGCTCGTGGCAAGACCTGTGCGCACGAGCGCATCGACGACCGTCACACCCGCCGCCCACTCGTCGTGGGCAACGCTTGCGCTTGGCACGTCCGCAAAGATGTCGCCGAGCTCTGCGTCCGTAAGGGCAGCAATCTCTGCACCAAAGAGTATCGAGGTGGCACGCTTGGCCGCGGCGAGGCCGACCTCACCATGCACGAAGCCGGTGAGCCAGTGCGCGAGCGCGTTCTGCCCAGGCCGATCAGCCGGCCGCTCACGCTGCGCCGTCTCGAGCGCGAGGATGTCCGCCTCTGGCAGCTCCGTAAGGTAGCGCAGACAGGTGCCGACGTCCGCGTCCGCGACATTGATCCAGTACTGATAGAACGCATAGGGCGAGGTCCGCGCCGGGTCGAGCCAGACCGCGCCGCGCTCGGTCTTGCCCATCTTTTTGCCTTCGCTCGTGGTGAGGAGCGGACAGGTCAGCCCAAACAGATGCGCGCCATGCAAGCGGCGTCCCAGATCGATGCCCGCGGTGATGTTGCCCCACTGGTCGCTGCCGCCAATCTGCAGCGTGCAGCCATGGCGGCGATAGAGCTCGGCGAAATCAAAGGCCTGTAGGAGCTGATAGCTGAACTCCGTGTAGCTGATGCCGGCGTCCGGCCGCTCGAGCCGCGCGCGCACCGACTCCTTCGCCATCATCGTGTTCACCGACACGTGCTTGCCGATGTCGCGCAGGAAGTCGAGGAAGCTGTAAGGCGCGGTCCAGTCGTGGTTGTTGACGAGCTTCGCGCCATGGGGTCCAGAAAAGTCGAGAAAGCGCTGCATCTGCGTGCGCATGCCCTCGATGTTTGCGGCAAGCGCCTCTCGCGTGAGCAGGTTGCGCTCCTCGCTCTTGCCCGAGGGGTCACCAATCATCCCGGTCGCTCCGCCGACCACGGCGATCGGCGTATGGCCATGACGCTGGAAGCGGCGGAGCATCATGAGCGGCAGGAAATGCCCGACATGCAGCGACGGCGCGGTCGGGTCGAAGCCGCAGTAGAGCGTACGCGGGGTCGCCAGATGCGCTGCCAGCTCGGCGCGGTCCGTGCTCTGATGAATCAGGCCCCGCCAGGCGAGCTCGTCGAGAATATTCGGGTATGTTCGAGCGGAATCGGACATGCGTTGGACGTCGATCGACGTCAGAATGCAGAGATGAAAAACAGCTCGATTCTAGGTTTGCGAGCTTTCCCACCCTGCGTTCAGCCGACTTGCATGGAGCATTCCAACGATGAACAAGATCACCACCCGCACCATATCGTTCAAACGCCCCGATGGCGGCGATGTCACGGGATTTCTAGCCCAAGGTGAAGCCGGCGGCCCGGCCGTCGTCGTCATCCAGGAATGGTGGGGGCTCAATGAGCAGATCCGCGGTGTTGCGATCAAGCTCGCCCAGGCGGGCTACACCGCGCTCGTGCCCGATCTCTACCGCGGCAAGAGCACAGTCGAGGCAGAGGAAGCGCACCACCTGATGAGCGGGCTCGACTTTGCTGACGCCGCCTCGCAGGACATCCGCGGCGCGATCCAGTACCTCAAGCAAAGCCATGCCAAGGTCGGCGTCACCGGCTTCTGCATGGGCGGTGCGCTCACGCTGCTCACCCTCACGATGGCCCCGGAGGCGGACGCCGGCTGCGTCTGGTACGGCTATCCGCCACTCGAATTCGTCGATGCGAGCAAGATCAAAGCCCCGATGATCGCCCACTGGGCCGAGCAGGACCAGCCCTTCCCGATTGCCACGGTCGATACGCTCGAACACACGCTCCGCAGCGCGGGCGTGGCCTACACTGGCTACCGCTACCTCGCCCACCATGGCTTCGCTAACGAAACCGCGCAAGGTCCGGGCCGCATCGCTCTTACCCAGTACGACGCCGCCTGGGCCACGATCGCCTGGGACCGGACGCTGCGCTTCTTCGGGCGAGTTTTGGGTTAGGTCGAAAGAACCCCGCGCGTCCTTCGTACAGGCCGAACGACGGGCCGCACGACAGGCCGCGCGGCAGGCCGCGGACCCGCGCGACGGACGGGCGGAACTCGCGTGCGTGAGGCTAGCCCTGGGCCACGCGCGAGGCCGCTTTCTCGAACGATGCGGAGACGAGTGACATGACCGTGGAACAGCAACGCGCGATCCTGGCGATCGCCCTGATGGCCGCCTTTGCCGACGGAGGCAAGGACGATCGGGAGCGGGAAGAACTGCGCAAGATCGCGGAGAGCCTCGCGGGCGAAGCTGACAGCACCGCAGCGCTCGATCTTCCGGGGCTCTATCAGGACGTGCTCATGAAGCGCGTGACGCTCGAAAGCGCTGTGGCGAACCTGACCGACCCGGCGGCCCGCCAGCTCGCCTACGAGATGGCCGTGTGCATGATCGACGCTGACGGGCAGAAGACCGCGGCCGAGGCCGACTTTCTGAGCCTGCTCGCGCAGGGCCTCGGGCTGGATGCCGCCTCCGCCCAGGGCCTCGCGCGCGATGCCGATGCGATTGCCGAGGCGGCGTATGCCCCGGCGGCAGCGGTGGCGGTGTCAGCCGCGGCAGCGTCCCCGGGCACAGCGGCCTCGCGCTCCACAGCCACGTTGGACGAGGCCGCGCTCGACCGCTCGATCCTGAACGCCTCGATCCTCAATGGCGCACTCGAACTGCTGCCCCAGTCCTGGGCCACGATGGCGATCGTCCCGCTGCAGACGCGGCTCGTTTACAAGACCGGTAAAGCCTACGGCTACGAGCTCGACGCGGGTCACATCAAGGAGTTTCTCGCCACGGTCGGCGTGGGCATGGCCTCGCAGTACCTCGAACAGGCGGGTCGGAAGCTCATCGGTGGCCTCGTCGGCAAGGTGGCCGGCCGCATGATCGGCGGCCTCGCGCGCGGGGCGACCGGCATGGCCTTCTCCTTCGCCACGACCTACGCCCTCGGCCAGCTGGCCAAGCGCTACTACGGCGGCGGGCGCACCATGAGTACCGCGGTACTCAAGCAGACGTTCGACGACTTGCTCGGCCCGGCGAAGGAGATGCAGGCGCGCTACGTGCCGCAGATCCAGGATCGGGCGCGTAACCTCGACATGACCGAGGTGCTGTCGGCCGTCCGCGGCAACTAACAGGCCGCCACGCTCGCGCCCTGGGCCGGGGCACCGAGGAATTGCGCAACGAACGGCGTTGCGGGCTGCATGCGCAGGGCCTCGGGCGTGTCGGTCTGTTCGATCCGGCCGGCGTTCATGAGCACGATGCGGTCGGCGATGTCGACCGCTTCCTCCTGGTCATGGGTCACGAGCACGGTGGTCACGTCGATCGCCTCGTGCAGGGACCGAATCCAGCGACGCAGATCCTTGCGCACGTTCGCGTCCAGCGCGCCGAACGGCTCGTCGAGCAAGAGCACGCGGGGCTCGATTGCAAGTGCGCGGGCGAGCGCGACCCGTTGACGCTGGCCGCCGGAAAGCTGCGCCGGATACCGATCCTCGAGCCCTTGCAGTTGAACGCGTTCGAGCAGTTCGGCCACGCGCGTCCGGATCGTGCGCTCGTCGAGGCGTCGTGCGCGAGGTCGGACGCGCAGACCGAAAGCAACGTTCTCGGCCACGCTCATGTGCCGGAACAGCGCGTAGTGCTGAAACACGAAGCCCACCTGCCGCTCGCGCGCCGGTGTATCACTGGCATCGACCCCTGCCAGATAGAGCTCGCCGCGATCAGCGGTCTCGAGCCCGGCGATGATGCGCAGGAGCGTCGTCTTACCGCAGCCCGACGGGCCCAGCAGGGCCACCAGCTCGCCGCTCGCGATGTCGAGGTTGATGTCCTCGAGCACCGGCACGGCCCCGAAGCGCTTGTCGAGGTGACGGGTGTGAATGCTCATGCGGCGATACCTCCGATGTTCGGGGCTGTAGCCGGCGCCCGCGGGCGAACCTGCAGGCGTTCGGCAAGATGCTTCACGATGAGCGTGAAGAGCGCGAGCAGCGCAAGAAGGGATGCCACCGCGAAGGCGGCCGCCGATTGATACTCGTTGTAGAGCAGCTCCACGTGCAGCGGCAGCGTGTTGGTCTGCCCGCGGATGTGGCCGGAGACGACGCTGACCGCACCGAACTCGCCCATCGCGCGGGCATTGCAGAGAATCGCACCGTAAAGCAGCGCCCAGCGGATGTTGGGTAGCGTCACACGCCAGAAGATCTGCCAGCCGTTCGCCCCGAGCGTGAGGGCGGCCTGTTCCTCCTCGGTGCCCTGCGCCTGCATCAGCGGAATCAGTTCGCGGGCGATGAACGGGCTGGTCACGAATAGCGTGACCAGCACGATCCCGGGCAGCGCGAAGACGATCTGGACGTCGCGAGCGACGAGCCACGGCCCCAAGAGCCCTTGTGCCCCGAAGACAAGCACGTAGATCAAGCCCGCGACCACCGGCGACACCGAAAACGGCAGTTCGATCAGCGTGATCAGGGCCGCCTTGCCCGGAAACTCATGCTTCGTCACGGCCCACGCGGCAGCGATGCCGAAGATCAGGTTGAGCGGCACGCAGAAGAGCGCAACCCCGAGCGTGAGCCAGAGCGCGGCGCGAGCCTCGGGCTCGACGAGCGCGGCCCAGTAGGCATCGATCCCTTTGCGGAGTGCCTCGGTGAACACCGCGACAAGCGGCAGCACCAGCACCAACCCGACGAACCCGATGGCCAAGCCAATCAGCAGCCGGCGCAGCCAGGCCGGCTCGGTAGTGGCGACCCGCCGATGGCGTGGATGAGCAGGCATCACGTCCCTGCTCCAGCGCGTCGGCCTTGCCACGCCTGAAGCGCATTGATCGCGAACAGAATCACGAAGGAGGCCGCGAGCATCACGACCGCCACGGCGGTGGCCCCCGCATAGTCGTACTGCTCGAGCTTGCCGATGATGATGAGCGGCACGATCTCGGAAACCATCGGCAGGTTGCCGGCGACGAAGATGACCGAGCCATACTCCCCGAGCGCCCGCGCAAAGGCCAGCGCGAAGCCGGTCACGATGGCGGGCAGGAGCGTCGGCAGCAGGACCCGCCGGAAGGTCTGCCAGCGCGTGGCCCCGAGGTTTGCCGCAGCCTCTTCCAACTCGGGCTCCAGGTCCGCGAGCACCGGCTGCACCGTGCGCACGACGAACGGCAGTCCGATGAAGAGCAGCGCGATGACCACACCCGTCGGCGTATAGGCGAGCTGGATACCCCACGGCTCGAACCAGCGTCCCACCCAGCCATTGCCAGCCAGCACCGCCGCGAGCGCGATCCCCGCGACCGCCGTGGGCAGCGCAAAGGGCAGATCAACCAGGGCGTCCACTAGCCTTCGGCCGGGAAAGTCATAGCGCACGAGCACCCAGGCGACGAGCACGCCGAAGACTACGTTGACACTGGCTGCGATCAGTGAGGCAGCAAAGCTCAGGCGATAGGCTGCAAGCACGCGCGGCGCACTGACCGCGTCGGCGAACTGCGCCCAGCTCAGGCCCGCCGCCTTGGCGGCGAGGGCCGTGAGGGGAAGCAGCACGATCAGCCCCAGGTAGAGGAGCGTGAGCCCGAGCGTCAGGCGGAACCCGGGCAGGATGCGGCGGCGGCGCGGGCGACCGCCCACCCAGCCCTCGCGCGCGAGCGGCAAAGCGGCTTCGATTGTGCTCATGCAGGTTTGCCCGGCGTGTAGATGCGATCGAACGTTCCGCCATCATTGAAGTGCACGCGCTGCGCCTCGGCCAGCGAACCGAAGTGCTGCTCGACCGTGAACAGTTTGAGCGGCCGGAAGACGTTCGCATACCGGCGCAGCACCGCCTCGCTGCGCGGCCGGATACCGTGCCGCGCAGCGATCTCCTGTCCCTCGGGCGTGTAGAGGAAGTTCAGATAGCTGCGCGCGAGCTCGGCGCTGCCGCGCCGGGCTACCGTTCGCTCCACGACGGCCACCGGGTTTTCGGTGAGCAGGGATGCGCTCGGATGGATCGCGTCCACGCGACCGCTGCCGAACTCGCGGTCGACCGAGATCACCTCGCATTCGAACGTGATCAGCACATCGCCGATGTTGCGCTGCAGGAATGCGCCCGTGGCGTCCCGCCCGCCGCGGGCGAGCACCGGCACGTTGCGGTAAAGCCGCGTGACGAAGTCGAGCGCATCGGCGTCGCTGCCGCCGCGGTCACGCACGGCACCCCAGGCGGCCAGATAGGCCATGCGTCCGTTGCCACCGGTTTTTGGATTGACCACGATCACCTGCACTCCGGGTTTTGCGAGGTCGGCCCAGTCGCGGATGCCCCTCGGATTGCCCCGCCGGACGAGGAAGAGCATGGTCGACGTCGTGGGCACCGCCCCGAGGGGGAATCGCTGGCGCCAGTCACGGGCCACGACGCCCCGCTCGGCGAGGAAATCGACATCAGTCGTCGTGTTGAAGGTCACCACATCCGCAGCCAGGCCGTCGGCCACCGCCCGCGCCTGCGCGCTCGATCCGCCGTGGGACTGTTCGATCCTTAGCATCCGCCCGGCGGAACGCTCACGCGTAACGAAGGCGGCATTCAGATCGCGGAAAAACTCGCGCGAGACATCGTAGGAGACATTGAGCAGCGAATCCGGCCCCGATTGCGCGGCAAGACGCATGGCGGCCAAGCCGCTTGCCGCGGCAACAGTGGAGGCAAGAAAGCGTCGTCGGGGGTGCATGGCTAGTCATCAGTGTTTACGATGTCGCCATGCTGACCCGGCCGCGTCGGCTGTCAGCCGCTCGCAACGGCGTTTTTATATCGGCATAAACTCATGCCAATGAAACCAAAGGGCAACAAAAAAGCCGCGTTGCGCGGCCTGTTGACCCATCGGTGGTGGACGGTGCAGGGTTCGAACCTGCGACCCCTGCCGTGTGAAGGCAGTGCTCTACCGCTGAGCTAACCGTCCAGATACCCCCGAAATTCTATCAGTCCGCACCCACGGTTGGCCCGGCGGGCGGGTCATCCTGCGTCCCTCCGCCGTTGAGCGACGGCGCGCGATCGGTGGACGAAGACAGCAGTTCGACGATGGCCAGCAACTCGGCGCGCACATCCATCACGGCGCCCTGCGCTGAACCGGCGGCGGCAGTTCCGTTGGCTGCGGCAGTCGCGCTTGCGCCACGCCTGCGGACGCGCGCGACCTTGCCGTTGGCCTCCTCATCCAGCCGGCCGCGCGCGCCGACGATCGTGAAGCCTTCGCCGTAGAGCAGTTCTCGGATGCGCCGCACGAGCAGCACTTCGTGATGCTGGTAGTAGCGGCGATTGCCGCGACGCTTGGCCGGCCGCAGCTGCGAGAACTCCTGCTCCCAGTAGCGCAGTACGTGCGGCTTGACCAGGCATAGCTCGCTCACTTCACCGATCGTGAAGTAGCGCTTCGCCGGGATGGGCGGCAGCTCAGGCAGCGGCTTGCTGCTGGGACTCTCGTTCTGCATATGCCGCGTCGACTTTGGCCTTGAGCTTGTTGCTCGCGTGGAAGGTGACGACGCGTCGTGCCGTGATCGGAATTTCCTCGCCGGTCTTCGGGTTGCGGCCGGGACGGGGTGGCTTTTCCCGCACGCTGAACATGCCGAAACCCGACAGCTTCACCTCCTCACCCCGCTCGAGCGCCCCGCGAAGCTCTTCGAAGAAGTAGTCGACCATGTCCTTGGCCTCGCGCTTGTTCAGACCGAGGCGGTCGAACAGCACTTCCGCCAACTCGGCTTTGGTGAACGATTCCGGCATGGTTCTATGTTCCCTTCGCCCCCCTCGGGCGGTGGCCTCGTGTCTGTGGCTGTGGACAGCGGGCTCAGGTGCGCAGTCGCGCCCCGAGCTCTGTCGTGGCGACCGAGAGGAGGCGCTGGCACGCTTCGTCGATCTCTGAGTCGCTGAGTGTACGTTCGAAATCCTGCATAAGTATCCGAATAGCAACGCTTTTTTCGCCCTCAGACAGTCCCGAGCCACGGTAAACATCGAATACGTCAAGGCTCTGCACGAAGGCCGGCGCAGCACTGGACAATGTCTTGACGATGCGCTCGGATTCCACCGATGCTTCGACCACCAGCGCGAGGTCACGCCGCACGACCGGTTGGCGGGAAACCGGTTTGGGCGTCGGGAGCGACAGCCGCTGGAGCGCAGCGGCATCGAGCTCAAAGACGATCGGGGCCTGCGTCAGGTCGAATCGCGCCAGGTGTTCTGGATGCAGTTCGCCGAGCACGCCGACGACCGCGTCCGCCACCCGGATGCACGCCGCACGGCCGGGGTGCAGGAGCGGATGCTGGACGCGCGCAAAGCGGGCATCCGGCGGCAGAACCGCCCCCAAGTCACCCTTGACGTCGTAGAAATCCACCGCGCGCTTGGGCGCTCCCCATTGTTCCGGCAGCGCGCCGCCCCAGGCAGCACCGGCAATCATCAGCGGCTGCGCCACGCCGGCCACGGTCAACGGACCGTCCGTCACGCTCGCGTCGCGCCGGAAGACCTTGCCGAGTTCGAACACCCGGACACGGTCGGCGCGGTGGTGTGCGTTGTGCCGGATGTTGGCGAGAAGCCCCGGAATCAGCGACGAGCGCATTACCGCCATTTGGCTCGCGATCGGGTTCAAGAGCCGGATGGGGTCGGCATTACCCACGACCTCGGTCTCCCATGCGGCGTCGACGAAGGCGTAGTTGATGACCTCGAAGTAGTCCTGTCCAGCCAGCCGCGCGCGCAGCGTGTGCAAGCTGCGTTCGGCCTCCGGGCGGGCACGCATGGCCGCACGGGCGAGCGGCGGTCGGGACGGGATCGCATCAAACCCGTGAATCCGGGCAACTTCTTCGATCAGGTCCTCCTCGATCGACAGATCGAACCGGTACGTGGGGGGCGTGACGGTGATCGTCTCGCTCTCGCCGCTGCCGGCGCGGGTGTGCGCCAGGCCTAGGCGGGTGAAGATCGCGCTCATCGCATCAGCCGCGATGTCGATACCGATGACCTTGCGTGCGCGCGCAACGCGCATCGTGACCGGTGCACGTTCGGGCAGCCTGAGCGTCTGCGCGTCGTTCGGGCCGGCCTGACCGCCGCAGATCTCGAGGATCAGACCGGTCAGGTAATCGAGATGCTCGGGAATCGTCGCCCAGTCCACTCCGCGCTCGAAGCGGTGGCCCGCGTCGGTGGCGAAGCCGAACCGCCGCGCCCGCCCCTGGATCGCCTCGGGATGCCAGAAGGCGGCTTCGACGTAGACGTTCGTGGTGTCGAGCGTGACCGCCGTCGCCTCGCCGCCCATGATGCCGGCAAGAGATTCGACGGTGTCTCCGGCCGCGATCACACCCACCGAGGCGTCGAGCGTGACCGTCTGGCCGTTCAGGAGCTCGAGCCGCTCGCCTTCGCGCGCCCAGCGCACGGTCACCGGCCCATGCACGCGGTCGAGGTCGAACACGTGACTCGGGCGACCGAGCTCGAGCATGACGTAGTTCGAGATGTCCACGAGGGCCGAAATCGAGCGCTGCCCTGCGCGCTCCAACCGCTCGCGCATCCATGCCGGCGTGGTCGCGCGGGCATTCACGCCGCGGATGACCCGTCCGGCAAAGCGACCGCAGAGGTCGGGCGCTTCGACCCGGACCGGCAGCACCTCGGTGAGCGTGGGCGAGATCGCGCGCCGCGGCTCGGGCGCCAACGCCGCACCCGTGATCGCCGCGACTTCGCGCGCTACACCGTAGACCGAAAGGGCATCCGCCCTGTTCGGCGTGAGCTTGATCTCGAACACCGCCTCGTCGAGTGCAAGGTGGGTGCGCAGGTCCTGACCGATCGGCGCGTCCGGCGCGAGCTCTAGGAGCCCCGAGGCCTCGTCCGAAATGCCGAGTTCACGCGCGCTGCAGAGCATGCCCGCTGATTCCACCCCGCGCATCTTCGCCTGCTTGATGACGAAAGGCTTGCCGTCCTCGCCCGGCGGCAACTCGGCCCCCACCAGGGCGCAGGGCACGCGGATGCCCGCGCGGGCGTTGGGTGCGCCGCAGACGATCGACAGCGGCGCCGCCTCGCCCACGTTCACGGTACAGACCGACAGCCGATCCGCATTCGGATGCTTCCCCCGCGAGACGATCTCGCCCACGACCACGCGCGTGAACGGCGGGGCGCCCCGCCGGACGCTTTCGACCTCGAGACCCGCCATCGTCAACGCGTGGGCCAGTTGATCGGTGTCGAGGGGCGGGTTGCAGTAAGTGCGGAGCCAGGACTCGGGAATCAGCATGATGGAAGGTGCGTTTCTGTGCGATCCAAGGCAGCGCCGAATGTCGGCGGGCCGCCTCGGGAATGAATCAGGTCGACTCGAGCGTTTTTCGGGCTGCACGCCCCAGAGAACGGGGCGTTAGACCGAAAAGCCGTTGACGCGGACAGATCATGCGAACTGGCGTAGAAAGCGCAGATCGCCCTCGAAGAACAGGCGCAGGTCGCCAATGCCGTAGCGGAGCATGGTCAATCGCTCGAGCCCCGAGCCGAAGGCGAAGCCGATGTATCGCTCGGGATCGAGGCCGAAATTGCGAACGACCGCAGGATGGACCTGCCCTGAGCCCGAAATCTCGAGCCAGCGCCCCTTGAGGGGGCCGGAGTCGAACATCATGTCGATCTCGGCCGAGGGCTCGGTGAAGGGGAAGTAACTCGGCCGGAAGCGCACCGTGAGCGCGTCGGTCTCGAAGAACCGGCGCAGGAAGTCGGTATAGACCCCCTTGAGATCGGCGAACGAGATGGCCTCGTCGATCCAGAGCCCCTCGACCTGATGGAACATTGGCGAGTGCGTCGCATCCGAGTCCACGCGATAGGTGCGCCCTGGCGCGATCACCTTGATCGGCTTGCCCTCCTCGACGAGCGCACGGGCGTGTTCGCGCGCGTAGCGCACCTGCATGGGCGACGTATGCGTGCGCAGGAGGAGCGGCAAACCATCCGTGCCCTTCATGTCGACGTAGAACGTGTCCTGCATCGACCGCGCCGGATGGTTCGGCGGGTTGTTGAGCGCCGTGAAATTGAACCAGTCGGCCTCGATCTCGGGCCCATCGGCGACGTCGAAGCCGATCGAGCCAAAGATCTCTTCCACCCGCTGCCAGGTGCGGATCACCGGATGGATGCCGCCTGTCCCGCGGCCGCGTCCGGGCAGCGTCACGTCGATCGCCTCCGCGGCCAGCCGCGCCGCCAGTGCGGCTTCGGCCAATTCCGCCCGACGCGCCCGAAGCGCCTCTTCGACGGTCTCCTTCGCGCGGTTGATCTCGGCGCCGCGCGACTTCTTCTCCTCGGGCGGGAGGGCGGTCAGCCCTTTCAGAAGCTCGGTGAGCGCACCGCCCTTGCCCAGGTAGCGGGCCTTGGCATCCTCGAGCGCGGGCCCCTCGGAGACGGCGGCGAATTCGGCGCGGGCGCGGTCGACGATCTGTTGAAGTGATTCAGTCATGTTGGCAGCCGGAAGATCGGAAAAAACGAAGGGAGGCCGAAGCCTCCCCGTCGTGGGTGCTCGAGAGCGGTAGTGCGGGGAGGCTTACGCCGACTTCACGCGCTCGACGAGCGCCTTGAAGCCGTCCATGTCGAACACGGCCATGTCGGCGAGCACCTTGCGGTCGATCTCGATCGACGCCTTCTTGAGAGCGCCCATGAAGGTCGAATACTTCATGCCGCATTCACGCGCTGCGGCGTTGATGCGGGCGATCCAGAGCGCACGGAAATCGCGCTTCTTGTTGCGGCGATCGCGATAGGCGTATTGCCCGGCGCGCATGACCGCCTGCTTGGCGACGCGGAAGACGTTGTTGCGACGTCCCCGGAAGCCCTTGGCGAGCGCGAGGATCTTCTTGTGACGAGCGCGAGCGGTGACACCACGTTTGACGCGAGGCATGGTCGATCTCCTTCCGTTATGCGTACGGCAACATGGCCTTCACACGGCCGACGTCGCTGTCATGGATGGTGACCACGCCGCGCAGCTGACGCTTGTTCTTGGTCGTGCGCTTGGTGAGGATGTGGCGCTTGGTGGCGTGACCACGCTTGACGCTGCCGCTCTTGCGCACCATGAGGCGCTTGGCTGCGGCTTTCTTGGTTTTCATCTTGGGCATGTGAGCCTCTGACTTCTCTCGTATGGCGGACCTGGCAGGCGTCCCGTCGACCTGACGGGAACTTGGTGGCCTGACCCGGACCAGGGGTTGCTGAGACGATTGCCTGATCGCTCAGGCAGACGGCGCAGCGACTGCTTTGGCGGTTGACGCGGGGGCCCCGGCACCGCCGGACGCCTTTGCGCCTCCCGCTGGTGCCGGCTTGGCCTTGGGCGCCGCCTGCACCTGCTTTTTCTTGGGCGCCAACAGCATGACCATCAGCCGCCCCTCGAGCCGAGGAAACTGCTCGACGATCGCAATCTCCGCCGTTTCGGCGCGGATCCGCTCCAACTGCCGGATCCCGAATTCTTGGTGCGCCATCTCCCGACCGCGGAAGCGCAGCGTCACCTTCACCTTGTCGCCGTCACCGATGAACTCGACCAGCTTCTTCATCTTGATCTGGTAGTCATGCTCGTCCGTCTGGGGACGGAGCTTGATCTCCTTGATCTCGATCTGCTTCTGCTTGGCCTTGGCTTCCTGCAGCCGCTTCGATTCCTGGAACTTAAACTTGCCGTAGTCCATGATCCGGCACACCGGCGGCTGCGCGGTCGGCGCGATTTCCACCAGGTCCAGATCGGCATCTTCGGCCATGGCCATGGCCTGCCTCAGCGGCACGATGCCGGCTTGCTCACCGTTCTGATCGATCAGCCGGACTTCACGGGCGGTGATTTCGCCGTTGATCCGGGTTTCCTTATCGGCTATGTGACGACTCCAGGTTGGTTACTTGACGACAGCGGGCAATACCTCCGCGACCCGATCATGGGCCCCGGGCTGGTTCAAGGCCTGCATGGCCGCGATGAACGCTTCGACCGTGACCACACCGTGATCCACGTTGCCGCGCCCGCGAACAGCAAGCTGCCCCTGATTCGCCTCCTTGGCACCCACCACAGCGATGAAGGGTAGCTTCTGAAGGCTTAACTCGCGGATTTTATAGGAGATTTTTTCCGCCCTCAAGTCGGCTTCGGCCCGCAGACCGGCAGCACGCAGCCGTTGAACGACGGATTCGGCATAGGCGTTCTGCTCCGAGGTGATCGAGGCGACCGCGATCTGGCGTGGCGCGAGCCAGAGCGGCAACGCGCCGGCGTAGTTTTCGATCAGGATGCCGATGAAGCGCTCGAGCGACCCGAGGATCGCCCGGTGCAGCATCACGGGGTGGCGACGCGTGTTGTCCTCGGCCACGTATTCCGCCCCGAGGCGCACCGGCATGTTGAAGTCGACCTGCATGGTGCCGCACTGCCAGATGCGCCCAAGGGCGTCCTTGAGCGAATACTCGATCTTGGGCCCATAGAACGCGCCCTCGCCCGGTAGTTCCTGCCACGGCGCACCGACTGCGTCGAGCGCGGCCTTGAGCGCGGCCTCTGCCTTGTCCCAGATTTCATCCGAACCCACGCGCTTCTCGGGCCGCGTGGAGAGCTTGTAGATGATCTCGGTGAATCCGAAATCCGCGTACACGCGCTTCAAGAGCTCGTTGAAGGCGACGCACTCGGCCTGGATCTGCTCCTCGGTGCAGAAGATATGGCCATCGTCCTGCGTGAACCCCCGCACCCGCATGATGCCGTGCAGCGAGCCGGAGGACTCGTTGCGGTGGCAGGCGCCGAATTCGCCGTAGCGAAGCGGCAGCTCGCGATAGGAATGCAAGCCCGCGTTGTAGATCTGCACATGGCCCGGACAGTTCATCGGCTTGACCGCGTAGGTCCGCTTCTCGGACTCGGTCGTGAACATGTTGTCCTTGTAGTTCTCCCAGTGGCCGCTCTTCTCCCAGAGCGTGCGGTCGAGGATCTGCGGCCCTTTCACCTCCTGGTAGCCGTTGTCCTCATACACGCGGCGCATGTACTGCTCGACCACTTGCCAGATGCGCCAGCCGTTCGGGTGCCAGAACACCATGCCCGGCGCTTCGTCCTGCACGTGGAAGAGCTCGAGCAGGCGGCCGATCTTGCGGTGGTCGCGCTTTTCGGCCTCTTCGAGCCGGAACAGGTAGGCGTCCAGATCCTCCTTCTTCGCCCAGGCCGTGCCATAGACCCGCTGGAGCATCTCGTTGCGGTGGTCGCCCCGCCAGTAGGCGCCGGCGACCTTCATGAGCTTGAAGTGCTTCAGCTTGCCCGTGGAAGGCACGTGGGGGCCACGGCAGAGGTCCGTGAAGCCGCCTTCGCTGTAGAGCGACACGTCCTCGCCCGCTGGAATGCTCTCGATGATCTCGGCCTTGTAGGCCTCGCCGATGCCCTTGAAGTAGGCCACCGCCTCGTCGCGTGGCACCACCTTGCGCACGACCGGCTCGTCCTTCTTCGCGAGTTCCGCCATACGCGCCTCGATCTTTGCAAGATCCTCAGGCGTGAAAGGACGGTGATACGAGAAGTCGTAATAGAAGCCATCCTCGATGACCGGCCCGATGGTCACTTGCGCCTCGGGGAACAGCTCCTTCACCGCATAAGCCAGGAGGTGTGCCGTGGAGTGCCGGATGATCTCGAGACCATCGGCATCGCGGTCAGTGACGATTGCGAGCGACGAATCGCGATCGATCACGTGCGACGTATCGACGAGCTTGCCGTCGACCTTGCCCGCCAAGGCGGCCTTGGCGAGTCCGCTGCCGATCGAGGCGGCGACCTGAGCCACCGTCACCGGGCCGTCGAAGGCGCGCTTTGAACCGTCGGGGAGTTGGATCTGAATCATCTGGGGTGCTTCGAGAAAATAAAAAAGGCAGCCGAAGCTGCCTTTTGACTGATGCCCACCCGCACTTTCGTCGGGAGCGTGGGCCGCAAACCTAGCCTCGGCGGTTGATCGCTCCGAAAAAAAGACGAGTTCGCGGCATTCTTCGGCATCCCTCGCGACGGCCCCAGATGCGGGGGCGGGCGCATTGGCGGTTGAATTCTGGTAGAGACAAGTGGACTCGAACCACCGACCCCCACCATGTCAAGGTGGTGCTCTAACCAACTGAGCTATGTCTCTGTCGCCGCCCATTATAGCGAATGCCTGATTTCACCTCGATCGGCACCCGGCGGATCGTATGCGCTACGCTTCGCATGCAGGGAGAAGAACGACAGGTTGTGGACGCACGCGGGGTGAACCCGTAGGCGCCAGTTTCAATGGATGGTTCCTTCGCCTCTCCCGAGCGACCCGGCGGGGTATGCGCATTTGCCCCCAATCGCTCCGCGGCGCTCGAACGCTGTGACCGCGTCGACCCCAAGCGCTACGCCGCCACGCGCAACCATCTCCAGGGCGCGGTGAGCGGCCTCTCTCCTTACATCACGCACGGCCTGATCACGATTCCTGAGGTCCTCGACCGGATTGCATCGCGTCACAGCCTAGGCTGGCAGGACAAGTTCGTCTTCGAACTCGGCTGGCGCGAATATTTCCATCACGCTTGGCGCCATCTTGCTGAGGCGATCTGGCAGCCGGCGCGTCGTTTGTCTGCACCTGCCTCGGCCTACCGTCCCGAACTACCGGAGGACGTGACCCGTGCCACTACGGGCGTACCTGCGGTCGATCGATCGATCCTCCAGCTCTACCGGACCGGCTATCTGCACAACCACCAGCGCATGTGGCTTGCGAGCTATCTCGTCCACCTGCGCAAGATCGACTGGCGAGCAGGCGCGCGGTGGATGTACGCGCATCTCTTCGACGGGGATCTCGCATCGAACACCCTCTCGTGGCAGTGGGTTGCCGGAAGCTGGACGGGCAAGCCCTACCTCTTCAACGCCGAAAACGTCGCGAAGTACGCGCCCCGAGGATGGCCAGGCGCCCGCAATGCGGGTACGGCCATCGATCGCCGCTACGACGAGCTCGAACGGATTGCTGCCTCCACCTTCGATGTCGGGCCGGAGCGCCGCCCCATCGCGCCATCACCCTGCGAGGAGCCCGAACTGTTCACTCTGCCGCCACCAGAGGCCCCCCTGCGAACCGCTGATGAGGCCGATCTCGCGCATGCTCGGTGGGTCATCCATCCGTGGTCGATGTTCGTCCCCGCGCTCAACCCTGAGGAAGCCGTTGGCGTCATCGTGACCGACTTTCACGCGGCGCATCCCTGGTCGGCCGCGCGCTGGAACTGGGTACTTTCGGCGTTGTCACCGGTGACACGCGGTGTGCTTGTCGGCTCGCGGGAAGCCCTCGTTGCGGTGCTCGCCCCCCGTGCCGCACGGCTTGGCGGCGTCGAGACGCTCAACCCGTTCTATCGCGATGTCATCGCCTCGCTCGGGCAGCGGCTGGCGCCACCGCGCGCCTTCCCCGACCCCGAGCGGCTGCATCGCTCGTTTTCGTCGTTTTGGCACGCCATCAGCAAAGGACCCTTCCCGATATGACGACCCTCATCACCGGCGCCACCGGCGCCATCGGCGGCGCCCTTGCGCGCCGCCTCGCTGCAGCGGGAACGCCGCTGCTTTTGACCGGGCGGAATGCCGAGCGACTCGAGGCGCTCGCGCAGGCCGTCGGCGCGCCTGCCCTTCCAACCGATCTCGCAACCGAGGGCGGTATCGCCGCCCTCGCCGAATGGGTCGAGGCCCACGGCCCGGTGACTGCGCTTGCTCACTGCGTTGGCAGTACGGTTGTCCGGCCACTTCATCTCACCTCGCTCGCCGACTGGCGAACGCAGTTCGAGATCAACGCAACCACGGCGTTCGCGCTCCTCAAGGGGTTGGTAGCGGCTGCGGTGAAGGCCCAGCGACCGGCGAGCGCCGTGCTCTTGAGCTCGGTCGTCGCCGAGGCAGGCTTCGCCAATCACGAGGCGATCGCGGCCGCCAAGGCGGCCGTGACCGCACTCGCCTTATCGACCGCGGCAAGCTATGCCGAGCGGGGCATTCGGGTCAATGTCGTGGCACCGGGTCTCACGCGGTCGCCGCTCACGCAGCGTTTCATCGCCACACCCGAGGCCGAAGCACGCTCGGCCTCGCTCATCCCAGATGGTCGAATCGGCGAACCCGACGAGGTGGCTGCCGCGATCGCCTTTCTACTCTCGCCCGAGGCTTCGCACATCACCGGACAGGTGATCCGTGTCGATGGGGGACAGGCCATCCTGCGTCCGCTGCCAAAAGCGGCCACTAAATGAAGTGCGGTCAATGAAAAGCGGTCATTTCAAGGGCAACAAGCTCGCCCTACCCACCAAGCCCTGCATGGTGTGCGGTCGCGAGATGACCTGGCGCAAATCCTGGGCGAAGAACTGGGAGAGCGTGCTCTACTGCTCCGAGCGCTGCCGCCGGGCGAGGAAGGCCCGGTCATGAAGCTCGCTCTCCTTCTGGGCGACCAGCTCTGGCTCGGCAATCCGGCGCTCGCCGCGCTCGACCGCACGCAGGATCTCGTCCTCATGGTCGAAGCGGTCGAGGAATCGACCCATGTCTGGAGCGCAAAGCCACGTACCGCGCTCTTTTTGGCCGCGATGCGGCACTTCTCGTGCGCGCTCGCCGAGGCCGGCTATCGCGTGCGCTACCTCCGGCTGGGCGAGCACGCCCACGCCTCGCTCGATGCCGCGTGGCGCGCCGTGATCGCCGAACTGCGACCGACGGCGGTCCACGTCTGCGAGCCAGGAGACTGGCGCGTGGAGCAGATGCTCCGCGCCCTCGCAGCGGGAGCGCCTGCGCCGCTCACGGTACACCCGGATCCGCATTTCCTGATTTCTCGCGCCGAGTTCGCGCGCTGGGCCGGCGGCCCAATCACCGCAGGCAAACGTCCGAAGAAGCTCCTCATGGAACGCTTCTACCGGCACATGAGGTTGAAGACCGGCCACCTCATGACCGCCGCGGGCGAACCCGTGGGCGGTGTCTGGAACCTCGATCACGACAACCGCGAGTCTTTCGGCCGTGCGGGACCGGGCTCGGTTCCGCCTCCGCCCAGGTTTCCGCCCGATGCGCTGACACACTCGGCGCTCGAGGCAACCGAGCGGCATTTCGCTCGCCACCCCGGCTCGCTCGAGCACTTCGCCTGGCCCGTCACGCGCTCGCAGGCGCTCGTAGCGCTCGAGGCATTCGTACGCGATCGGCTGCCCGGCTTCGGTCGCTTCCAGGACGCGATGTGGACGAATGAGCCCTTCCTGCACCACTCGCTCCTCTCGGCTGCGCTCAACTTGCACCTGCTCGACCCGCGAGAGGTCATCGGTGCCGTAGTCGAGGCCTTCGAAGCCGGGCACTGCAACCTCGCGAGCGCTGAGGGCTTCATCCGCCAGATCCTGGGCTGGCGCGAGTTCATGCGCGGGGTCTACTGGCTCGACATGCCAACGCTCGCCTCAGCCAATCACTTCGGGCACATGCTGCCCATGCCGCGCTGGTACTGGACCGGCGAGACACAGATGAACTGCCTCCGGCAGGCGATCGGCCAGACGTTCGCCCATGGCTATGCGCACCACATCCAGCGGCTCATGGTGACCGGAAATTTCGCGCTCGTGGCGGGCATTCGCCCTCAGGAGGTTGCTGCCTGGTACCTGGCGGTCTACGTCGACGCCGTCGAGTGGGTGGAGCATCCGAACACGCTTGGCATGGCGCTCTATGCGAACGGCGGCCGCTTTACGTCGAAACCCTATGCCGCAAGTGGCGCCTACATCAAGCGGATGAGCAACTACTGCACGGGTTGTCGCTACCGCCCGGAAGAAAAGACTGGAGCGCGCGCCTGCCCGATCACGGTGTTCTACTGGGACTTCATGGCGAAGAACAGAGTCGAATTGGGCACCCATCCGCGCTCACGCATGATGCTCGCCCATCTCGACCGCATGGGCACGGACGGCGTGCAAGCGATTCACGCGCAGGCGGAGGTGCTGCGGGCACGCATCGAAGAAATCTGACCTGTCAGTTGAGCGAAGGCCAGTCGACCGGGAAAGGCAGAGCCTGGAATTCGATACCCTCCTCGCGCAGCTCGGCAGCGGTTTCGGCATCGGCCCGCCCGCGGATACCCCGGTGCGGTATTTCGCCGTAATGCATCGCCCGCGCCTCTTCGGCAAAGCGTTCGCCGACGTTCTCGGTGTTCTCGCGGACCCTGACCGCGAACTCCGCCATGGCGGCAAGTGCCTTGGCGAGCCGCTCGGGGTGGACGTTGCCGTCGCTCAGCGTCGCGTCCTCGACGGCGCTCGCACGGCTGGTCGGCGCTGCGCCCACGTTGACCCGCGGCGCGTGCAGCTTGCGCTCGACCGCGCAGTCCCCGCATATTGGGCATTCGACCAAACCCCGATCGCGCTGATTCTCGAAATCTGAGGGCGACTTGAACCAGCCTTCGAACACATGCCCCTGCTTGCAGGCGAGGTTGTAGACGATCATTGGACGAAGGGCGCGGACGGGAATCGCCGCGAAGAAAGATACTGCCACTGAAGTGTAGGCGAGACGCCGGACATCAAGGTCCGCGCCCGCGCTGCCTCAGACGATCAGCCGCGCATCCGACGGCGAAAACACAAGCGCGATGGCTTGCCCCGCAACCAGGGGCTGACGTTCCCCGGCGAGAAAAACAAACAGGTTCTTTCCGTCGGAAAGGGTGACCTCGGCCTCCACGCCCTTGCCGATGAAGGCCGACTTGCTGATGGTCACCGGGAACCGCACCCACCCGGCAGCGGATACATCGCGGTCGATGCGAAAGATGTCGGGCCGAAGCGCCAGGCGACGGGCTTCGGCGCGCACGGGGGCTTCGACATCGAAGACGCAGTCGGCCAGTCGAACGCGGCACTGCCCCGATGGGACGTCGGGCGCCTCGATGCGCTCGATGTCGAGTACGTTCGCCTCCGATAGGAAGTCGGCGACGAATGCTGTGGCGGGCGAAAAAAACAGGGCACCTGGGGTCCCTTGCTCGGCGATCCGCCCCTGCTCCATGACGATGATCTGATCGGACACCGCCATGGCCTCTTCCCGGTCATGGGTGACGTAAACACAGGTGATGCCCAGGCGCTGCTGCAGTTCCCGGATCTCCTCTCGCACGTGGCGGCGGAGCTTGGTGTCGAGATTCGACAGCGGCTCGTCGAACAGGAGGACTGCCGGCTCGAGCACGAGCGCGCGCGCGATTGCGACGCGCTGCTGCTGCCCGCCCGAGAGTTCGGACGGCAGACGAGATTCGAACCCCGTCAAACCGATCAGCTTGAGCACCGCATTCGCCCGCTCGATGGCGTCGGGCTTCTTCATGCCCTGGACCGTCGGGCCGTAGCAGACGTTTTCCATCACCGTGAGATGGGGAAAGAGCGCATAGCTCTGGAACACGAGCGAGACGTTGCGCGCGGCGGCGGACTCGGTGGTCACGTCGCGTCCGCCGAGCAGGATCTGCCCTGCGGTAGGGAGTTCCAGCCCGGCGATCATGCGCAGCGTCGTCGTCTTGCCGCATCCGGAAGGCCCGAGCAACGTGACCAGTTGCCCATCCTCCACGCGGAACGAGATGCTCTTGACGGCCGGGTCGCCCGTGCCGTAGTCCTTGACGACATTGATGAATTCGAGCGTGCCTTTGTTTGCAGTCGTGGTCATGCCGGTTCCCCCTGTTCAGCCGCCCACCGCGACAGCGCTGCCCAGGCCGGGCGCGGCGGCGCTGCGACGCCCGAGCCGACGCGCGCCTACGAGCCACTGCACGAGCACGATGGCAAGCACCATGATCATGATGAGGGTGGCGCTGTAGGCGATGGCCACGCCATAGTCGCCGTTGATGACGCGGCCAATGATGTAGGTGGTGGCAAGCTCTGTGTTGCCAGAAACCAGGAAGATGATGGCCGAGACCGTGGTCATCGAGCGCACGAAACCATAGATCAGCGCGCCGATGATCGCCGGCTTGAGCAGCGGCATCAGCACGCGGCGGAATGTGGTGGCGCCGCCGGCGCCGAGCGTGGTGCTCGCTTCATCGAGCGAGCGGTCCAGTTGGGCGAAGGCCGCGATACCGCCACGCACGCCGACCGGAAGATTGCGGAACACGAAGCAGAGCACGATGATGAGCCCCGTCCCGGTGATCTCGATCGGCGGCACATTGAAGGCGAAGATGTAGGCCACGCCGATGACCGTCCCGGGAATCGCGAAGGACAGGAGCGTGAGGAACTCGAACAGATGCTGCCCGGCAAAGCGTGTCCGCGCGATGAGAAACGCCGAGAGGATGCCGACGATCGCGGTGAGCGGCGCTGCGGCAAGCGAGAAGAGCAAGGTGTTGCCCAGGCTGTGCCAGGCCGCGCCCGTGAAAAGGAGCCCGTGGGTGCCATAGTCGATCGAGAACGCCTTGACGAAATGCTCGATGGTGAAGGTGTGGTCCCGCCCCCAGATCTTGACGAACGCGCCGAACAGGCACATGCCGTAGAGCACGACCGTGAGGGCGAGCCAAGGCAGACCGACCGCAAAGGCCGTACGCCGGACGCCGTCGGGTAGCGGGCTCGCGAGCCCGGTATCGCCCTTGCCAGACACGGTGACGAAGTTCTTGCGCGCGGTCGCGCGCCGCTGCAGCCAGAACGCGAAGAGCGCGAACGCGAGCAGGATCAGCGAATACACCCCAGCCTTGCCCTGATCGAGTTGGGCACCGACGATCGCGAAGTAGATCTCGGTGGACATGACGCCGAAGTTTCCGCCGAGCAGGATCGGGTTGCCGAAGTCCGCGATCGATTCGATGAAACCGACGAGGAAGGCATTGGCCAGCCCAGGGGCCATGAGCGGCAGGGTCACATGGCGGAACGTCTGCCAGCGGTTCGCGTGCAGCGACTGGCTCGCCTCCTCGAGCGTCGGGCTCACGCCCTCGACCACGCCGATGAGCACGAGGAAAGCGACCGGTGTGAAGGCGAACAGCTGGGCAAGAAGCACGCCCGGCAAGCCGTAGATCCAGCGCGTCGGCGGGATGCCGAACGCCCATTCGAGCAGCTCGTTGATGATGCCCGCGCGCCCAAAGAGCATGATGAGCGCTATGCCCACCACAAACGGCGGCGTGATGATCGGAAGCAGCGTGACCAGCCGGATGAGCCGCTTTCCCGGGAACTGTGTGCGCACCACGAGCAGCGCAAGCAAAAGCCCGAGCACCGTGGTGCCGGCGGCGCACAGAAGCGCGAGCCAGAGCGTGTTCCAAGCCACACCGCAACCGCTGCCGCCCCAGAGACAGGCCCAGGACAGCGCCCAGAGCTTGGGCTGGCTGAAGCGCTCCCAGAATGCAGCGAACGAGAGCGCACGATCCTGGCCGAGCAGGCCCTCCCAGAGCACGCGCACTACAGGGAAGAAGACGAAGAGCACCACCAGCGCCGTCACCGAGAGGAGCGCGGTCGCGACGAACCGATCCCCCCGAAAGTAGCCCATGCTGGCGATGCCATCGGCACAGACGAGTGTGAAACCGAACGCGACAAGCAGCGCGCCTGCACCCATGCCGAACTGCCCGCCTGCAATCGGAGGCAGTAGCGCCGACAGCCAGTCGGTCGCGTACCCGCGCGGCCCGATCGCGAACCCCTGCCCGAGCACATAGAGCGCACCCACGCCGCCCAGCAGGGCCACCGAGCGCCCCCAGCTCCGCATCGCGCCCACCGCCGCTCGGTGCGGCTCGATCGGTCGGGCATAGAGCCCCATCACGGCGAGAAGCAAAACCGGCAGCGCGATCAGCCAGACCTTGCCCCACGACGCGATCTGCAGGAGCGCAGGCGCCTGATCCTTGCCGCCGAGACGACCGAGCCAGCGAAAGTCGAAGAAACTGTCCTGGAGTGCGTACCAAGGCACGAGCGCAAGCCCGCCCGCGATCAGGAAAAGTGCCGTCCAGCGAAAGCGTGCATCACGACTCAAACGATTCACCCGTGTTCTGGATGCGCAGTGCCACCCCGTCCGCGCTTGGAACGCTGCGCGCCTCAACCGGCCGGCTTATCTCCGCCATCATCGATGCCGGCAGCCACGTGCGAGTAGCCGCAATCGACGTAGAGCACCTCACCGGTCATTGCACTCGCCCAGTCGCTCATGAGGAACGCGGCAACGTTGCCCACTTCCTCTATGGTCACGTTGCGGCGCAGGGGTGCAGCCTGCGCGAAGTTCTTGAGCATCTTCGAGAAGCCCGCGATGCCGGAGGCCGCGAGCGTCTTGATGGGGCCAGCGCTGATGGCATTCACCCTTGTGCCTTCAGGGCCCAGGCTCACCGCCATGTAGCGCGTGATGGCCTCGAGCGCTGCTTTGGCTACGCCCATCGTGTTGTAGTTGGGCACCGCGCGGATCGAACCGAGGTACGACAAGGTCAGAAGCGCGCCGTTGCGTCCCTGCATGAGCGGCCGTGCCGCCTTTCCGAGCGCGCCGAAGCTGTAGGCCGAAATATCCATCGCGGTCGCAAACGACTCGCGCGACAGGCCATCGAGAAAGTCCCCGGCAATCGCCTCCCGGGGCGCATAGCCGATCGAGTGGACGACGCCATCGAGCGCGCCCCACTCGCCTTTGAGGCGGTCGAACACGGCGTCGATCTCCTCCTGCCGTGTCACGTCCATGGAGAGCACGAGCGAGGCGCCGAAATCCGGCGCCAGCCGCTCGACACGCTCCCGCATCCCCTCACCGGCGTAGGTCAGCGCGAGCGTCGCCCCTTCGCGGCACAGCGCTTGGCCGATGCCATAGGCGATCGAGCGGTTGGAAAGGACCCCGGTCAGGAGGATTCGTTTGTCCTTGAGCAGCATCGGATTCGGATGGGCGGCTTCGCTTGAGCCGCGGCGTCGAGTTGATAGGACTCGATTATCGGTCGCAATGCGCTCGCAGCCTGCCATGGCGGATCACGAGGCGAGAAGACGGGCATGCTCCGCCCGCTCGCGGGCAATCAACTTGGCGACGAACCCGCGCGCGTCCGGCAGCGCCGTAAACGTGTCGTACCCACGCTCGAGGAAGTCATGCAGGTGGCCCACGCCCCCCGCGTGCGCCGGGCCGCGCATCATCGCGAGCAGCCCGCGCAGGAGGGGCACGCGGGCCAGCTTACACAGCGAGAGACCGATATGCTCGATGAGTTCGATCTGTCGTTCCCGCTCGTCGTGATGACCCATCTCGCGGTAGGCATCACGATAGGACGCGGCGTCGAGCGCAATCGCCTGGGGGGCGCGCTTTCTCCACGCGAGCGCAAGCAAGCGGTCGAGCCGCTCCGAGAGCGCATCGATCTCGAGTGCATCGGCGAGCGTCGAGAGCGCCGAAGCCGGCAGAAACCGCACCAGCACCTTGATCACTTTTTCGACCTCTGCATCGCGCGCGCTCACGTCCTCGGTACCGTAGAGTTCGTCAAGGAAAAAGCGCGCCGCACCGGCCGTGCCGGAATCGGCCAGCAGGTCGGCGTGAGTCTGTGCGAGCCGTGCCCGCTGGTAGACGCGCACCGCCATGCGATCGCCCGCGAGCGCCACATCTGCTGCGCTTCGCTCGCGCGTGCTGCGGGCTTCGGCGAGCGCGGCCCTGAGACGCGCTTCAGCTTCCCTGGCGGTCTCACTCACGCTGCCTCAGGCCCGTCATCGCAAAGAGAAAACGCATCCAGGTCAGCCGATCCTCGACCTGCTGTGCAGTCGACTTGCCGCTGCCGTGACCCGCGTCGTAGTCCATCTTGAGCAGGATCGGGTTTTTCTGCCCGGGGTTGTTCTGTGCCAAGGCCACGAATTTCTTGGCGTGCAACGGATCGACCCGGGTGTCGTTCTCACCGGCGATCACAAGCATCGGCGGCATGTCCACCCCCGCACGGACGTTGTGGTAAGGCGAGTAGCGCAAAAGCCACGCGAAGTCCTCTGCGCGGTCGGGGTCGCCGTACTCGGGGATCCAGTACCGGGCGATGCGGAAGCGGTGGTAGCGCACCATGTCGAGCAACGGTACCGAGCAGATGATCGCGCCAAACAGGTCTGGACGTTGCGTCGCCGCGGCGCCGGCGAGCAGCCCGCCGTTGCTGCCGCCGTAGGCGACCAAACGATCGCGTGTCGTGTAGCCCTCGCGCACCAGCCACTCGGCCGCGGCATAAAAATCATCGAAGACGTTTTGCTTGCGCTCGCGTTGCCCTGCCTTGTGCCATGCCTCGCCGTATTCATTGCCGCCGCGCAGACCCGGCTGGGCGATGACCACGCCGCGATTGACGAGGAGCGCCCAACTGCCCAGGTAACCTACGCTGATTCCGATGTTGAAGCCGCCGTAGCTGTAGAGCAGCGTCGGATGGCTGCCATCGAGCTTGAGCCCCCTCCGATGGCTCACGAACATCGGCACGAGTGTCCCGTCGCGGCTCTTCACGTTGACCACGCGGGTTTCGATCTGACTCGTGTCGATGACCGATTCGTCCTGATGGATGAGCGTCCAGGCAAAGGTTTTCGGATCGACCGTGTAGAGCTTGTAAGGCGCATTGAAGGTGGAGAGCCCAACATAGAGCTGATCGACATCCCGATCGTAGAAGAGCGCAGTCACGCTGCCGAACTCCGGGGGCGCGAGATCACGCACGAAGCGGCCATCCAGGCCATGCACGCGCAGTCGCCCCACGAGCTCGTGCCGTTCACGAACGATCAGGTGGCCGCGCGTGACGACGAAGGACTCGATCTGAGCATCCTTGCGCTCGGGCACGAGTTCGCGCCAGTTGGAAAACTCCGGCGCCTGCATCGACGCGGTCATGATGCGCCCGTTGGGGGCACCCGCCGTGGTCCAGGCGTAGAGCGTCTCGCCGATCACCTCGATCGAGGCGTTCGCGTCCTTCACGTCGAAGACCACCCGCGGCGTCTCGTTGCTGCCGGTGCGTGCGAGGGCGTAGCGCGGTGACCGCCCCTCGCCAACGAGTGTCACCGTGTAGGGCGCGTACTCGAGGTCGTAGACCCCGCCCCACTGCTTGGCGTCGCTGAAGCGCTGCACCACCGGCGAGGCCGCGAGGTCGGTGCCCAGCCGATGGCGCTGCGTGTAGAGCGGAAGCTGCCTGGCCACCTGCTCCGCCGTCCGCGGCTGGACGTAGACGATCGCATTGTCTGCCGTCCACGACACGCCCCAGACTTCCTTGAGCGGCGGGTAGACCTCGCGGCCGGTCAGGGTATCGATGAAGTACTGCGTCGGCAGTTCGTCGCCGGCCCGCTGCACACCCACCGCCGCAATCGACACATCGCGGCTGAAGCTCCGGGTCGAGATCGAGGACTTGCCGCTCGGGTCGAGCCGCACCGGATCGAAGAGCAGCACGTCACGGCCATCGATCCGGGTGTAGAGCTTGGCCTGGGCATCGCCCTTGGCCTTGCGCGTGAAGAATTCGCGGCCTTTGACCCACTGCGGTGGCGAGGTGATCGTGCGATCGAGGAATCGCGTGAGCTCCTCGGCAAGGCCGGCGGGCAGGGGCGCGTTCGCCTCGAGCCAGGCAACCGTTGCATCGTGCTGGGCGCGTGTCCAGCGGACGACCTCCGGATCGCGATGATCCTCGAGCCAGCGGTAGGGGTCGGTCAGGCGAATGCCGTGAACCGTATCGGTCACTGGGCGCGCGGCCGTGGCCGGCTGGGTGAACGGGGCGAACGAGCGCGGTTGCGCATCAGCGGCGGCACCGGCGAGAGCGATTGCGACAAGCATCGTCGGCTGGACGAAAAGCGTGGTGGGGCGAACGCGTGAGGCCATCGGAATCAGCGGGTTGCCGTGCGACCACGATGGCGAACCAGGGCAAGGGCACCGAAGAGCAGCAGCGAAAACAGGATGACGTTCCAGGCCGGCAGCGAGAGGCCCAGCACGCGATCGATCTTGTTGCATTCGACCGAACCGGAAAGTGCTCGCGCGAACACGTCCATGAAGGGCAAGGTTTCGAGCATGTAGCCAATGCCCATGCCGCAGCTCGGAAGCTGATCGGCGGGCAAGGACTGGATCCAAAGGTGCCGGAGCGCGAGCGCCACGCCGCCGACGGCCGTGAGTCCGGCGACGACTGCGACCACGCGCGCGCCACGCTCGCCCGGGTTCACGACCGCAGCCGCGCCGAAGATGAGCGCGAGCAGGACGAACACGCCACGCTGGAACCAGCACATCGGGCAGGGCTCCATCAGTTCGACGTACTGGAGATAGAAGGCGTAGCCCAACAGCGCCAGACACAGCAAAGCGCAGGTGGCGTAAGCAGCACGGCGCGAAGGAAAGACATCGAGCGGATTCATCTCATCAAGCGTCGGAATCAAAAAGCAACCGCAGGGTTCAATGCAACCGAAGCGCATGCATCGATGCGTTCTCGAGCGCATCTGCGCGAAACAGCAGCGGCAGCCGCGTCACTGGATCTACGTCCGGAAAGACGTCGGCGAGCACGGTGACATCCTGCACTCGGCACTCGGAGAGGAGCGCACGCATCTCCGCGGCCACGGCTTCGGCGCGATCGGTAGGAAAGAGTTCCGCTCGGAAGCCTTCCGCGCCGCGCTCGTCGAAGGGGTTGGAAAGCGAGAGCCGGACCTCGCCGCCAGCGTCCGTGCGATGCGCCGAGATCACCGCGGCCGGCTCCCCGACGCTCTGGCGAAACTTGCGAAGCGCATTGGCAACGAAGAGCTGGAGCGAGACTTCGCGCTGGGCGACGCGGCCCTGGTAGAGCGCAGCGAGCGGTTCGCGCGGCGGTCGCGCCATGGCAAGCAGCGACAGGCTGCCCCCGCCGAGCTGCCGCGCAAACGCCTGGGTGAAGGGCATGGCCCAGGGGCCGACGTCGCGCTCCGAGAGCAGATCGACCCCGGGTGCGGCGAGCGCCCGCCCGATGAGAAAACGCAGGAACACCTGCTCCTGATTGGCGACCACCTCCATCGGCGCCCGCTCGAGCGCGAGCGGTTCGCCCAGCACGTCATCCACACGCCACCAGTCGAGCGTCGCCGGCAGTCGTTCGAGCGCAAAGGCCGCCGAGGAGACGAGCGCGTTACCGAGCGCGAAGGCCTGGTTCCCACGCAGCGCGCGATGCGTCTTGAGCACTTCGACGAACTCCTCGATCCGCGGCAGCGCGCCCGGCACACGGACAGCGTTCGGGCTCCCTGCGATGATGACCACCGGCAGCGCGAATACCGTCGCCGCGAGGCCTTCGGCAGGATGCCTGCGCCGCGCGGCCTCGACATGCGCACGAGCGAGGCTGCGCGCGAGAAGCCGAAGCGCACCGAGTGATGGCGCGGCAGCGAGCGCGTCAGCGATGGGCCCGACATCGCCCGCAAGAAGTTGCTCCACGATTCGATCGACGAGCCGCTCTTCGGCCTTCTCGGCAATGACCGCGACTTCGGCGGCCAGCGCTTCGGTTGCCACATCGATCAGGGCCCGCACCTGAGGACCCGCGTTCGCGCTCGATTGCGCGCGGAACACGCGCGGGTCGGGAAGGGAAAAGGGCCGGTCATCCTGCATACGTTCGATTGTAGGAAGGGCCCGACTCGAAATTCAGAACCGCCGCGCGGCTTGCGCTGCGTAGGCGGCCACCTGCTCCATCACGCGGCGCAGGCTGGCCTTGAGCGAAGCGTAGTTTGCATTTCGCTCGCGTGTCGCCTCGTCCATGTAGAGCCGCCGGTTGATCTCGATCTGCATCGACTCGCGCTGCTCGGCCGGTCGCCCCATCTGCTTGACGATCTCGACCCCCTTGTAGGGGTCATTGATCGCAACCGACAGACCCTCCTTGCGAAAGGCCTCGGCCACGAGCGCAGTGAATTCCGGCGTGCAGGTCGTACCGTCGCGATCCCCGAGCACGATATCGGCAAAGCGCGTCCCGCGCGGCACCCAGGAGAGCGGGCCAGCCTCCTCCGGCATCGAATGGCAATTGATGTGCACGAGCCGTCCGTGCTGCGCGACCAGATGCTCTGCCGATCGATGCAAGGCATCCCAGTACGGGCGGTAGCAGCGGTCGATCCGATGACGTACTTCGTCAACCGTGAGCTTTCGTGCGTAGATTGGCGTGCGGTCGTCGAGCAGTCGCCAGATGAGACCGATGCCGGAGCGGGTCTTGGGCGAGACATCGACGGGGTCGGGCCAAGCGCCCTCGATCATCGTGATGTCGATGTCGGCCAACCGTCGATTGACATCGATGTAGCTTCGCGGGAAGACGGCGCAGACGAGGGTTGCGCCGAGTGAAGGCGCAAAGTCGTAGAGATCATCGACATGGGTGTCCTCCGCTTTGCGCAGAAGCGCAGGGTCGCAGGCATGGTCGAAGTCCTCCGGGTACCAGGTGCCGCTATGCGGCGAGTCGAACAGGAGCGGAACGACGGCTGCACGCGGAGGGGGACGACGGACTTCCACCACGTTGCGCGACAAAGGCTCGAGCGGCTCGCCCTCGCTGTCGGTGAGCGGCGCTGTAGGTTGGGCTTCCGGTTGCATTGCCCTAGGATAGGCGAAAATCGAAAGCTCGCCGGCAGATCCGTGCCGCAGACTCCCGTCCCCTCCATCATGCGCCTGTCCCAATTCCTCCTCTCGACCACCAAGGAAGCCCCCGCCGAGGCCGAGATCGTCTCCCATCAGCTCATGCTCCGGGCCGGCATGATCCGAAAGCTCGGTGCCGGGATCTACACCTGGATGCCGCTCGGTGTGCGCGTGCTGCGCAAGGTGGAGACGATCATCCGCGAGGAGATGAATGCCGCGGGCGCGATCGAGCTCCTGATGCCGGTGATCCAGCCCGCGGAGCTCTGGGTGGAATCCGGGCGCTGGGAGAAGATGGGCCCCGAGATGCTTCGGCTCAAGGATCGCCACGAGCGCGATTTCATCGTGCAGCCCACCTCGGAAGAGGTCATCACCGACATCGCGCGGCAGGAACTCAAGAGCTGGCGGCAACTGCCAAAGAACCTCTACCACATCCAAACAAAGTTCCGCGACGAGCGGCGCCCGCGCTTCGGCGTCATGCGCTCGCGCGAGTTCATCATGAAGGATGCCTACTCGTTCGACGTGGACAAGGACGGACTCATGCGGAGCTACCAGGGGATGTATGACGCCTACAGTCGCATCTTCACGCGGCTCGGGCTCGAGTTCCGCGCCGTCGAAGCCGACACTGGCAACATCGGCGGCTTCGCTTCGCATGAATTCCAGGTGCTTGCCGACAGCGGCGAGGACGTCATCGCCTACTGTCCCGATTCGGACTACGCGGCCAACCTCGAGCTCGCCCAAGCGCTCGCACCGGCCGAACCCAGGCCCGCTCCATCGCAGCCGCTCACGCTCGTACACACCCCCGGACAGACGACCTGCGAGGACGTCGCTCGCTTTCTCGGTGAGCCGCTCGAAAAGCAGCTCAAGGCCATGATGTACATGGGGTCATCGGGCTTTGTGCTGGTCATGCTCCGCGCGGACCACATGGTGAACGAGGTAAAGCTCGGCAAGCTTGCGCCTCTCGCCGATGCCCGTCCGGCCACGCCCGAGGAGATCGAAGCCCACCTGGGCGTCATCCCGGGCTACTGCGGCCCGGTACCACGCCACGGCAAGGCACATCCGGGCAGGGTCACGGTCGTCGCAGACCGGACTGCGGCGGCCATGGCGGACTTCATCTGCGGCGCGAACGAGGCGGGCTATCACCTCACCGGCGTCAACTGGGGCCGGGATTGCCCCGAACCCGACCTCGTCGCCGACGTGAGAAACGTCGTCGAGGGCGACCCCTCGCCCGATGGCAAGGGCCACCTCAAGCTGCGTCGCGGGATCGAGGTCGGGCATGTGTTCGCGCTCGGTCGCAAGTATTCGGAAGCCTTGCGCGCCACCTTCCTCGACCGCGAGCAGAAGGAACAGGTCATGGAGATGGGCTGCTACGGCATCGGCGTCACCCGCGTGGTGGCGGCGGCGATCGAGCAGAACAACGATGCTCGCGGCATCATCTGGCCCGAAGCGATGGCCCCCTGGGTGGCGGCGATCGCGGCGGTCGGATACGACCGGAGCGCCGAGGTGCGCGCGGCGGCAGACCAGCTGTACAGCCAGCTCGCTGCCGCCGATATCGATGTCGTGCTCGATGACCGCGGGGAACGGCCCGGCGTGATGTTTGCGGATCTCGAATTGATTGGCATTCCTTGGCGGATCACGATCGGCGAACGTGGCTTGAAGGAAGGCGTCGTGGAACTTCAGGGCCGTCGTGAGACCGAAGCGACCAAGATTCCCCTCACCGAGATCGTGATTGCTCTCCGATCCCGACTCGTCCATTGAAATTCAGGTCGTTTTTCGCCCTCGCTCTGTTTCTTTCCTCGGCCGCGTTGGTCGCCGACCGCGTGTACGCAGGGGCACAGATCGAAGAGAAGCTGATCCCGAGCGTGCAGACCGCCCTCGCCTCGGCCATCGCCGATCGCGGCGCACCGCGCCTGATCGGCGACCCCAGGGTGACGCAGGCGTGGCTTGCCGAGATGTCTGCGCGGCTCGCTCGCCGCATGCCGGATGCGGAGCAGCGGACCGAGTTCCTGATCACCGTGCAGTACGAGGCGAGCCGTGCCGGACTCGACCCGCAGCTCGTGCTTGCAGTCATCCAGCACGAAAGCGCCTTTCGCAAATATGCAGTGAGCACCGCTTCGGCCCGCGGCTACATGCAGGTGATGCCCTTCTGGGTGCGGCTCATCGGCTCGCCCGAGCACAACCTGTTCCATCTGCGGACCAACCTGCGCTACGGCTGCGTCATCCTGCGCCACTATCTCGACATGGAAAACGGCAATGTCGTGCGCGCGCTGGCTCGCTACAACGGCTCGCTCGGACGCTTCGACTATCCCAACGCCGTGTTGGCTCTGCTCGAGCGTAACTGGTCGTGGCTCCCCCCGGCGAATTGATCGGTACCGAGCACTCGGGCGGCCGCGGCGGTCGCTATGTGGGTCGATTCGCGCCCTCCCCGACCGGCCCGCTGCATCTGGGCTCTCTCGTGGCTGCGCTCGGCAGCTGGGCGGATGCGCGCGCACAGGGTGGCACCTGGTTCGTGCGCATCGAGGACGTGGACACGATGCGCGCCTCGCGCGAGGCGGAGCGCGTGATCCTCGATCAACTCGGCGCGTGCGGGCTCGTGAGCGACGGCCCGATCCTGCGGCAGAGCGAGCGCAGCGCATGCTACTCGGCGGCCCTCGACCGGCTCGCAAACCTAGGCACCCTCTTCGGCTGCCGCTGCAGCAGGCGTCTGCTCGAGTACGCCGCGGTCAACGCCTGGGGCGAGCCGATCTATCCAGGCACCTGCGCGGCACTCGGGCTGCCGCTCGATCGGCATGCGGTGCGCTTTGCCCTGCCCGGCCAGGGCGCCACGCGATTCACCGACCGGCGACACGGTCCGCTCGAACAGGACGTAGCGCGGGAAATCGGCCCGTTCGTTTTGCGTCGCGCCGATGGGTGCTATACCTATCAGCTTGCGGTGGTCGTGGACGACGCCGACCAAGGCGTAACCGATGTCGTGCGTGGCGATGACCTGCTGATGAACACCCCGCGCCAGATCGTGCTGGGCGAAGCACTCGGTTTCCCGATCCCGCGCTATCTGCATCTGCCCCTCGTGCGTGCGCCCGATGGGCAAAAGCTTTCGAAGCAGACGCTCGCCCGGGCCATCGCGTCGGATGAAGCGCTGCCCGCGCTGCGCGCCGCGTGGCAACACCTGGGGCAGGTCGATCCGGGTCTGGTCGATGACGTTTCAGCGTTCCTGCGCTTCGCGGCGGCGCACTGGAACCTCGCGCGCGTGCCGCCCCCCGTCTGAATTCACGCGAACCCCGCGCCGCCTTCGATGTGCCACCGGAGGCTTCCTACAATCGCCGAATGAGCCCACCACCCCCCATGACCCCGCCCGAGATCGTCCACGAGCTTGACCGCCACATCGTCGGTCAGGCCGAGGCAAAGAAGGCGGTGGCCATCGCGCTACGCAACCGCTGGCGTCGTCAGCAGGTGCCCGAACCGCTTCGCCAGGAGATTACGCCCAAGAACATCCTCATGATCGGCCCCACGGGCGTGGGCAAGACAGAGATCGCACGTCGGCTTGCCCGACTCGCGAAAGCCCCGTTCGTCAAGGTCGAGGCCACCAAATTCACCGAGGTCGGTTACGTGGGCCGAGACGTCGACACGATCATCCGTGACCTGGTCGAGGTCGCGATCAAGCAGACGCGGGACGAGGCCACCCGCGCCGTGCGTGACCGGGCGCTCGATCAGGCCGAAGACCGGGTGCTGGACGCCCTCCTGCCGCCACCGGCTGCGGTGAACTTCGATGACCTGAAGCCCACCGACAACGCCACGCGCCAGAAATTCCGGAAGATGCTGCGCGAGGGCACGCTCGACGACCGCGAGATCGATATCGAGGTCGCCGTCGAAGCTCCGCGTATGGAAGTGATGGCCCCTCCCGGCATGGAGGAGCTCAGCCAGCAGATCCAGCAGATGTTCGCCGGGCTTCAGTCCCAGCGGCGCAAGCTCCGGCGGATGACGGTCGTCGAGGCGCTGCGTGTCATGACCGAGGAGGAAGCGGCCAAACTCATCAACGAGGAGGACATCAAATCGCGCGCCCTCGCCGCCGCCGAACAGCACGGCATCGTTTTCATCGATGAGATCGACAAGATCGCCGCGCGTCAGGAGACGCATGGCGCGGACGTCTCGCGCCAGGGCGTGCAGCGCGACCTGCTGCCGCTCGTCGAAGGCACCACCGTCAACACCAAGTACGGTCCGGTCAAGACCGACCATATCCTCTTCATCGCGAGCGGGGCCTTTCATCTGGCCAAGCCCTCCGACCTGATCCCCGAGCTGCAGGGGCGGTTTCCGATCCGGGTCGAGCTTTCGGCGCTTTCGGTCGATGACTTCGAACGGATCCTGACCGCAACTGATGCGAGCCTCACCCGCCAATACGCAGCCCTCCTGGCAACAGAAGGGGTGACACTCGATTTCCAGACAAGCGGCATCCGCAGGCTGGCCGAAATCGCGCACTCCGTGAATGAACGGCAGGAAAACATCGGTGCCCGACGACTGCACACCGTGATGGAAAAACTGCTCGAGGAAGTGAGCTTCGCAGCCGAGCGCTACCGCAATCAATCGGTGGCCATCGATGCAGACTTCGTCGAGGCCCGCCTCGCGGGTATCGTGCGCGACGAAAATCTGTCGCAATTCATCCTTTGAACGCGTCGACGCGTGCAGCCCCGGCGGCCGTGTGGCCGCCGCGTTTTTGGTTCGCCGTCTTCGTCCCGTTCGGAGCGGCCTACCTCGTCAGTTTCGGCCTGCGTTCGGTGAATGCGGCCATTGCGCCCTCGCTGATCGCCGAGTTCTCGCTCGATGCCGCAACCCTCGGGCTCCTCACCGCGGCGTACTTCCTCTCGTTCTCGTTCACTCAGCTCCCGCTCGGCGGCTGGCTCGATCGCTTTCGGCCCCGGCGGGTGAATGCCATGCTGCTGGTCGCCTGCGCGGCCGGCTGCTTCGTCTTTGCCAGCGCGACGAGCGCCGAGATGCTCATCGCCGGGCGCATCCTGATCGGCATTGGCGTCGCCGCTTGCCTGATGGCGAGTCTGCGTACCTTCGGCCTGTGGCTTGCGCCTGTTCAGTTGCCAGCCGTCAACGGCTACATGTTGGCCGTGGGAAACGCCGGAGCCATCGCTTCGACCGCACCGGTGCTCTGGCTACTCGGCGTGATCACCTGGCCGCAGATGTTCGTGGGCATTGGCTTTGCCGCGCTCGCGATCGCCGGCTGGCTGGCGTTTCGTGTGCCCGACCCGCCCGTCGTTGCCACAGGCACGCCCCCGATATCGACACCGCCGTCTTCAGCCGCGCGCTCCTCGTGGGGCATGGTGCTCGGCCACCGTACGTTCTGGCTTTTGATCCCGATCGCCTGCTTGACCAACGCCATCGGGCTCGCAGTTCAGGGCCTGTGGGCCGGACCCTGGCTCGTGGATGTCGCGGGCATCGAGCGAAGTCGGATCGGTCACTATCTGCTGCTCGTGCCGGCCGGGATGCTTGCGGCCAACCTGATCCTCGGCCGCGCCCTCACCGCTCACGTGAACCGTGGCGGCTCGGCCATCCGCTTCGCCGCGTGGGCCTGCCTCGCCGCGCCGCTCGGGCAACTGCCGTTTCTTGCCTCGTGGGCGAGCGTGCCCGCGCTCGTGATGCTCGCCTTCGGGCTCACGCACGTGTTCGGCAATCTCGCCTTTGCTGCGCTCGCGCCCCAGTTTCCGCGTGAAGTCGCAGGGCGGCTGGTCACCACGATCAACTTCATCATGTTTTTCGGCAGCTTTCTGCTGCAATGGGGCATGGGCCTCGTGATCAATCGTTTCCCCGCCGAGAGCGCGGGTCGCTACCTCCCGGTTGGCTACGAGACCGCATTTGTACTTTTGCTGCTGCTGCAGGGCGTGGCCGCCGTCTGGACGCTGATCGCCATGCGCAAGCTGTCCCGCGCCGCGACCCGCACCTCGCACTCATGACCGTCGGCTTCCGCATCGTCGAGATCATCCTGCCGGTGCTCGCGATCATCCTCGTGGGCTTTGTGCTCGGCCGCATCTGGAAGCCGGATATGCGGACGTTCAACCGCTTCAACCTGGACGTCTTCGCCCCGTTCCTCGTGCTGGCCTACCTGTCGGACAAAGGCGTCGATCTGATTGCGCTCTGGCCGCTCGCGCTCGCCTCGGTCATGATCGTGCTCGGCTCGGGCCTGCTCGCCTGGCCCTTCGCACGCCTTGCCGGCTGGGATGCCCGGACCTTCGTTCCGCCGATGATGTTCAACAACTGCGGCAACATGGGGCTACCTCTTGCGCTGTTTGCCTTTGGACCGCCGGGGGTGGCCGGCATGGTCGCGCTATTCACCACCTCGAACCTGCTTCACTTCACCGTCGGCGCGGTGATGGTCGGTCGGCGCGCCGACTGGGCGTTCTTCGCCAAAAGCCCCATGATCTGGGCCACGGCGATCGGCGCCGCGCTCGGCCTGACTGGCACGCATCTGCCGGACACGATCCATGCCCCGATGAAAATGATCGGTGACTCGGCAATCCCGCTCATGCTGATCTCGCTCGGCGTCCGCATGAACGATGTGCACTGGCGGGATTTCGGCACCTCGCTCCTGGCAGCTGCGGTCTGCCCACTCACCGGACTTGCGACGGCCGGACTGGTCGTGATGTTCATTCCGATGACTCAGGAGCAAATCGGTCTCACCTATCTCTTTGGCGCGTTGCCGCCGGCGGTGCTCAACTTCCTCGTGGCCGATCACTACAGGCAGGAGCCCGCCAAGGTGGCCTCGATCGTGCTGGTCGGCAACATTGCGAGCATCGTGTTCGTGCCACTTGGGCTCGTCTTCGCCCTCAAAGGTTGACCGATGCAGCACTTCAACCGCGTCACGCTCTACACCGGCCCAGACGGCGTCGCCCGTTTCCGGAAGGACGCAATCGCACTCGAGTTCGGTGCGCCTCCCACAGTTCTCTCGGCGCTGCTGCCAAGCGGCGGGGTACAGCTTCGCCGCTCGGCGCCGGGCTTTGCGAGCGAATGGCATGTCACCCCTCACCCACAATGGGTCGTGATCCTGCGCGGGGTCATGGAAATCGGGCTGCGCGACGGCAGCTGGCGGCGCTTCGGTCCTGGGGAGCACTTCTTCTCGGCCGATACCCTGCCGCCCGGCGAGCCGTTCGATCCGACGCGGCACGGACACCGCTCGAGAAATGGCGGCAACGGAGTTCTCGAGACGCTCTTCGTCCGGGCTTGAGAAAATGCCGAGTTTTGCGTCAGCACCGTCTGCTTGCACGTGAGCACCCATCTTCCTACTGACCACGCCCTCGCCGCTGAGGTTGAGCGTCGGCGAACCTTTGCCATCATCTCGCACCCGGATGCGGGCAAGACCACGCTCACCGAAAAGCTCCTGCTTTTCTCGGGCGCCATCCACATCGCCGGCAGCGTGAAGGCGCGTAAGGCGACCCGCCACGCGACCTCCGACTGGATGGAGATCGAAAAGCAGCGCGGCATCTCGGTCGCCTCGAGCGTCATGCAGATGGACTACCGCAACCGGGTCATCAACCTGCTCGACACCCCGGGGCACCGCGACTTCTCCGAGGACACCTACCGCGTACTCACCGCGGTCGACTCGGCGCTCATGGTCATCGATGCGGCCAACGGCGTGGAGGCCCAGACCAAGCGGCTGATCGAAGTCTGCCGCCAGCGGGACACGCCAATCCTGACCTTCATCAACAAGATGGACCGCGAGGGACGCGATCCCCTCGCGCTGCTCGACGAAGTGGAAGCGGAACTCGGCATGCCCTGCGTGCCGATGACCTGGCCCGTGGGCCAGGGCAAGGCGTTTGGCGGCATCATCGACCTTGCGCGCGGCCACATGCGCATCTTCGCCCCGGGCGAGGATCGGCTCTCCGACAGTGTGGAGACGGTCCCCCTCTCGGAACGCGACGCACTCCGAGCCCGCTTTGGTGACGCTTTCGAGGCGGCCGAGGCGGCGATCGAACTCGTCACCGGGGCCGCCCCAGCCTTCGACCGCGACGAGTTCCTGGCCGCTCGCCAGACGCCGGTCTATTTCGGCTCGGCCGTCAACAACTTTGGCGTGCAAGAGGTGCTCGACGCCGTGGCGGACCTGGCGCCACCGCCCCATCCCCGAGCCTCGACCGAGCGTGATGGCACCAGCCGCATCATCCCGCCGGACGGGCCAGGGTTTTCGGGGGTGGTGTTCAAGGTCCAAGCCAACATGGACCCGCAGCACCGCGACCGGATCGCCTTCGTGCGCGTCTGCTCGGGGCACTACGAAGCGGGGATGAAGCTCAAGGTCCAACGCACAGGCAAGGAGATGCGCCCGACCTCGGTGGTCACCTTCATGTCCCAGCGGCGCGAGCGCGTCGAGGACGCCTACGCGGGCGACATCATCGGCTTCACGATCCATGGCGGCGTGCAGTTGGGCGACACGATCACCGACGCCTCGCTCAACGACCGGCTGCAATACACCGGGCTGCCCTTTTTCGCGCCGGAGCTCTTTCAGGTGGTCGAATTGCTGAACCCGGTCAGGAGCAAGCAACTGCAGGCGGGTCTCCAGGAACTGGGCGAGGAAGGCGCGATCCAGGTCTTCCGGCCCCTCCTCGGCTCGCTCATGCTGCTCGGGGCGGTCGGGCAACTCCAATTCGAGGTGGTACAGCATCGCCTCGCCACCGAGTACAAGGCCGAGGTCCGCCTGAAGCCTTCGCAGTTCGTGGGCGCGCGCTGGGTGACCTGCGACGACGAGATGGAGCTCAAGAAATTCATGGACTACAACGCCTCGAAGCTCGCCTACGACGCGGCCGACACGCTCGCCTATCTGCTCACGTCGAGCTACGACCTCCGCCTCACGCAGGAACGACACCCCAAGATCCGCTTCCATCCGCTTCGGGAACACGCGGGACTGGCACTGACACAAAGCGCCTGAGGGTCGTCTCTCGCCGGTCCATCAGAGGCAGTCACGGCGGGCTGAGCGACAACGGGAATCATCCGAACCAGGGCATCCGACCGCTATGCTCGGGGGCCATGGCTGATTCGTCGGAGAGTTCCAAATCTGCGCCTCGGTACGCAGCAGCGCTCAGATTGCACGCGCTGCCGCGCGTCATCTCCTACTCGCTTGCCACGGTGATGCTCGTCCTTCAGGGGCGCGTGATGAGCGAGGCCACGGCCCAATACGTGCTGGCTGCCTATGCCATGTTCTATCCATGGCTTGTACACGCGTGGGCGGCGCAACGGGCGGACGATCGGCGCACGATCCCCCGTCTATTCGTGATGGATGGCATCAACGCGGGCGTCGGCGTTGCCGTCTTCGGCTTCTCGCCGGCAGCGAGTCTCTATCTCGTCGGCGTCACGCTCGGCAACACGATTGCTTACGGTGGCCTTCGGAGCTTCGTCCGCGAGATGCTCTGGATCGCCGCCGCGGCCGCAACCACACGCCTCGTCCTCGGCCCGGTGGATGCGGTTGCGCCGCGCGCGGTCGAACTGATTGCGCTGTGCGGCTTCGTCGCCTATACCCTGCTCCTTGGCTTCAACTCCCACGTCGTCGCCGAGCGTCTGCGTCGCGCATCCCGCAGCGTACGGGAGCAGGCACAGGCGCTCGAGCGCGCCAGTCGCACCGACCCGCTGACCGGCGCAGCCAACCGACGGCACCTCTATGAACGTCTGCGCAGTGTGTCCAATCTGCCGTGGGCGCTCGTGCTCATCGACCTCGATCACTTCAAACGCATCAACGACGAGTACGGGCACGACGCCGGTGACCGCGTGCTCTGCGAGACCGTGAACCGCCTCGCCCGCGTCTTCCCGCCGCCGGATCACGTCGTACGCTGGGGCGGAGAGGAGTTCCTCGTGGTCATCGAACATGAGCGGCCCGACCTCGGGCGCGTGCTCACGGATCTCCTCACCTGCTTGCGCACAGAGCCGATGATCCTGGCCGACGGAACGTCGCTCACCGTCACCTGCTCCTGCGGTGCCGTGTTGCTCGCCCCGTTCGCCGACTGGTCCGATGCCCTGGCCTTGGCGGATCACGCGCTCTATCAGGCCAAGGCGAGCGGCAGGGATCGTGCCTGCTTTCCCACCGCACCGTCCATTGAACCGTCCACCGGCCGCGCCCCGGACGCGCGCGCTGAGACGCCCGAACTGGTCACCATCCACGGCAATCCGCGCACACGGACCGCCTCAATGGGCTGAGCGTGACGAGGTCGGCCGCCTTTGCGCTGTCCGGCCGTCGACCGTGCCACGGTTACGCTTGCGGCCTGCGCTGCACTTCGAGAGTGAATTCCTGACGCATGATGTCGAGCGAACCGCCCACGCCGCCTGCCTCCGCCGCTTCGTCACCGAGTTCAGCACCTGTGATGGCCGCAACGGGAGAGTCCGCACCGGTCAGTGTGCCGACCGCTGTGCACTCGGTGAAGCGTTTCCTCGCGGATCTTCGCCCGGCGAGGGGGATGTCAAAGTCTGAGAGTCAGGCCCACTTCCGTCGTGTGCTCGAACTGTGGCGCAACGATGCCGTGCGACTGGCCGAGTTGCGCGCTGCAGTACTTACCCTGCTCGCGCTGCCTCGCCAGCAAAGCTTCTTTGCTGACGCAGGTGTGCGCTCGGCACTGGGCTTCACGCTCGAGCTTGCCATTCGCATCGGCAACCGTCTGCTGCCCATGCCGCACGACCGCGAAGCGTTGGCCGACATCGCACACGAGCTCGTTCCGCCCCGGGATCAGCCATGGCTGGTCGAGGTGCCCGGCCAGGTCTGGCAGCGGTTGATCGAGATGCTGGCGCTCCCGGCCGGAAGCGCCGCGCTGACGCAGACCCGACGTAATCTGAGCGAAGCGGCGCGCCTCCTCACCTACCGGCTCGCCGGTGCCGCACTCGACCGCGAACTGCTGCGCGCCGAGGCCGCGCTCGAACTGCACGAGTCACCCTTTCTCGCCCTGAATGCACTGCTCGTTCCACTGCTCGAGCGAATCCGCTGCGGCGGCGAGCCGTTATCGCGAAGCGAGCTGCGGGATGCCGAAGTTCTGCTCGAGCAGTGCGAGATCGCGCTCGACCGGGTGCGCAGGAAAATGCGCGAGATCGGCGCATCGGTCAGGCTGACCTACCTCGTGGCGCGAATGGAGCAATTGCGCATTCGGTTGACCCATGTGCTCGCAACACTCACGGCGGATGCCGGCCCGGAGAGCGCGATCGTCCTGCTGCAGGAGCTGCTCTCCAGCGACCTCCGGCGCGACCAGGTACGACAGTTCATTGGAACCAACGTCAACCTGCTCGCGCGCAACGTCACCGATCATGCCGCCCGGCATGGTGAGCACTACATCGCAAGCGACCGCTCGGGCCTCAGGCGGATGTTCGTCGCCGCCGCCGGCGGCGGCGCCATCATCGCGCTGATCGCCCTGATCAAGGTCAAGATCACGCTCGCGCACCTGCCGATTCTCACGCAATCGATCCTGTACGGGTTGTTGTACGGCATCGGGTTCGTCGTGATCCACATGCTCGGTATGGCGGTGGCCACGAAGCAGCCGGCAATGACGGCTGCGGCACTCGCCAACACCCTGGAAGATCGCCGTCCGAAGCAGTTCGATCGCCTGCGTGACACGGCCCTGAACGTCGTCCGCACGCAGATCGTGGCAGTGCTAGGCAATGTGGGCATCGCGCTCCCGGTCGCCTGTCTCATTGCGATCGTCTGGGCGCTGACACAGGACGCACCGCTTGCGCCCGAGGCGAAGCTTGCCGAAATGATCGAGGAACTCCATCCCTTCACGACGGGCAGCATCGGCTTCGCCGCCATCGCGGGCGTGGGGCTCTTTCTATCGGGGCTTGTCGCTGGCTATTTCGACAACCAGGCGCGCTACCTGCAGCTTGGGGACCGTATCGCCAGGTCAAGCCGCTTCCGGTGGCTCGGCCCGGACCGCGCTCTCGCGCTCGGTCGTTACATCGATGATCACTACGGAGCCATTCTCGGAAACATGTTCGTCGGCATGTACCTCGGCCTGGCGGGCGGGTTGGGCGCGATGACCGGTTTGCCCATCGACATTCGGCACGTCACGCTGTCGAGTGCGAACGTCGGTCTGGCCGCAACTTCACTCGGCTGGCACACACTGCCTGCAGCGATCGCGTGGGCTGCCGCAGGAATCGTGTTGATTGGCATGGTGAACCTGCTGGTCAGTTTCGCCCTGGCCCTCTACGTCGCGATGAAATCGAAGCGGTTGGGTGTTGCACAGCTGTTCACCCTCGGCAAGCTGCTCATCGCACAAATCGCGCGCGATCCCCGCGCGCTTTGGAGAACGGCGAACGACGCCGCGGGAACCGGCGCTCAGAGCCGAGCAGTGGCGTCGGCGCGCGACGCTCAGACAAAGCGATAGTCGGCGAATTGCTCGCGCAGCCTCGCCTTCTGCATCTTGCCCGTGGCGCCGAGTGGAATGGTATCGACGAAGAGAACGTCATCGGGCACCTGCCACTTGGCAATCTTTCCGGCATAGAAGGCGAGCAATGCCTCCTTCGTGACTTCGACACCGGGCTTTCTGACCACGACGAGTACCGGTCGCTCGTCCCACTTGGGGTGCGGCAGGCCGATGCAGGCAGCCATCGCCACCGCGGGATGGGCCATCGCAATGTTCTCGATCGCGATCGAGCTGATCCACTCGCCGCCGGACTTGATGACGTCCTTGCTGCGATCCGTGATCTGCATGTAGCCGTCCGGGTCGAGGGTCGCCACATCGCCTGTATGGAAGTAGCCTTCGCTGTCAAGGATGCGACCGCCGTCACCCTTGAAATACTCGCGGACGATCCAGGGCCCGCGCACCATGAGGTTGCCGAACGTCTTGCCGTCGCGCGGGAGTTCCTCTCCCGCATCGTCTACGATCTTCATGTCGACGCCGAAGACCGCGCGCCCCTGCTTGAGCAGGATCGAGCGCTGCGCGTCGGGCGGCAGCTTGAGATGCTTGCCCTTGAGCGTGCCGTAGGTGCCGAGTGGTGACATCTCGGTCATCCCCCACGCATGATTGACCGTGACGCCATACTTGTCGCGGAAGGCATCGAGCATCGCTGGCGGGCAGGCCGAACCGCCAATGACCGTGCGCTTCATCGTGGAGAGCTTCAAGCCCTGCTGTTCCAGGTAGGCGAGCAGCATCTGCCACACCGTGGGCACGCCAGCCGAGAACGTGACCCCTTCGGACTCGAACAGCTCATAGATCGATTTGCCGTCGAGCGCAGCACCCGGAAAGACCAGCTTGCAGCCCATCATCGGGCACAGGTAGGGGAGTCCCCAGGCATTCACATGAAACATCGGCACCACCGGCAGCACCACATCGGTGGCCGTGCAGCCCATGACTGCGGGAGACGCGCTCGCCAGGGCATGAAGCAGCGTCGAGCGATGCGAGTAGAGCACGCCCTTGGGATTACCCGTGGTGCCGCTCGTGTAGCAGAGACCGGCTGCGGTGTGCTCGTCGAACTCGGGCCAGTCGTAGTCATCCGACTGCCCGCCGATCCACGCCTCGTAGCTCATGAGCGGCGGCAGGCCCTCGTCCCGGGGCAGCGCCGCCTCGTCGCAGAGCGCAATCCAGTGCCGCACGGTCGGGCACTTCGGCGCGATCGCCTTGACGAGCGGTGTGAAGGTCAAGTCGAAGCACAGGGCATCATCCTCGGCGTGGTTGACGATCCAGGCCATCTGCTCGGGGTGGAGACGCGGGTTGATCGTATGGATGATGCGCTCCGAGCCCGAAACACCGTAGTAGAGCTCGAAGTGCCGGTAGCCGTTCCACGCCAAGGTGGCGACCCGCGCGTGTTTGGGGACGGCCAGCGCATCGAGCGCGCGGGCCACCTGCCGTGACCTGCGGGCTGCATCGGCATAGCCGTAGCGGTGGATGTCACCCTCCACACGGCGCGAGACGATCTCGGTGTCGCCGTGATAACGCGCAGCGAACTCGATCAACTGCGAAATCAGGAGCGGCTGCTCCTGCATGAGTCCGCGCATGGTGTCCTCCTTGTTGGTGTGTGCGCTCATAATTTAGCGGAACCCCAAGCCTTCGGATGGGTCTGTCCGCCATGAACCGTTGCACCTCGAGCCCACTGCTCCGCGCAATCGCGGCGAGCTCCATCGCCTTCTTGGCCATCGCGTGCGCACAGCAGGTGCCGATTCCCTACCCGCCATCGGATCAGACGCCCGTCATGAGCGGCTTGCGGCTCGTTCCCGTGGTGGATCGACTCGATCACCCTTGGGCGATGACCTGGCTGCCCGACGGCGCCATGCTCGTGACCGAGCGGCGCGGCAAGCTCTGGCGCATCGAGGGCAATCGTCGCACCGAGATCTCCGGCGTGCCGACGGTGTTCGCTTCCGGCCAGGGCGGCCTGTTCGATGTCGCCCTGCATCCTCGCTTCGAACAAAACCGATGGGTCTATCTGTCCTTTGCCCGGGGGGAGGCAAGCGCAAACGCGCTCGCTGTGGCGCGCGGCCGGCTCGAAGGCGATGCGCTCGTCGGCACCGAGGTCATCTTCGAGGTCGCCCAGAAGAAGTCCTCTCGGCAGCATTTCGGCTCACGCTTCGTCTGGCTGCCGGACGGCACGCTGCTCGTCGCCGTCGGCGATGGCGGCAATCCCCCGGCGAGCTATCAAGGCGCCTACATCCGGGAGCAAGCGCAGAACTGGCAAAGCCACATCGGCAAGGTGCTTCGCATGACCGAGGACGGCAAACCGGTCGGCGCGCCGGTCGCCGGGCGAGACCCTTACGTTTACTCGATCGGCCACCGCAACATCCAGGGCATGGTGCGTGACCCAGCCACCGGTCGGGTCTGGGCCACCGAGCATGGCTCGCAAGGCGGTGACGAACTGAACCTCATCGAAGCCGGCAAGAACTACGGCTGGCCCGTGGTGTCCTACTCGAACGAGTATGGCGGAGGACCGGTCGCGCGCGTGACGACACGACCGGATGTGGAACCGCCGAGAACCGTGTGGACGCCTTCGATCGCGCCGTCGGGACTTGCGATTTACACGGCCGATCGCTTCCCCGAGTGGAGAGGCAACCTGTTTTCTGGGGGCTTGCGCGGCATGGAGGTACGGCGCATCGTCCTCGACCGGGACGGGAAGGTCACGCGTGAAGAGCGCCTTCGCACCGAACGCCGGATCCGCGACGTCCGCCAGGGGCCGGACGGATACCTCTACGTCCTCACCGACGAGCCGGAGGGCGCGCTCATTCGCATCGAGCGATAGCCTCTGATGCAGGATCGGGCGGTTGATACGTTCTCGGCCTGGCTCGCCCGCTGGGAAAGGCTACTCGACGAAGGCGCCGGACTTCCGCTGCCCGAGACGTCCGCTCGAGGCACACGCTCCTTCGCTGCTTCCGCGCCCGCAGCATCCGCAGCGACGCGACGACGCTGCCTGATCCTTTCGCCTCACCCCGACGATGAGGCGATTCACGGCGGGCTGCCGCTCCGTCTCGCGCGCGAAGCGGGATGGGAAGTGGTCAATCTTGCAGTCACCTTTGGTTCCAACGCGGCCCGGCGCGTCGAGAGGCTTCGCGAGCTCGAAGCATCGTGCGCGGTGCTCGGTTTCGCCCTCACGCGGCTCGACGCGACCGACCGCCTCGGGCTCGATGAGGTCACACCGGATGTGCGGCGTTCGAAGCCAGCGCATTGGCAGAGCAAGGTGGAACGCCTCGCTGCTTCGCTCGAGGCGTGGGGGCCCGACCTCGTGCTCGCACCGCACGCCGCAGATGCGCATCCGACCCATGCAGGCTGCCACTGGCTGCTCCGTGATGCGATCGATCTACTCCTCTCGCGCAGTGACATGCCGCCGGCCTGGATCGCCCTCACCGAGTACTGGGCGCCGCTCGAGACGCCGAATCTACTCGTTGGCCTCGATCGGCACACCGCGGCCACGATGCTCGCAGCGCTCGCACAGCACCGCGGCGAGGTGGCGAGAAACCCGTACCATCTGATGCTGCCGGCCTGGCTCATCGACAACGTGCGACGCGGCAGCGAGCGCGTCCTGGGTCCGGGTTCCGGTGCTCCCCCACAGCGCTTCGGCGTGCTCGTCGAGCTTTTCTCGGTCACCGCCAACGGTTGGACCCGCTGGACGTCCCCGACGGGGTCGGGCGCAGTCATCGATGCTCGGGCGTCGCTAACCGGGCAGCCGTTCGCGCCCGTGTTCACGAGCACCCGTTGAAACGACAGGTGCGACGAACGGGCCCGCCAAGTGCCGCATGATCGCAGTCCAGCCCACCACCGCCTCGGGCCCGGCCGCCGCAAACGCGGCCTCGAACATGGCGTACTGCGCGCCTGTCAATTGCGCTTCGAGCGCGCGTCCCGGGCGCGTGAGGTGAACGTGCCGCACGCGCGCATCATGATCCGCCTTGCGAATCGCAATCAGCCCCTGCTGGACCAGCGATCGAAGCGGGGCCGCGAGCGCCTGCTTCGATACCCCGAGCGTGCCCTGCAGCGCGCCGACACTGATTCCGGGCTCGCGCGCGACGAAGAACAGCACCCGATGGTGAACCCGCGTGAGATTGCGCGCCGCGAGCATCCGGTCGGGCTCGGCGATGACAGCGCGCAGCGCAAAGTGCATGAGCTGCCACGCTTCGGGCAGTGAGGGAGACGAGGCGGATGAGGTGACCATGTTCTGCGCACCAAGTCGCCGCACCTGTTTCAATGGTGCGTTGAGCAAGGAAGAGTCAACAAAGTTGACGCAATTGTCGGACCTCAGCTACATTCCGGCAAATAGGACAAGTCTCTTGTCTTATCAAACGAACACCACGTGCCCGCTCGCGAGCGTCGCCGTGGGCGACTTTCTACAATCGAGACTCGACGAAACAGGTGCCGCGCACCTTCGGGAGAGATGACGATGTCGATGGCCGACCGTGACGGCAAGATCTGGATGGATGGGCAGATGGTGGACTGGCGCGACGCCAAGATCCACGTACTCTCGCACACGCTTCACTACGGCTGCGGCGCCTTCGAGGGCGTGCGCGCCTACAAGACCATCGACGGCACGGCGATCTTCCGTCTGCGCGAACACACCGAGCGGCTCTTCAACAGCGCCAAGATCCTGCGCATGAAGATTCCCTTCACGCTCGAGGAGGTCATGGCCGCCCAGTGCGCCGTCGTGCGCGAGAACGAGCTCGAGAGCTGCTACCTGCGCCCGCTCACCTGGATCGGCTCGGAGAAGCTCGGCGTGTCACCGAAGGGCAACCGTATCCACGTCATGGTCGCCGCGTGGGCCTGGGGGGCCTATCTCGGCGAGGAGGGCCTGAAAAAGGGCATCCGTGTCAAGACCTCGAGCTATACGCGGCACCACGTCAACATCACGATGACACAGGCGAAGGCGGTGTCGAACTACACCAACTCGATCCTGGCCAACATGGAGGTGACGGACGAGGGCTACGATGAGGCGATGCTGCTCGACCCGGCGGGCTTCGTCTCCGAGGGCGCAGGCGAGAACGTGTTCGTCGTCAAGGACGGGCGCATCTACACCCCGGACCTCTCTGCCGGCGCATTGAACGGCATTACGCGCAACACCGTCTTCCACATCGCAGCCGACCTCGGCATCGAGGTCATCCAGAAGCGGCTCACCCGCGACGAGCTCTACATTGCCGATGAGCTCTTCTTTACGGGCACTGCGGCCGAGGTCACGCCGATCCGCGAGTACGACCGCATCCAGATTGGGGCCGGAGAGCGCGGCCCGATCACCACGAAAATCCAGGAAGCCTTCTTCGATATCGTCAACGGCCGCAATCCCAAATACACCCACTGGCTCACGAAGGTCTGACCATGTCCTCTGCTCAAGCCGCAGCACCGCACAAAGCGGTCGTGCACGTCACCGCCAAGGATCTTCAGGGTCCCGGCGTGGTCTTTTGCCCCAACCCGGCGATGCCGCTCTGGTCGAGCCACCCCAAGGTTTACCTCGACGTCGTCAAGACGGGCGAAGCCACCTGCCCGTACTGCGGCACGCATTACGTGCTCGACGGGCCGGCACCGAAGGGCCACT
>CALDYQ010000006.1 GCA_937944385.1 uncultured Burkholderiales bacterium | reverse complement strand
CCTGGTAGAGCGCTACGTTCGGGACGTAGAGGCCGGAGGTTCGAATCCTCTCACCCCGACCAGATTCAAACGAGCCGGCGCAAGCCGGCTTTCGTTTTCTCGGGGTGAAGCAACGTCCTGCCACCGGCTTGGCGGCCTGATTCGCTCGTGAGTATTTGCTCCAATCGCACGTCCGCGGGCAGCCCATTCTTGCTGCGCCGCACAAAGTAGCGGATAATGCGGGGATCGACCCGTCAGGCGACGCTCTGTAAGCGTCGATCGCAAGGCTGCGTCGATACCGTCTCGTAGATTGGTGCATCGTCCAAGTGACTTGCCGCCATCGGCCGACCCCCGGTCGATCCGCGCGCAGTCCTGATTCTTCGCGCAGCTCAGCACGGGCATCGGCGCAAGAACTGATGGGTCGGCGCGTTTCTCTCCGACCCACAACCCGAGCTTCAAAAGCCCGAGCCTCAAAAGGACCGGCCTCACACCCCGTCGTGTGATGGCCAACGCGCCCATGTTCGAACACGACACACACTCTCCCTCCCACGCACCGTCCCCCGGGTCGGCCGCAGACGCATGTTCGTCTCCGCCATCCGGCTTCGCCCGCTGGCCGCTGGCCCCCGCGCTTCTGCGCGCGCTCGATGCGCTCGGCTTTCATGCGCCGACCACCGTCCAGGCGGAGACCATCCCCGCAGCCCTCGGGGGCGGTGATTGGATGGTGTCCTCCCAGACGGGCAGCGGCAAGACCTGCGCTTTCCTTCTGCCTACCCTCAACGGCCTGTTGGGCGAGCTTGCCGGTGCGAACGCGCCGCATCCGGAGAACATGCCAAGGCAACGCCGGTCAGCGACCGCGCCGCGCGCTCTGGTGCTTTGCCCGACACGCGAGCTGGCCCAACAGGTCGCGGCCGAAGCCATTCGCCTGCTTCGCTTCGGCCGAGGCGTACGTGTGGCGACCGTCACCGGCGGTACCGCATTCGGCAAGCAACTCATGGACCTGCGCAATGCCGCGCTCGTGGTGGCGACACCCGGTCGGCTGCTCGATCTCGCCCGCAACCGGCAGATCGACCTCTCGCGCGTGACGACGCTGATCGTCGACGAGGCAGATCGCATGCTCGATCTCGGCTTCAGCGAAGATCTGACGGCCATTCATGAGTCAACTGCCGCGCGGCAAGCCACCTTGATGTTCTCGGCGACCTTTGCGCCTCGGATCATGGCGCTCGCCGAGGCGGTGATGCGCGAACCGCAACGGATCGAGCTGGCCACGGCAACTCTCAAACACAACCATATCGAACAGCATCTGCACTGGGCCGACAGTATCGAACACAAGAACGCATTGCTCGAACACTACCTGCGTTCGCCCGCGCTGACCCAAGCCATCGTCTTCGCCTCGACGCAGGTCGAATGCGACGACATGGCCGAGCAACTCCGGGAGGCGGGCTACAACGCGAGTGCGCTGCACGGCGCCATGCCGCAGACGGTCCGGACGCGGCGCATTGCAGCGCTGCGCGAAGGCAAGACACAGATCCTCGTCGCCACCGATGTGGCCGCGCGCGGCATCGACGTGCCCGGGATCTCGCTCGTGGTCAACTACGGCTTGCCGCTCAAGCCCGAGGACTACATCCACCGCGTTGGCCGCACGGGCCGTGCGGGCCGCAACGGCACGGCGGTGACGCTGGTCGGCAGTCGCAATCGCCGGGACGGCTTCCGCGTTCGCGACATCGAACGGCTGATCAACCGACGCCTCACGCCGACCGTGGTGCCTGGCCTCGAACCGAGCCTCCAACCGGAGACGCCGCGTACGCAGAATCGCCGGCCGCGTCCGACGGGGCAGGGTCTTGACACTCGAGGCGGGCCACGTCCCGATGCGCCGACACGCGGAGGAGGGTCATCCGCGCCGCGAAAACGCGAACACCCCCGTCGCCTCGAGCGCACTCAGCCTCATCGACAGGAGCGCGACGTGCGTCCCGGACCCCAGGGCGAGCCGGGATTCGCCTCGCCTCGCGCGCCCCGGCACGCCCCGCCCCCCGCCTCACGAAAGACCGAGCGAACGGGCGAGCACACCGGGCAGAACCGGTCCGCCCGGCGTGCCCATCTGCGCGAAGCCTGGGCACGGCAAAAGGCCGCGAGCAACTTCGACTGATTCGATACGAGCGCCATGGCGATAATTTCGCCATGAGCAGTCAGGGCCTTTTCGTCTCACCGGCGCACGCGGTCATCGAGTTCGATGGCCCGGACGCGCAAAGCTTCCTTCAGTCGCAACTCACGAACGATGTTGCATCGCTCGCGATCGGCCACTGGCAGTGGCAGGGCTACTGCACGGCAAAGGGCCGTCTCCTGGCAACGCTCGCGCTGGTTCACGCGGGGGAGAGCCACTACCTCGCACACGTTCATGCCTCGCTCGCTGCGGTGCTGGTCAAGCGGCTCACGATGTTCCGCCTCCGCGCGAAGCTCGAGATCGCGGAATCCGCGACGCTTGCCGCCGCATTTCATCTCGGCGAGCAGGCTCCTGAGCTTCCGCCAAACGGGCTTTCGTGGGCCATCCAGCCGGACGTGCATCTGGCCATCGTGCCGCGGGCCGCACCCCTGCCCATCGCGAGCGCGGATGACCTCAATGCACTTGCTTGCCGCAGGATCGCCGGCGGGCAGCCGGAAGTGACTGCCGAAACGACCGAGCGCTTCGTTCCGCAGATGATCGGCTGGGATCACGTTTCACCGGGTGGCGGCGTGAGCTTTTCGAAAGGGTGCTATCCCGGGCAGGAAGTGGTTGCCCGTGCCCACTACCGCGGGGCCGTGAAGAAGGGGCTGGAGCATCATCGGTGGGCAGCGCATTCGCCCGGCATCGTTGCGGGAGCCACCGTCACACTCGCGGATGGACGGGAAGCCGAGGTAGCAAACGTCGCACACTGCGACGGCAGCATCTCTGCGCTCGTGGTCGTCCAACGCGTCGGCGACGAGCCTGTTCAGTCCTGAGCCGACGCCCGCGACCGCTGCGCCTCCCGCGACCGCTGAGCCTCCTGTGCAAGCGCCTCGATGTTGCGCGCGATGCCGCGGAAGATGTCCACTTCCTCGCGCTCGAGGCGCGTGCGGGCAAACAGCCGCCGCAGGCGCGGCCAGAGCCGCTTGGGGTGGGCGGGGTCGAAGAAGCCCGACACCGTGAGCGCACGCTCGAGATGGGCATACATCCGCTCGATTTCCTCCTGCGTAGCGGCAGCCTTGGGCGTGTCGTCATACCCGCCGCCCATCGCTGCCGCCATGCGGAGCTCGTAGGCGAACACCTGCACCGCTGAGCCGAGGTTGAGCGAGGCATAAGCCGGGTTGGCCGGGATGAAGGCCAGTCGATGACAATGAAGGATCTCGTCGTTATCGAGCCCGCTCATCTCGCAGCCGAAGACGAGCGCAACGCGACCCTGTGACGCTTCGGACACGCATTGGCGGGCCGCGCTCCGGGCATCGGACACGCTCGCCACGAAGTCGCGGCGTCGCGCCGAACTGCCGACGACCAGCACGCAATCGGCCAAGGCATCAGCCAGCGTGTCGTAGATCCGGGCCGCGTCGAGCACGTCGGTCGCGCCTGAGGCGCGTGCTTGGGCAATTGGGCTCGGAAACTGCTCCGGCCGCACGAGTCGGAGTGTTGAAAGGCCCATGGTCTTCATCGCCCGCGCCGCCGCGCCGATGTTGCCGGGGTGGGATGTGCGCGAGAGCACGATCACGATGTTGTCGAGGGGGGCGGTGCTCATGGTGGTGGGGGCTGGCGAAGTTGCGGCAACGGGCGAACGGACGGGGCACGCCGATAAAATTCGGCTCGCTCTTTGTCAATCAAGCCGCTTCCATGCATCCGATGCTCAACACGGCCATCAAGGCCGCGCGCGCTGCTGGCGACATCATCCAGTACGGTGCCCGCAATCTGGATCGGATCCGCATCGAAGCGAAAGGGCCCGCGGATTTTGTCAGCGACATCGACCGGAACGCGGAAGCCGCGATCGTCGACACGCTGCTCGCGGCCTACCCGAATCACGGCATCGTGGCCGAGGAAGGCTCCGGTTCCACACGGGGCAACGCTGGCAGTTCGCACCAATGGATCATCGATCCGCTCGACGGCACGACCAACTTTCTCCACGGCGTGCCTCAGTACGCGGTGTCGATCGCCCTCGCGGTGGACGGCACGGTGACGCAGGGCGTGGTCTACGACTGCGCGAAAAATGATCTCTTCACTGCCACGCGCGGCGCGGGGGCGTTTCTCAACAATCGCCGCATCCGTGTCTCGAAGAGAGACAAGCTCCGCGATGCGTTGATCGGCACCGGTCTGCCGTTCCGTGAGGAAAGCGATTTCGAGCTGGCGCTTTCGCAACTGCGCGCGATCATGCCCAAGACGGCAGGCATCCGCCGTGCTGGGGCCGCAGCGCTCGACCTCGCCTGGGTCGCCGCGGGCTACTACGACGGGTTCTGGGAGATGAAGCTCAATCGCTGGGACATGGCCGCTGGCGCGCTGCTCGTCCTCGAAGCCGGGGGGTTGGTCACCGGCATCGACGGCGAAGACACCTGGATGCAGTCCGGCGCCATCGTGGCGGGAACGCCGAAGATCTTTCCCGAACTCCTGAAGACCCTGCAACTCAAGGGCTGAACGCGCGTGGCGCCGGCCCACACGCCGATGATGCAGCAGTACCTGGCGCTCAAGGCGGAGCACCCGGACAAGCTCGTCTTCTACCGAATGGGCGATTTCTACGAGCTGTTCTACGAGGACGCACGACGCATCGCACGGCTGCTCGATATCACGCTCACGCAGCGCGGTGAATCCGCCGGTCAGCCCATCCCGATGGCCGGTGTGCCGGTCCATTCGGTCGACACCTACCTCGCGCGTCTCGTGCGCATGGGCGAGACGGTCGCCATCGTCGAGCAGGCCGGCACCCAGGGTGCCGGCAAGGGACCGATGGAGCGCAGGCTCGCCCGCATCGTGACCCCGGGTACCGTGACCGATGCCGCGCTCGTCGAGGCCCGGCGCGAAGCCCTGCTCGCCGCTGTGCATCTCACGCGGGAGGGTGCGGGTGTTGCACTGCTCGACACGGCCGCGGGACGACTCAGTCTGCGCGACTTGCCGCGGGGTGAACTCGCCTCATGGCTCACCCGCAAGGACTGCGCCGAACTGCTCGTCTCCGAGCGCTCCCGTGCCGAGCTCGAGGCGCTGTTCGCTGGCGCGGCCATGCCGGCGGTGCGCATGCGACCTGAATACGAATTCACTGAGCTCCGAGCACAGGCCGAACTCACCCAGGCGCTCGGCACTGCGACACTCGCGCATCTCGACCTCGCAGCCACACCGCTTGCGATGGCTGCCGCTGCGGCCGCACTCGCCTTCGTGCGGCTTGTGAATGCGGGCCGGGGTGCGTTGCTGTCGAGCGTGCACATCGAACGCGCAACGGAAGCACTCGAGCTGGATGCGGCCACGGTGCGTAATCTCGAACTCGTGGCCACGCTCTCGGGCGCCGACGACCCAACGCTTTTCTCGGTGCTCGATCACTGTGTGACGGCTGCGGGCTCGCGCGCGCTGCGGCGGCTCATGATCGAACCGCCTCGCGATCAGCGCGTGGCGAGCCAACGTCATGACGCCGTCGCCCAGCTGATCGAGGTGGATTCCGGGCGAGTTCTCGCGCGCGTGCGCGAACAGTTGCGCGAACTGGCCGACCTCGAACGCATCGCCGGTCGAATCGTCATGTCGAGCGTTCGCCCGCGGGAACTCGCCGCGCTTCGGCGCACACTCGGCGCTTTGCCGGGCCTGCGCACCGCGCTTGCGTCGGTTTCGGGCACAGCACTCGGGGCAATCGCGCACGCACTCGAGGTCGACACGCAATGGCTCGACCTGCTCGCGCGTGCACTGGCGGAGGAGCCGGCCACCGCTCTGCGCGACGGCGGTGTGCTCGCCACGGGTTACCACGCCGAACTCGACGAGTTACGGGCGCTTGCGACCGACAGCGGTCGCTTTCTCGCCGAACTCGAAACGCGCGAAAGGGAACGCACCGGCATCGCCAACCTGCGCGTGGAATACAACCGGGTTCACGGCTTCTACATCGAAGTCACGCAGAGCAATCTCGCGCAGGTGCCTGCAGATTACAAGCGCCGACAGACGCTCAAGAACGCGGAGCGCTTCATCACGCCCGAGCTGAAGGCCTTCGAAGACCGTGCACTGGCGGCCAACGAACGTGCCCTCGCCCTCGAGCGCACCCTCTGGGACGAGCTCCTCGGGTTGCTCGCACCGGCCGTACCGGCACTCCGTGCCGCCGGTCGTGCGCTCGCTGAACTCGACGTGCTCACCTGCTTTGCCGAGGTCGCACGCACGCGCGGTTGGGTGCGCCCCGAGTTCGTGGCGACCCCCTGCCTCGAGATCGAGGCGGGGCGTCACCCGGTCATCGAAACGCTGGTCGAAGATTTCATCGCCAATGACCTGCGGCTCGACCCGCGCCAGAGTTTCGTTCTGCTGACCGGCCCGAACATGGGCGGCAAGAGCACCTGGATGCGCCAAGCGGCCCTGAGCGTCATCCTCGCACACATGGGTGCTTTCGTTCCCGCCCGCCGCATTCGGCTCGGGCCGTTCGAACGCATCCTGACGCGCATCGGGGCAAGCGACGATCTCGCCTCGGGCCGCTCGACCTTCATGGTCGAAATGACCGAGGCTGCCGCAATCCTTGCGCGCGCCACACGTCACTCGCTCGTGCTGATCGACGAGATCGGGCGCGGCACCTCGACCTTCGACGGACTCGCGCTGGCCACCGCGATTGCGCGGCGGCTCCTCACCCGCGAGCCGCCGCTGACGATTTTTGCGACGCACTACTTCGAGCTCACGCAGCTCGCAAGCCAGTACCCGCACTGCGTGAATCAGCACGTCGCGGTCATCGAACAGGGCGAGCGCGTGATCTTCCTGCACGAGGTGAAGCCCGGACCGGCCAACCGGAGCTACGGCGTGGATGTGGCCAAACTGGCGGGGCTGCCCGCGGACGTCATCCGCGAGGCTCGGCGGGAGCTCGAGCGGCTGGAGCGGAGCCTGAAACGCGAGGATCCGCAGGGCGATCTGTTCTCGGCAGAGTCCGCGGCGGCCGAGTCATCGTCCACGGTGGCACTGGCCGAAGAACCGCTCGGTCGGTTGGCCACTGAGCTCGCGTCGATCGACATCGATGGACTCACGCCGCGCGAGGCACAGGCCCGCTTGGCCGCGCTGATCGACCAGGCGCGGGCGTTCGTCGGCGAGTGACGTTGGGGCGCGGATCGAGCGCGACTCGATCCGCGCGGCTGATTACTTCCAGCCCACGCGATTGACGATCTCCTGCGCGAGGCGCTGGTGTTTGCCGAGCGCCACCATATTGATGCTGTCAGCCTTCCATCCCGTGCCCAGACTTTCAAGCGCGGGGTTGCTGACCTTGACCGTGGGCACCACCGGCCACTCGTTGTTGCCGTCAGCGAAGTAGCGCTGTGCCTCGTCGGTCACGAGGTATTCGAGAAAGCGGATGGCGTTTTCGCGATTGGGCGCATTTTTGAGTACGCCGCCGCCGGCGACATTCATGTGTACGCCGCGGTCTTTCTGGTTCGGCCAGACGACGGCCACCTTGTCGGCCACGGCGCGATCATCGGCCTTCGTGCTTTTCATCAGCCGGGCAAGGTAATAGCTGTTGGCCAAGGCGATGCTGCACTCCCCGGCGGCGACCGCTCGAATCTGATCGGTGTCTCCGCCCTTGGGCGGTCGCGCGAGATTCGCCACGACGCCGCGCGCCCAAGCTTCCGCCTCGGCCGGGCCGCGATGCTCGATGATCGACGACAGAAGCGAAAGCATGTAGACGTGGGAGCCGCTGCGCGTGCAAATCTGGCCTTTCCACCTCGGGTTGGCCAGGTCTTCATAGGTCGAGATTTCGCCGGGCTTGACCCGGGTCTTGTCGACGATGATCACCCGGGCGCGCGATGAGAGGCCGTACCAGGTGCCATTGGCGAGCCGATATTGCGCGGGGATGCGCTGCTCGAGCAGCGGCGAATTGATGGACGCAAAGAGCCCTTCCTGTTCGGCGAGCCAGAGCCGACCGGCATCGACCGTGAGAAACACATCCGCGGGCGAATTGGCGCCTTCACTCTTGATGCGCTGGAAGAGCTGATCCTCGCCGGCCTCGATGCGGTTGATGCGGATGCCAGTGGTCTTGGTGAAGTTGCTGTAGAGCGTCTCATCGGTCGAGTAATGCCGCGCGGAGTAGAGGTTCAGCACCTTTTCCTGGGCGGACGCGACCGACGGCAGCGCCGAGGCGAGCATGGCCAGCCCGAGGGCAGCGAAGGCGTCGCCGAGACGGGAGACAGACCGGAGATTCATGGGATTCACCTGCTTGAAGTGGGGTTGAACTAAGCGACGGCGCCCAGTATACATCTCAAATGCGAATCGTTATCGTTGAGAATCGCGACTCTTGAGCTGCCGCAGATGACCCCAAGGGACCTGAACCGGTGAGATGCGCGGCTCAGCGCGCTGGCCGCTTCCCTGCCGGCAGCGCCGGCGCCACCGCCGCAACGACCTCCGCGACGTCAGGCGTGGCGCCACGGCCGCCGAGGCTCGCGACATAGCCCGGGCCGGTGATGCCGACGAGACCCGGTTCGTGGTCGCAGTAGATGCCCACCGTCGGCACACCGAGCGCGGCCGCGAGATGCGAGAAGCCGGTGTCGAGCCCCACACACAAGGTGGCCCGGCCCAGCACGGCGGCTGCGTCGTGAATCTTGAGAAACGGCGGCACGTCGCCGTCAGTCTGCGCCGCGAGGCGCACGGCGCGAGACGCCTCGCTTTGGCTCCCCCAGAGCCAGACAAGCCCGAGTCCAGCATCGAGGAGCGTGCGGGCGACCAGCAGCCAGCGGTTCTCCGGCCAGAGCTTCTCCGGACGGCTGGCGCCCGTAATCAGCACGGCATAGCGATCATGGCTGGGCCGCCAGCCGAAGTCGGGCGCGTGAATGCCGAAGTCCGGCGGAGCGTCGAGCCGATAGCCGAGGAGCTGCGCGGCCAGACGGCGCGAGCGCTCGACCGCGTGAAGCGTGCGACTGACCCCCACGCGCCGCGCATAGAACAGAGGCGCCAGCGATTCACGCGCGCTGCCGAAGCCATAGCCGGACTTCCGGCCGTTCGCCTGGAACGCCCAGAGCGCACTCTTCACGAGCCCCTGGAAGTCGATGATCAGGTCGTAACGCTCCTCGCGGATGCGTGCGCGTGCCGACTTCATCTCGGCCCGTGTAGCCGGAGCCAGGAGCGACTTGCGCCAGCGCCGCCACGAGATCGGCAGAATGCGACGTACCGAGGGGTGCAGTCGCGGAATGGCCGAGAACGCGTTTTCCACCAACCAGTCGATCTGCGCATCCCGAACGTTTCCTGCGATGTCGCTCACTGCGGGCAGCGTATGCACGACATCGCCCATCGAGGATGTCTTGACGACGAGAATCTTCACAGTACTCGATCAAACTGCGACTGCGCCGGCTATTGCTGCTGCCCCGATTGCTGCGCGCGGCGCTCGGCGACGAGCACCGGGTTGAAGCGCGGATCGTTGTACATCTTGAACTGCCGATAGACCTTGAACCAGGCCCGCCCGGCGCGGCAGTCGGCGAACAGTTGATCGAGACAGCCAGCCAGATCGTCGCGTTGCTCCCGAAGTCGCTCGAGCCGAGCGATCGAGGCGTCACGATGCGCCTGATCGACATCCGTGCGTGTGGTCTGCGCTTCCATCGCCCGCACCTTGAGCGAGAGGATCGACAGTCGGTCGATCATGCTGCCGGCGGTCTCGCTGTTGAGGCGCGCACCGGGCGGCACGGTGGACCGTGGCTGGTCGGTGCCGATCGAGGAGGGGTCGATCAGCCCGAGCGAAAGCAGCAGAAACTCGTCCACCCGCTCGGTTGCATCGTTGCGTGTCTGGTTGTAGCGGTCGATGGCGCGCTTGTTGGCCGTAATCTCGCTGTCGGCGGCTTGCGTGCGACGGGCAAGATCCTCCTCGTCCCAGAGCAGGCTGTTGTTGCGATGATTCACCGCGATCCAGTGCCAGACGCTGTCGGCGGGCAGTTCAGGCGCAACGCGCGGCCAGCCCGAAAGCCCGAGGCATTCACGATGAAAGGCGCAAACGGTCGCGCCTGTGACTTCGGCGGGCAAATTCATTGCGATTGGCTCATCGTTCGAGCTAACCGGGCGCCGACGGCGGGGCGCCAGGCCCGGGCTGGCGATAATGTACCGTGTACCGCCAGCCCGGGCCTGGTGGCCCGCCGGTGGTGCTCCGGTTGAGCGAGGTGTTAGGCCTCATTCGGCCAAATTGTTGCGCAGGGATTTCATGGGTTTACTGGTCAGGAGGTTCATTGCGTCTCGACAGTTATGGGCTTGCTCGTGTCGATCCAGCGGCAACCGATAACCTCTGCCTTCAACTCACGATCAGAGCAGACCGTGACCATTACGCCTGTTACTTTGACATGAACACCATCGGTTTCCCATCGTTCCAATTGATTTCGGGTTGTGGATTCGAGTTGCATAGGCGCAAACAAAACTACCTGACCAAAGTTACGGGACTGAATCGTTGTCTTCGCTCCGCCCAACGGAATTGTTCGCAGTGGACCTGACAACGAAACCTTCTCTGCCTTTGCCTTTACGCGTAACTTTGGCGCCGACTGCTCCAGCGGTGGAATCGAGATTGGTGCAGTCTTCTGCGCCCACGCCGCAAAGGCAACGAGGAAGGCTAGGGCGATCGTGATCAGTGTTTTGAATTGCATAGTAGGCGTGCCGATGGAGTGGTTGTATGAGGCCTAACCGGTATTGATGTTCTAGTCGGGGTCGGTCGGGGTCGGTCGTGCTCGCCTCGGCCGAGCGGGGAGCTTCATCACCCGCGTGCCTTGCACAGGCGAGGTACGCGTGGCTCGATAATTATGGCCTCTGCAACGTCGCCCAAGGCGCCCAGGAGCGGGCTTCCCACCGCCCGCCGTGCGCCCTGTTCCGCTCGCGCCCGATTTCGTGATCCCTGCCCCAGCCCCTGCCGCGGGCCATCTGCTCGCTCCCGCACTCGTCGTGCGTGTCCGCAACTTCGTCGGGGATGTCGTCCTCGCTCTCCCTGCGCTCGAGCGCCTCGCAGCGCGGGGCCTCGAACTCCGGCTCGTCGGCAAAGGGTGGCTGCGATCGCTCTTCGAGGCGTATCCGTGGCCCACGCACGTCTACCCCGGCACGTTCCGCGACCGGCTCGCACTGCTTCGCTCGCTGCGCCCCGAGCATTCGTCACGCGCGATCGATGCGCTCACCTTCGCCACCTCGTTTTCGAGCGCGTTCGAAATGCGACTCGCGGGCCTCTCTCCGTTCGGTTTCCGCACGGAGGGTCGCAGGCTGTTTCTCGCTGCAAGCGCGCCGATCGTGTACGGGGAACATGCGCTCGCCTCCTACTGGCGGCTCACGTCGGCCCTGCTGGGCGACCAGACTCCACCCCCGGCGGCCGCCCGGCTCCGCCTTTCCACGCGCGCCGAGGAAGTCGCCCACGCACGTCGCACCGAGCTCGGCATCGGTGCGGGCTACATCGTGCTCGTGCCCTTCGCCGGTGGTACGTTCGAGAAGCTCGACAAGCGCTGGCCACACTTCGAACGCCTGCTCTCCCCGCTCCTCGCCACCGGCCGGGACGTCGTCATCGCACCGGGGCCGGGCGAGGAGGACGAAGCACGCGCACGCTACGGTCAGGCGCGGCTCGTGACCGGCCTGGATCTCGGCGCCTACACCGCCCTCATGCGCGATGCCGCGCTCACGATCGCGAATGACACGGGCCCAGGGCACATGGTCGCTGCCGCGGGCGGACGCCTGCTCTCGGTACTCGGGCCCACGAAGGCCGAGCAGTGGGGCGCGCGAGGGCCACGGGTAAGGATCGTTCAGTCCTGGCCCGAGTGGCCATCGCTCGAGCGCGTGCTCGAAGAAGCCACCGCCTTGCTTTCCGAGCCCTGATCCGGCGCACTCCGTGACCGCCAGGCGAGCGCGGTCACGAGCGCGAGGTGCAACGGATACCAGACCGACTCGGTGGCGATGTAGAGCGGTGAATCGAGCATCGCATGGATCGCGAAAGTGGTCACGAGCGAGAGCCCGAGGACACGCTCGGTCGGTGCGAGCCGCCACACGCTCGCAAGAGCCGCCCCCAACCAGACGAGCAACGCCAATAGCCCGACGCCTCCGAGCTGTACGCCGATGAAGGCGAACTGATTGTGCGGGTTGTAGTGTCCGACCGAACACCACTCGGGCGAACGGGCCACGCGGCAGAAGTGTTCGGCGTAAGCCCCCGTGCCCCAGCCGAGCAGCGGTCGCTCGCGGATGAGCTCCCAGGAACGCTGGACGAATTCGACCCGTCGGCCGGTTGAGGTGAGCGAAGCGCCTTCGCGTGCGGCGCTTGCTTCGGCGACCGCCTCGAGCGTGCGCACACGCAGTGCATCCGAGCTCACGGCCGCCACGGCGAGCACGATGAAGAGAACGGGGGCAAGCAGCGCAAGTCGCCTGAGCCGGAGCAGCAGGAGCGTCACCACGACCATGCCCGCGAACAACGTCACATAGCCGGTGCGCCCCTGCACGAGAAAGAGCACGTTGAATGCTGCCAGCAGTGCGAGCGTCAGCCATCCCAGCCCGATTCGATCATGGAGCCACGCACGTTGGGGCCGCCCGATCCAGCGGCGTACTGTCTCCGTGAGCGCTGCGACCGCAAAGACCGACATCATCACGTTCTGCGTAATGTGGTGCTTGAAGATGTAGTGATCTCCGAGCGCCCCATCGCGCGTGGCGCGTGCGAGTGGAAAGGCCCAGAGCGCGTGCAGGTACGAAAGTGCAAGCGTGAGGGCCATCGATGCCATCCAGGCGAGGAGCGCACGGCGACGCCAGCGCTTCTCCGCGATGAGCGAGATCACGATCGGCACGAGCAGGAGCCGCGCGTATTTCTCGATGTTGCGCCATGATTCTTCCCAGGGCGAAGATGACCAGAGCGCGCCCGCGACGATCAGAAGCCAAAGCCCGAGCGACGCCAAGGCGAAGGGGTGCACTCGGATGCGTCGCCAACGCTCGGCGAAGCCACCTGCGGCAAGCCAGGCGAGCAGCAGGGCGCCGGAGAGGATGTTGCTCGTGGCGCTGCCCAAAGGAACCGCCGCAGCGAGCGCGACCACGAACCACCTCGCCCACAGGTCGGCTCGCGGCTCGACCGCACGCCACCACGGGCCAGGCGTGCCCCTGTTCGATGCCGTCTCGGCAGCAGTTCCGGCGGTCATCGGACTTGGGCGCGGTATCTCGGCATACGGTCATTCTAGGAATGCACTCGCCGCAACGGGTGTCCGCTTCGCCCTACCTACAATCCATCCTCATGAAATCGATGGCTTTCTTTGCCACCCCCGAGGACTGCAGCCGTGCGTTCTATGACGCGCTCGCCCAGGCGGACATCGAGGCCACGATGGCGGTCTGGTCGGAGGAGGAAGAGATCTGCTGCGTGCATCCCGCCGCGCTGCCCCTCTACGGCTATGCCGCGGTGCGCGCCGCCTGGGAGGCGATCTATCGCAACTCGCCGCGAATGCGCATCGAGCTCAAGGACGAGCACTGGGTCCGCACGCTGAGCGTCGTGGTGCAGCATGCGGTCGAGTGGATCTATCTCGGCGATGAGGCCACCCCGCGCGGGCCGGTGTTCGTAACCAATCTCTACATCCGCGCGCCCCAGGGCTGGCGACTGCTCACGCACCACGCCTCTCCCCTCAATGCGGGGCCCGGGGCCGCAGCCGGTCACGTGATCCTGCACTGACCGCGAGACGGGCCGCGTGTATCCCGCGGCTCACCCAGCGCGGGCCATCCGCGTCACTGCATGACAGGCCACTTCCCGCCCATGCGCGGGCAGGAGTTCCGGCCGCTCGCGCGTGCAGGGCTCGAACACACGCGGGCAGCGCGGGTTGAAGGCGCAGCCCGGCGGCGGATCGAGCGGGTTGGGCACTTCGCCCGCGACCGGTGTGCGTGCCTTGCCGGTCATCTTGAGATCGGGGATCGCATCGAGCAGCATTCGGGTGTAGGGGTGCTCGGGCGCGCCGAACACCTGCCGTTTGTCGCCGATCTCGACCAGCCGCCCGAGATACATGACCCCGATCCGGTCACTCACGTGGTGCACGACCTGCAAGTTGTGCGAGATGAAAAGGTAGGTCAGGCCCATCTCGCGCTGCAGGTCACGCATGAGGTTGAGCACCTGGGCCTGCACCGAGACATCGAGCGCCGAGGTCGGCTCGTCGCAGATCAGGAACTCCGGGTTGCTCGCGAGTGCTCGTGCAATCGAGATGCGCTGCCGCTGCCCGCCCGAGAACTGATGCGGGTACTTCTCGCCATCCTTGGCCGTGAGTTTCACGCAGCCCAGGAGCTCCGCCACGCGCCGCTCGATCGCCGCCCGGTCGGTGATGAGCCGGTGCGTGCGGATCGGTTCGGCGATGATGTCGGCCACGCGCCAGCGCGGGTTCAGGCTCGCGTAGGGGTCCTGGAAGATCATCTGGACGCGGCGACGAAGCGCGCGCGCCGCCTCGCTCGTGTCATCGGCCGAGCGCATGTCCTGCCCGTCGATCGTGATACGGCCGGAGGTGGCTTTGTACAGGCCCACGATCAGACGCGCCACCGTGGACTTGCCGCAGCCCGACTCCCCGACGAGCGCGAGCGTCTCGCCGCGGCGAATCTCGAAGCTCACGTCGCTCACCGCATGCAGGAAGACCCTGGGCTTGCGCTCGAGCACGCGATTGAGCCACGGCGGCGAGACATCGAAGGCTTTAGAGACGTGTTCGAGTTTGACGAACGCGGACACGGCTTACCCCTTCACGAGCCAGCAGGCCGCCTGTGTGGTGCCGACCGCGACGAGTTCAGGCCGCACTTCTCGGCACCGCTCGACGACACGGGTGCAGCGCGGGTGGAACGCGCAGCCCGGCGGAATCGCATCGAGCCGTGGCATGGCCCCATCGATCTGCACGAGACGCTCCCGCTCGTGATCGAACTCGGGAATGGAGCCCATGAGACCGATCGTGTAGGGGTGCTTTGGCGAGTGGATCACCTCGGCCACCGGGCCGATCTCGACCACCCGGCCGGCGTACATGACCGCCACCCGATCGGCTGTCTCGGCGATGACGCCCATGTCGTGCGTGACGAGCATCACTGCGGTGCCGTGGTCGCGGCAGAGGCGCTTCAAGAGCGTGATGATCTGTGCCTGGATCGACACATCGAGCGCAGTCGTTGGCTCGTCGGCGATGATGACCCGCGGCTCGGCCGCGAGCGCAAGCGCAATGACCACGCGCTGCCGCATGCCCCCAGAAAACTGGTGAGGATAGTGGTCGATCCGCTCACGCGCCGCAGGAATCCCCACCTCTTCGAGGAGCTGCACGGCCCGGTTGCGCGCTGCCTCGGCCGAGAGATCGAGGTGCGTCTGGATCGTCTCGACGAGCTGTCGCCCGACCGTGTAGAGCGGGTTGAGCGAGGTGAGCGGATCCTGGAAGATGGCACCGATCTTGCGCCCGCGCACCTTGCGCATGGCCTCGGGCGAGAGGTTGTCGATGCGCTCGCCTCCTAGAAGGATCTGTCCGCCCGCGATCCGCCCCGGAGGTTCGAGCAGTCCGATGATCGCCGCCCCGGTGAGCGACTTGCCCGCGCCCGATTCACCGACGACACCCAGCACCTCACCCGGCGCGAGCGTGAAACTCACCCCGTCGACCGCGGTGAGCACGCCGCGGCGCGTGGGAAACTCCACGCGCAGATCGCGGACTTCGAGGAGGACAAAATCGGTCATTCGGGGGAAGTCAGGGCGCAAGTAACGCAACCATGGAGCTCAACGTTTTGGTACCGGAATGGGCTTGTCCAACTGCGCCGGCATCACCGCCTGCACCGGTCGGGTCGCGCCGTGGGGCTGGCAGCCCGGCACGAGTTCGGCGTGATCGATCACCAGTTCGAAGTCGGGCGAGAGCGCGGTGGCGCGCTGCGCAGCGAGCCAGTAGCGCACGCAGCGCTCGACCTTGAAGTCGAACTCCTTGCGGACCGGCTCGCGCATCCCGCCAACAGGCGGTGCCTCGACCGTGAGCCGACGCACGCCCGCATCGACGTAGCGCGGGTTCTGCAGGCTGTAGACCCCATCGACGGCGGTGATGGCCACCGGGAAACGGTTCATGTGCGTGCGGGTGTAGAGGTTGCCATCGAGCACGGATTCCCACGGGTGGGCACAACCGGCAGTCAGGGCAACGGCGGGAAGGGCGAGAAAGCACAGTTTTCGAAGCATGGGTTCACCTCAACTTGGGATTCAGCGCATCGCGCAACCAGTCCCCCAGGAGATTGACGGAGATGACCATCACGATCAGCGCGATGCCGGGAAAGATCGTGATCCACCACTCGCCCGAAAAAAGGTAGTTCTGCCCCTCGTTGATGAGCGTGCCGAGCGATGGCTGGGTCGGCGGCATGCCCACGCCGAGGAAGGACAGCGTCGCCTCGGTCAGGATGGCGCTCGCCACACCGAGCGTGGCGATCACGAGCACCGGTCCGAGCGCGTTGGGCAGGACGTGAAAGAGCATGATCCGGAAGGAAGGCACGCCGATGACGCGCGCCGCCTGCACGTACTCCTTGTTCTTCTCGACGAGGGTGGAGCCGCGCACCGTCCGGGCGTACTGCACCCAGCCGGTGAGGCCGATCGAGAGGATGATCACGTAGAGCGCAAGCTGGTCCTGCATCTCCCGCGGCAGCACGGTCCGGCCGATGCCGGAGATGAGAAGCGCAATCAGGATGGCCGGAAACGAGAGCTGGATGTCGGCCACGCGCATGATGAAACTCTCCACGCGTCCGCCGACGTAGCCTGCCACCAGTCCGAGCGTCACGCCGATCAGCATCGACATCACGGTCGCGCAAACCGCGACGAGCAGCGACACGCGACTGCCGTACATGATCGTCGAGAGAATGTCGCGCCCCTGCTGATCGGTCCCGAGCAAAAACTCGCTCGATCCCCCCTTCTGGAACACCGGCGGCAGGTTCGAGTTCATGAGCGAGATCTGCGCGAGGTCGTACGGGTTGTGCGGCGCAAGCCAGGGCGCGAACACCGCACCCGCGATGCACAGGAACGCCGCGATCGCAGCGGCGACCGTGAGCGGCGAGCGCTTGAAGCTCCACCAGAGATCGCTGTCGAGCAGGCGCGCGAGGGCTTGCATCATGAGGGCCTGGGCTTGCGATCAGAGCGGCAGACCACGTTCGACCAGACGCGAGAAGTAGCGCACCCCGTTGGGGATGATCGCATCACAGAAGTCGTAGCGCGTGTTGTGGAGCGGCACGAGGGGCTCACCCGGCGCACCCTGACCGATCACCGAGTAACACCCCGGCCGCTCGAGCAGCATGTACGAGAAGTCCTCTCCGCCCATCGAGGGCGTGTAGTTCATGTCGGCGTTTTCCGCGCCCCAGACTTCGCTCGCGATCTCGTGCGCAAATTCGACCTCGGCGCGCGTGTTGACGACCGGCGGGTAGCCGCGGTGGTAGGTGAGGCGCCCCCGCGCACGATGCGCGTCACAGATGCCGGCGACCAGTTCCCCGAGGCGGGCCTCGATGAGATCCCGCGTTACCGCATCGTAGGTGCGCACCGTGCCGGTCATGACCACACGATCCGGCACGACGTTCGAAGCCGGCAGATTGCCGCCCTCGATCGCGCTCACGCCAACGACGGCGGACTCGAGCGGGCTCACGCTGCGCGAGACGATCGTCTGTGCTGCGAGCACGATGTTCGCGGCCACGACCATCGGGTCACAGAGCAGATGCGGCCGCGCGGCATGCCCGCCTTTGCCGGTGACTTCGATCTCGAAGCTGTCGGCGGCCGCCATGAACGGCCCGACTCGGGTGCCCCATTTGCCGAGTTCCAGGTCCGGCCGGTTGTGCACGGCAAAGATGCGCTCGCAGTCGAACCGCCGGAAGAGCCCCTCCTCGCACATCACGCGACCGCCGCCACCGCCCTCCTCGGCCGGCTGGAAGATCAGATGAACGGAGCCCGCGAAATTGCGCGTCTCGGCCAGATAGCGCGCCGCGCCCAGGAGCATCGTCGTGTGCCCATCGTGGCCGCAGGCATGCATGATCTTCTCGCGCCTCGAGGCATGCAGAAAGGTGTTGCGCTCCGGCATGGGCAGCGCGTCCATGTCGGCCCGAAGTCCGATCGTGCCCCCTGTGCGCCGACCGCGGATCACACCCACGAGGCCCGTCTGTGCGATGCCGGTGTGCACCTCGTCCACGCCGAAGTCGACGAGCTTCTGTGCGACGAGCGCCGCAGTGCGCACGCAATCGAACCCGAGCTCGGGATTGGCGTGGATGTCCCGACGGATCGCAACCAGTTCGTCGACGAAGGGGACGGGCAGGTCATCGAGCTTCACGCGAGCTCCTTCTCGGTGATGGCGGCGAGCAATCCAGCGCCAGTCGGGATGATGCGGTCATCGAAGTCGTAGCACGGGTGATGCAAACCCACGCTCGTCTCGGACTTCTGGCCGACCCAGATATACGCCCCCGGGATCGCCTCGAGGAAGAACGCGAAGTCCTCGCCGCCAGTGTTCGGGTTGATCTCGGTGATGACGTTCGCCTCGCCGAAGAGCGCGCGGCCGACCTCGGCCGCGAGTGCCGCCTCGCGCGGATGGTTGATCGTGGCCGGGTAGCCGCGGATGAACTCGACCCGGCCCGTGCAGCCGAACGCGGCGGCCGTGTTGCCGACCACGAGAGCGAGTTTCTCTTCCACGAGCGCCTGCACTTCCTTGCGGTAGGTGCGCACGGTGCCGATCAGCTTCACCGTGCGCGGAATGACGTTGTAGGTGTCCATCTTGCCGGCCTCCATCGCGCAGATCGACACCACGGCTGAATCGCAGGGATCCACGTTCCTCGAGACGATCGACTGGATTGCGGTGATCACATGACCCGCCGCGAGCACCGGATCGGCCACGAACTGCGGCATCCCGCCGTGCCCGCCGCGGCCTTCGATCAGGATTTCGAGCCGGTCGGCGGCCGCCATCATGGCACCGTTGCGCACCGCGATCGATCCGCGCGGCACCCAGGGCGCGTTGTGCAGCCCATAGATCGCCTGCATCGGAAAGCGCGTGAAGAGCCCATCATCCATCATCGCCTTCGCCCCGGCCTGACCTTCTTCGGCAGGCTGGAAGACGACGTAGACGGTGCCCGCAAAATTTCGCGTCTTCGCGAGATAGCGCGCGGCCCCGAGCAGCATCGTCGTATGGCCATCATGCCCGCAGGCGTGCATGAAGCCGCCCCGCGTGGATGCCCACGGCAGCCCGGTCTCCTCGTTCATGGCGAGGCAATCCATGTCGGCCCGAAGCCCGATGGCACGGCCGCCGGGCCGTGAACCCCGGATGACGCCCACGATGCCCGTGCCGCCGATGCCAGCGTGGACCTCATCCGCGCCATAGGCTCTGAGCCGCTCGGCGACCAGGCCAGCGGTGCGCGTCTCTTTGTAGGCATGCTCGGGATGAGCATGAATGTCACGCCGGATCGCGGTGAGCTCTGCGTGGTATTCGGCAATGGCCTCGGGAATGCGGGACGGGTTGTACATGGAGGACTCCGTCGGTCAATGCGCCGCCGTGGTCCGCTCGATGCGAAGCCGCGGATCGACGACGTAGTAGAGCAGGTCAACGATCAGGTTGATCGTGACGAAGACGAGCGAGATGAGGACCAGATAGGCCGCCATCACGGGAATGTCCGCCGACTGGACCGACTGGATGAACAGAAAGCCCAGCCCCGGCCACTGAAATACCGTCTCGGTGACGATCGCGAAGGCGATGATGCCCCCGAGCTGCAATCCCGTGATGGTCATCACTGGCACGAGCGTGTTCTTGAGCGCGTGGCCGAAGTGGATCGCGCGGTTGGTCAGACCGCGGGCACGGGCGAACTTGATGAAATCGGTACGCAGCACCTCGAGCATTTCGCTGCGCACGAGTCGCATGATCAGCGTCATCGTGCCCAGCGACAGCGTGATCGCCGGCAGGATCAGGGCACGCAGCCCATCTTTCGTGAGAAAACCCGTGCTCCACCAGCCCAACTGCACGACCTCGCCGCGTCCGTAGGAGGGGAGCCACTGAAGCGTGACCGCAAAGACCAGAATCAGCAAGATGCCGATCAGGAAGGTCGGAAGACTCACTCCGATCAGCGAGACGGTGAGCAAGACGTTCGCGAGGAAGCCACCTCGCCGAAGCGCGGTGTAGACGCCCATCGCCACGCCGAGCACGAGGGCGAGAAGCGCGGCCGTCAGGGCCAGCTCTGCCGTGGCCGGGAAGCGCTCCTTGATCAACAACGACACGGGCCGCGCCTGCCGGAGCGAGATGCCGAATTCGCCCTGAAGCGCGTTGCCCACAAAGACGGCGAACTGCACGTAGAAGGGTCGGTCGAGTCCGAGCGCCTCGCGCAGTTCCGCCTTCTGCTCGGGCGTCGCATCCTGACCGAGCATCAGGTTGACCGGGTCGCCGACATAGTTGAAGAGCGCGAAGGCCACGAGCGCCACCGCCAGCATCACGAGGGCAGCCTGGAACACGCGGCGGAGAATGAAGGCGAGCATCGATTCGGTTCGATCGAAGCGAGGTCGATCAGGCGCTTATGGCGTCGTCACGAATTCGCAATGTGTCGATGTTATCGACCCGCGCTGTCTTCCACGCTCAGGGTCGATACCGGGTCAGCGTCGGTGGACCGCGCGATGCCGCGCCGCCTGCGTCGCATAGAGGCACACCGCGGCAGCCACCGAGACGTTGAGGGACTCGATCGCCCCCTGCATCGGAATGGCCACGAGCCGGTCACACCGCTCGCGAGTCAGACGCCGCAGACCCTGCCCCTCGTTGCCAAGGACCCAGGCGACAGGACCGGTCAACGCGGCGTCGAACATGGGATCGAACAGCGTCGTTTCAGCCTCCATCTCTGTGCCGTACACCCAGACGTCATGATCCTTGAGCCATCCGATGGCGTGTGCGAGGTTGGCGACTTCGATGCAGGGTGTGGTTTCGAAGGCGCCACTCGCCGCCTTCTGCGCAGCCGCGGAACGCGGCGCCGAGCCATGACGCGGCACGACCACGGCGTCCACGCCGAAGGCCGCCGCCGATCGCATGGCCGCGCCCAGGTTCTGCGGGTCCTGCACCTGGTCGAGCAAGAGCACGAGAGGTGGTGCTGGCCGCCCGCCGAGCGACGCCCAGACAGCGGGCAACGAGTCGGCGAGCGCCACGGCCTCGACGAGGGCCACCACGCCCTGATGCGCATCCGACTGCGCAAGCGCATCGAGACGCGAGGCATCGACGTGATGGGGCTCGATCCCCGCGGTTCGCGCTGCCGCGAGCAGCGCCCGCATCCGTTGGTCCTCCCGGCTGGCGCTCACATAGAGTTCGACCACCGAGTCTGGATGCCGTTCGATCCGGGCCAGCACGGCGTGAAAGCCCATCAGGCGGCCGAGTTTCACGAATTGCGCAGGAAAGGAGTCATGCCATAATTATGGGCTCGTCTGCAAGTGCGGCGATTTTTGATCGTCGAGCACGCGGCGGCACGTATCAGCCGGTTGCGTCGACCCGCGCGCAACCCGGCAGCGCCGGAATAGCTCAGTTGGTAGAGCAGCGCATTCGTAATGCGAAGGTCGTAGGTTCGACTCCTATTTCCGGCACCACCTCCCCACCCCCCACCTCCCTTCTGCCTTGGCCGCTGGGGGTGTTCGCGCTGCACTTTTCGCCTGCACGGCCGAGCCACGGTCTGCGCTTGCCATGCAGGCACTCGCTACCCCACGTCGGCGAGAGAAGATGGAATCATCCGGCGCAATCTCCGCACCCGGCCACTGACGCAGCGCCCCGCGACCGAGGGCGATCACGTTTCCACCATTCAGAATCACTTTCCGGGGTGTGTAGTGGGCGCCTAGAATGAGGCTCATCGCAGATTGCGCCAGCCGCTTCATGCCTCGCCCCTTGCCCTTGCAGCGTCCGGCGCGCACCGCCTCGACCGAATCATCCGCGGGCGGTGTGCAAAGCCTCACACGCGGGCTGCGCCTGCTCGAAACGCTCGCAGAGGCGGAGGGCGGGCTTTCACTCACCGTGCTCGCAGCGCGGGCCGAACTCGCGCCCTCGACGGCGCACCGGCTGCTCAACACCCTCGCCGACCAGGGCTTCGTCGACCAGGATGCGACGAGTGGCCACTGGTCGATTGGGCTCAAGACCTACCGCGTCGGCGCGGCGTTCCTCTCGGCGCGTGATTTCGTCGGAGAAAGCCATCCGCACCTCAAGCGGCTCATGGAAGCCTCGGGCGAGACGGCGAATCTCTCGATCCTGGACGGCTCGCACGTCTGCTTCATCGCGCAGGTGCAATGCCACGAGGTCATGCGGATGCTCGTGCGTCTGGGTTCGCGCATCCCGGCGCACGCCTCGGGCTCCGGCAAGGCAATCCTCGCCGCACTCTCACCCGAAAAACGCCGCGCCGTGCTCGGCGCAACACCGCTCGAACCGCTGACGGTCAAGACCATCGTCGATCCGAAGGCCCTCGAGCGGCAGCTGGAGACCATCCGGAAACGCGGCTACAGCTACGACGACGAGGAAAATGCCCTCGGCCTGCGCTGCGTGGCGGCCGCAATCCATGAAGAGCACGGCGAGCCGCTCGGCGCGATCTCGCTCGCCGGGCCGATCGCGCGCCTCACCGACGAGCGCATCGCGAAGCTCGGGCCGCTCGTCGCGCAGACCGCGCGTGAGATCACCGAACGCCTCGGAGGCGTGATTCCGGACGCCGCCTGAGCGCCATCGCCTCAGGCGATGAGCGCCTCGCGCGGTGGCACCCGATAGGTCGTCTCGTCGATCAGATCGGTGCCGCAGCGCAGCTCCCGCACCCAGGCGATGAACTCCGAGACCATCGCGCGGCCAAGCATGGGGGCGCCGTGCTGCGGCACGATGCCCGCCACGTCGAGATCGGACACCATGTCGGCCCAGAACCGAAGCGCCCGGTTGCACACCATGTAGCGCGTGTGGAAGCGCTGCATGTGGCCGATGTGGGCGCGGAAGTCGGTCACTGGCGTGACTGACTGCCCCGTCGGCAACACCGACGTGCCGAGATCACCCGAAAAGAGCAGCTTCGATACGGGGTCGTAGACCTGCAGATTCCCTTCCGAGTGCAGGTAGTGCGCGGGCAGGATCAGCAACTCGCACCCGGCCAGGTTCACTCGCCCGCCGCGGTCGCTGATGCCGATGATCCGCTCGGGCGCCACCCGACCGGTGGCGAAATGCGGCACGAAGCGAGCCCACATCGACGGAATCAGCACACGCGCCTGGGAGTTGAGCATCCAGCGCGGCAGCGAGGCCACGATATCCGGATCGGCGTGTGAGGCGAAGAGGTAGTCGAGATCCTTCGGCAAACAGTAGCGCCCCATCGTCATCAGCAAATCGCTGTAGGTGAGATTGCCACCGGGATCGAGCAGCATGCCACGCCCGCGATGCACGATCAGGCATTGATTGGCTTGCACCGCATCGCCGTCCTCGCTCCGGACGAGATCGGAAAACAGCATGCACACATGATCTGCCGAGCGGTAGAGTTCCATGCTCATGGTCGTGATCCCGGGGAGAAGCCACACGCAGAATTCTCCGAGGCCGGGCGCCACGCCACACTGATGCAGCGCAAATTCGTGCGCGAGAGGTCAAACCGTCGGACGCGGCGAGTCGCGTGACTCGACTGCCGCGGCCGGCACCGCAGCCAGCTTCCGGATTACTCCTGCTCGACCTCGAGGTAGGTGCGATTGGCGAGCTGCGGCAGCCAGACCTCCGCGTGCCGAAGATGTTTGTAAGGCGCAGCATCGAAGCTCTTGACCGCGGCGGACAGATCCGTCCCCGCTTCGACCGCCTTTGCCATGTGCGTGCGCAGCGCCCGAAGCAGATTTCCGGTGTCCTTCTGCGCCTGGGCGAGAGAGGTGACGCCGCCGTGACCCGGCACCACGATCTTGGGCTTGAGCGCCTCGAGCGCCTCGAAGCTGCGCAGCCAGTTGCGCGTTCGACTCACGGGGTGAAGGCCCAGGATACGATCGACGTAGACCACATCTCCAGTGAAGACCACGCCACTGTCGGGCAGCCAGACCATGCTGTCGCCCGGCGTATGTCCCCCACCGCGATGCACGACCTGCACGGTCACCCCTCCGAGGTCGAGCTTCGTGTCGTTCTCCCTGAGCCAGCGGGTAGGCAGGACCACCTCGGTCCCGGCGATCTTTTCCCTGAGGATCGGCGTGTTGGCTTTCAATTGCTCCGGCCCGCGGGCCTTCATGTCGGCCTCGCCATGGGCATGGGCGATGATCTCGGCGCCTTGGGCCTTGAAGTAGCCATTGCCGAGCCAGCGGTGATCCTGCCCCCCGGTGTTGATGACCCACCGGATCGGCTGCGTCGTGACCTTCTTCGCCGCCTCGGCGATCTTCTTCGCGCCTTGGAAACTGGCACCGCTGTCGATGAGCAGCGCACCGGCAGGCGTCACCACGAGCCCGATGTTGGCATTGATTGCTTCGTTCTCATAGGTACGCCCCTCGAGGTCCCCCACGTGCGCGAAAACATTGGGTGCGACAGGACGGAACTCGATCTCGACCGCCTGCGCCGGCATCACAAGGGCGGCGAGGGCGGCGAGGGCGGCGATGAACAGCGTGAGTGGGTGAAATGCAAAATGAACCTGCATGGCAGTCTTTTTCTCGATTACGAGCCGGGCTTGCAAGACATGACTTCCCGAAGCTCGACCTTGCGATCGGGAAACCCTATGGTACCGTCGGATAGGTTCCGGGCAGCAGGATCGAGCGGTCGACCGTGCGAATGTCGGTATGGCCGCAGAAGGCCATCGTGAGCTCGAGTTCCTTTTGGATGATCTCGAGCGCTTTCATTACACCGGCCTCGCCCAACGCACCGAGGCCGTAGAGCCAGGCGCGGCCGATGTAGGTGCCCTTGGCACCGAGCGCAATCGCACGCAGCACGTCCTGCCCCGAGCGAATGCCGCCGTCCATGTGCACCTCGATCTTGTCGCCGACCGCGGCAACGATCGCGGGCAGCGCGCGGATGGAGGTCTCGGCGCCATCGAGCTGACGTCCGCCATGGTTGGACACGATCAAGGCATCCGCCCCGCTTTCGACGGCGAGCCGCGCATCCTCGACATCCTGAATCCCCTTCAGGATCAACTTGCCGCCCCAGCGCTTCTTGATCCATTCCACGTCGCCCCAGTTGAGCGCCGGGTCGAACTGCTGAGCAGTCCAGGCGGAGAGCGAGCTCATGTCCGAGACACCCTTGACATGGCCGACGATGTTGCGGAACTCGCGCCGCGACGTGCCGAGCATGCCAAGACACCAGCGCGGCTTGGTCATCATGTTGAGGATGTTCGGCAACGTGAGCTTGGGGGGGGCGGAGAGACCATTCTTCAGGTCCTTGTGCCGCTGGCCGAGGATCTGCAAATCCAGCGTGAGCACGAGCGCCGAGCAACCGGCCGCCTTCGCCCGGTCGATGAGGTTGGCGATGAAGTCCCGATCCTTCATCACGTAGAGCTGGAACCAGAACGGGTGTCCGTCGGTAGCCTGCGCCACGTCCTCGATCGAGCAGATGCTCATGGTCGACAGCGTGAAGGGAATACCGAACTTCTTCGCCGCACGGGCGCCCAAGATCTCGCCATCGGCGTGCTGCATCCCCGACAGCCCCGTCGGCGCGATCGCCACCGGCATCGCCACCGGTTGGCCGATCATCGTCGTGCGGGTGGTTCGGTTCTCCATGTTGACCGCCACACGCTGGCGAAACTTGATCCGCTGAAAGTCCGCCTCGTTGCCGCGATAAGTGCTCTCGGTCCACGAGCCACTGTCGGCATAGTCATAGAACATCCGCGGCACGCGCTTCTTTGCGAGCAGGCGCAGATCTTCTATACAGGTGATGACGGGCATGGGTTTCCTCCTTGGGGTCGCACGACGCAATAGCAGGCGACGTGGTCTGCGCAGCATCGTAGCGTCGATGGATTGTGAAGACCGAAAAATCTGCCGGAAGATTTTTCCGCGTGGGTTCGACGCGCCGTCCGCCGCGTGCCTCTCGAAGCGAAAGACGACGTCGATACGGACATCGCCGCGCAGAGAGTGCGCAGCGTCTGCGCGAAGGCGAGCGCCTGTGCCGAGGGCCGCAGAACCTCGAGCCGATAGCCCGTGCCGGCGTCGGCGCGCAGGCCGGGGAACAGGTCGACGAGCTGACCGGCCTCGATCCAGCGCCGTGCGATCGCCGCCCGCGCGAGGGCGAGGCCCTGTCCGCAGGCAGCGGCCTCCAGTGCGAGACCGAGATCGACGAGACGCGGCCCAGCGAGCGGTTCGAAGTCCCCGAGGCCGGCGGCGAGTGACCCGTTCCGCCACGGCTCGATCGGGCACCGGATGAGCGGGCGCGCCGGACATCCTCGGTCCGTGAAAGGCGGAGAGCTGCGCGAGAACCGAGCGGACGGATTCGATGTAGGACGTTCCCGCGGCTGTGAGCTGACGCTCGCGGCTCGCCCGATCGAAGAGCGGCTCGCCGAGCGTGCGTTCGAGCAGTGTGATGCGCTTGCCGATGGCGCTCGACGTGACCGAGAGCTCGCGTGCGGCGCCCTCGAGGCTGCCGAGGCGGACGACTGCCTCGAGGGCCAGCAGCGATTCGATCGAGGGGAAGCGACTGCGCTCGCTCATCTGCACTGGCGAGACGACGGGGAGCCGCGACGACGGGTCAGCGCCCGCGTCCGGCGCGCTCGAGCCCGAGCACGCGGTCTCCCGCCTTGATGCCGCGCTCGCGGAACCAGCCCTGCTTCATCTCGAGCGCGTGGAGTGCAGGCCCCTTCGATGGGGTCGTCGACTCATCCCTGGGCTTCATGTCCTCGATGTTGAGGATCACGCCCTTCGCGTCGATGAAGGCAATCGACAGCGGGACGTAGGTGTTCCTCATCCAGAAGGCGAGCGGCTGCGGCTCGGGGAAGACGAAGAGCATGCCGTGATCCGGCTTGAGCGAGAAGCGGTTCATGAGGCCGATCATTCGACTTTTCGGGTCCGCGGCGACCTCGGCTCGGAGCTTATGGCCCGCGATGGTGAGCTCGATCGAAGGCAACCCTTCATTGACCGGGGCTGCCGCACGAACCCAGCCGATCGAAACAAGGAGCGTGAGCAGGCAGCAAGCGATGGTGCGGCGCATGACGATCATTTTCCAAAGACCGCGGTTTCGATGGTGCTGCGCTTGAGCGAGGGCGCGAACATCACGATGAAGTCGTAGACGTAACGCCGCAGAAAAGCGTTGCGCCGCAGACCGACACGGGTCACCGAGGGCGCGAACAGGTGCGAGGCATCGATGCGCTTCAAATCCGCGTCTTCCTTCGGGTCGTAGGCCATCTCGGCGAGGATGCCGACGCCGACGTTCATGCGCACGTAGGTCTTGATCACGTCGCTGTCGAGCGCGGTGAGGGCGACGTTGGGCGCGACCCCGGCGCTCGCAAACGCCCGGTCGATCTGCGAGCGGCCCGTGAAAGCGGTGTCGTAGGTGATGAGCGGGTAACGGGCGAGTTCCTCGATCGTGAGCGTTTCGACCTTCGCGATCGGATGCTTGCGCGGCGCGATGACCACGCGGTTCCAGCGGTAGCAGGGCAAGGTGACAAGCAGCGGGTCGAGCGACAGCGCCTCGGTGGCAATCGCCAGATCGGCCTCGCAGGCGGCCACGTGGTCGGCACACTGCTTGGGGTTGCCCTGCTTCAGCTTGAGCTTGACCTCAGGGTACTTCGCCGAGAACTGCATGATCACGCGCGGCAGAACGTAGCGCGCCTGGGTGTGCGTGGTGGCGATCGTGAGCACGCCTTCTCGTGCATTGGCGAATTCCGAGGCCAGCGCCTTCAGGCTGATCGCATCGGCATTGACACGCCGTGCGATGGCATAGGCTTCCTCGCCAGCCGGTGTGAGACCGATGAAACGCTTGCCGCGACGCTCGAACAGCGCGAGCCCGATCTCGTCCTCGAGCGCCTTGATGTGCTTGCTGACCACCGGCTGGGCGGTGAAGGTGGCGGCACCGGCCTCGGACACGCTGAAGCCGTGCTCTACCACGGCACAAAAGAGCTTGATGTGCTGGAGATTCACCGGAAGCGAAACATCCCGGGCAATCGGCATGTATTCCTTAAAATCATAAGAGCATTATGACGCAACGCTTTCAGGTCCATCCCGAGAATCCGCAGCCGCGGCTCATCCGTCAGGCGGCCGAGATCCTGCGCCGCGGTGGCGTGATTGCCTACCCGACCGACAGCGCCTATGCGCTCGGCTGCCTCGTGGGCGATGCGGATGCGCTCGCCGTGCTGCGCCGATTGCGCGGCGTCGATGACAAGCACCATCTCACGCTGGTCTGCGCCGACCTCGGGGATCTCGGCCGCTACGCCCGCGTCGACAACAGCGCCTTCCGCATCCTCAAGCGCGGTGTGCCGGGTCCCTATACCTTCATCCTCGAAGGCACCCGTGAATTGCCCAAGCGCATACTGCACCCGCGGCGTGCGACCGTGGGCCTGCGCGTGCCCGACCATCCCGTGGTTCAGGCGCTGCTACGCGAACTCGCCGCGCCGCTGCTCTCGGCCACGCTGATTGCTCCGGGCGAGACCGAAGCCATCCACGATCCGGATGAAATCGCGGAGCGTTTCAATCGCGACCTCTCATTGATTCTCGACGCGGGCGCCTGCCCTGACGATGCAACAACGGTGGTGGACTTGACCGGCGATACCCCCGAGGTCATCCGCACTGGAAAAGGCTCGCTTGCTGCGCTTGGCCTGGCCTGAACAACAGGCCGGCGGCCCCGGGGCAGATCGCGCGGCGCACAGGTCTCGGCCTCAGGCACCGGGCAGTCGAACGGCGGGCGGATGCCTGGCCGCCAGCGGCAGCTCCACCGCGTGCACGAGCTGGAGCACCTCTCGCTCCGCCCCATAGCGGCCAACGATCTGCAGCCCGACGGGCAGGCCGGAGGCCGTGAAGGCGACTGGCGCACTCGCTGCGGGGTGGGACGTCATCGTGATGCGGAAGGCGGAGGCCATCCAGTCGAGATAGCTCGCCATCGGCACGCCGTCGATCTCCGTGGGATAGGGCGTGTCCACAGGAAACGGCGCGACCTGATTGACCGGTCCGATCAGAAAGTCGTAGCGCGTGAGGAATCGCTGCATCCGCTCGAACAGGCGTGACTGCGCGAGTTGGGCGCGAGAGATCGCTTCCGGGGTGAGCGCGAGCCCCTGTTCGACGTTCCAGATGGCCGTGTCCTTCATGCGGTCACGGTGACGGCGATACGGCTCGAGCAGCGTGCCGAGCAGGTGGAGTGCGCGCAGCGTTCGGAAGGCCTCGTCCGCGCCCGAAAAGTCCGGCTCCGCCTCTTCGATGACCGCCCCGATCGCCTCGAACCGGGCAAGCGCGCCCTCGAGCGCCGTGCGCACCTCCCGTGCCACGGTGAGACCGCCCAGTGTGGGGCTCCACGCAATGCGCACACCGCGCCAGTCCCGCGCGAGCGGCTCGCGAAAGATCGCCGGATCGCCGCAGCAACCGAGCGGCACGCGCGCATCCCCTCCTGACTGGATGGAAAAGAGCCACGCCGTATCCTCGGCAGTGCGGGCGATCGGGCCCAACACACCGAGCGTGGACCAGAGGTTGGCTGCCGGGTAGACAGGCACGCGACCGGGTGAGGGGCGAAGTCCGACCACGCCGCAGAAGTTGGCCGGATTGCGGAGGCTGCCGCCCATGTCCGAGCCATCCGCAAACGGCAGCATGCCAGTGGCCACGGCGACCGCTGCGCCGCCCGAGGAGCCACCACAGGTGAGCGCTGTATCCCATGGATTGCGTGTGGCGCCAAAGATCCGATTGAACGTCTGGCTACCCAGGGCGAACTCCGGCACATTGGTCTTGCCGAGAATCACGAGCCCATGCGCGCGAAAGCGCTCGACCATGATCGTGTCGAAATCAGGCACCCAGTCGGCGTAGATCGGTGAGCCGAGCGTCGTCCTCAGGCCGCGCACCGGCTCCATGTCCTTCACCGCGATCGGTAACCCAGCCAAAGGCGATGTCGGTTCGCCGCGCGCCCGCCGCGCATCCACGGCGTCCGCCTGAGCGTAGGCCCCCTCGCGATCGAGGGTGACGATCGCATTCAAGCCTGGGTTCAGCCGGTCGATCTGCGCGAGATGCGCATCGAGCAGTTCACGCGCTGAAATCTCGCGCGCCACGAGGGCCGCCGAAAGCGCACGAACGCTTCCGAAGGGGGAGAGGTCGTCGAACATGAGCAGTAGAGCGGATGCGGAGAAACCGTCCGAGCGCGTCTGACGAGGCGTCCGAAGCCGCTTCCGGAGGCGTCTTCGCAGATTGAACTTCGGCCAGTCTACGCGAGCCAGGCCGCAGGCACGTGGTAGAGGTCGGCCGGCGTGTCCACGTCGGCAAGCGCGGGCAGCTCGGCCCAATCAAGCCCGGCCGCTGCGAGTCGGTCGCGCGTCACCGCCATCACCTCGGGCGTGCTCCAAGGCACGCTCTCGAAGAGCGACGCCAGGGTGGCTTGAAGCCCCGCGGCCGGATCGGCGCGTAGCCCGACGAGCCCATAGCCGCCGTCCTCGGTGGGCACGAAGACGGCATCCTGCGCGGTGAGCGCTTCGGCGGCCGCACGTAGCGGGGTGCGGTCGAGCGCGGGCACGTCCGTGCCGATCAGCAGCGCGCGCGGCGCATGCGCAAGCGCCCGGGCGAGCGCCCGCTGCATCCGTTCGCCGAGATCGCCCTCGCCCTGGTTCGTGAGATTCACGCCCGCGCGCCCCCGCCATCGTTGCGCATCCGGGTGGGTGGGCTCGACATCGAGACAAAGCTCCACCGGCCCGATTTGCGCCGCCACCGCCTCAGCAAGGCTGTGCGCGAGCATGCGCGCCGCGAGCCGGGCCGCACCCTCCGCGCCAAGCGCGGGAATGAGCCGCGTCTTGGCGGCGCCCGCCACCGGCCGCTTGGCAAAAACGATGACCACACAGCTCATCGGTATCGACCGGCAAGCCGCTCGGGCGCCTCGCCCAGCCAATAGCCCAGGCGGAGCCGCCACATGAGCAGAATCGTGCGCCAAGGGCCCCGCTCGTCCCAGCGGCGGCCCGAGGTGACGACCCGCATGCGCTGGCAGGCAGGCCGCCCGAGCCGCTTGAGCCGCACGGAGAGCGCGATGTCCTCCATGAGGGGCTGGTCGGGATAACCCCCGGCCTGAACGAAGGTGTCTCGACGGACGAAGATCGCCTGATCGCCCGTGGCGATTCCAGTGAGGCGGGAGCGGGCATTCATGAGCGCCGCCACCACCGGCAGCAGGCGCGAGCGGCCCTCGATCCGCACGTCGAACCGGCCCCACAGCGCGCCTTGCCGAATCGCCTCGCCGATTGCGTGCTGCGCTCCGATCGGCAGCCGTGTGTCGGCGTGCAGAAAAAGCAGCACCTCGCCGAGTGCCGCCTCGGCGCCCGCATTCATCTGCCGCGCCCGGCCGCGCGGGGCGGCGAGCAGCCTGTCGACCCAGGGCCGTGAGCACTCGACCGTGGCGTCGCCGCTTCCGCCATCGACCACGATGATCTCCACACCCTGCGTCCGGAGCGGCGCAAGCGCGGCGAGCGTCCGCTCGATCGTCGCCGCCTCGTTCAGGCAGGGGATGACGATCGAAAGCCAGGGCGATGCCGCCGACGCCGTCTGCCTCCCCCTGTTCATCCGCACACGCCTCACCCGCGTCGCCACGCGTGATACCGTGCCACCCAGCCGAGCAGCCGCTCGGGCGCATGCGCTCGCTTCCATTCGCCCGCGGCGTATTTGTTGGCCTCGGCGAGCGTCGGGTAGATGTGCGTCGTGCCGAGGATCTTGCCGAGCCCAAGCCCGTGCTTCATCGCGAGCACGAATTCCGCGATGAGATCGCCTGCGTGTTCGCCGACGATCGTCACGCCGAGAATGCGATCCCGGCCCGGCTCGGTGAGCACTTTGACGAAGCCGTGCGCCGCACCATCGGCAATCGCCCGATCCAGATCATCGATGCCGTACCGCGTGACCTCGTAAGACACGCCTTGCGCACGCGCCTCTTCCTCGGAGAGTCCGACCCTGGCGACTTCGGGCTCGGTGAACGTGGCCCAGGGCATCACCCGATAATCCGCCGCGAAACGCCGCAATGCGCCAAAGAGCGCATTCACCGCCGCATACCACGCCTGATGCGCCGCAGCATGGGTGAACTGGTAGGGCCCCGCCACATCGCCCACGGCATAGATGTTCGGGTAGCGTGTTTCGAGGTAAGCGTTCACCTCGATCGTCCGCCGCGGCGTAAGCGGAATGCCCAGGCGCTCGAGCCCATAGCCCTCCACCCGCGGTGCCCGACCGACCGCGCAGAGCAGCTGATCGAACGGTAGGGCGAGCTCTTGCCCCAGCCCTTCTACGCGGACGATGAGCTGCTTCACGCCATCGGCCTGCTCAACCCGCACCGCCTGATGTCCGGTGAGCACTCGCACGCCATCGGCCGCAAGCGCAGCGCGGACTGCCTCGGACACTTCAGGATCCTCCCGGAGCAAGAGCCGGGGCGCCATTTCGACCTGGGTCACCGTGCTGCCCAGGCGAGCAAAGCTCTGCGCGAGTTCGCAGCCGATCGGCCCACCGCCCAGCACGACGAGCCGCTCGGGCAGCGCCTCGAGTGACCAGACGGTGTCGCTCGTAAGACAGCCCGCCTCGGCAAGCCCCGGAATCGGTGGCACGAATGGGGCCGCCCCCGTGGCCAGCACGATCGAGCGCGCTGTGAGCGTTTGCTTGCCGCCGTCGGCAAAAGTGACCTCCACCGCCCAAGGCGAGACAAGCTGTGCATGAGCGGTGAGCACTTCGACCCCGAGCGCGCGGTAGCGCTCAACCGAGTCATGCGGCGCGATTGCGCAGATCACCCGTCGGATGCGCTCCATGACGGCAGGGAAGTCGACCCTTGCTTCGCCCGTTTCGATCCCAAACACGCGCGCCTCACGCACGAGCCGCGCAATGCGTGCCGAGCGGATGAGCGCCTTGCTGGGCACACAGCCGGAATTCAGACAATCGCCGCCCATCCGGTGTGCTTCGATCAAGGTGACCTTGGCCTTGACTGCGGCGGCGATGTAGGCGGTGACCAAGCCGCCTGCGCCCGCGCCGATGACGATCAGATTGCGGTCGAATCGCGTGGGCCGCGGCCAGCCTGCGTAAACCTTGCGACGCTGCCACCAGGAGACCGCTGTCTTCGCGAGAAGGGGAAACAACCCAAGGAGGACGAAGCTCGCCACGAGCCCTGGTGAGAGTACGTCCCGGGCCGACGTGATCGCAGCCAGCTGCGTACCCGCGTTGACATACACCGCCGTCCCCGGAAGCATGCCGAGTTGGCTCACCCAGACATAGCGACCCGCCCGCATCGAGGTGAGCCCCATGAGCAGATTGACGAGCCAGAACGGAAAGACCGGGATCAGCCGAAGGGTCAACAGATAAAACGCCCCATCCCTGGCGATGCCGGCATCGATCGGCGCGAGCGCCCGGCCGAAGCGGGCCTTCACGAAATCGCGGAACAGATAGCGCGCCGCGAGAAAGGCAAGCAGGGCACCGAGGGTCGAGGCGAAGCTCACGAGCACGAGGCCACCAACGAAGCCAAAGAGCGCGCCCGCGGCGAGCGTCAGCACCGCTGCACCCGGCAGCGAAAGCGCCGCCGCGGCGACATACACGCCGAAGAACAGCACGGCCGACACCACAGGCGCTGCCGCAACCCGCGCAGCAAGCGCCTCCCGGCTCGCCTTGAGCGACTCGAGCGTGAGCAGCTTGCCGAGATCGAATACCTGCCAGAGCACGACTCCGAGCGCGATCGCTCCCGCAAGCCCCACCCAGCGCAGCACCCGACGCCGGCGGGCCATCACTCGGCCGCCTGGGGTCGCGGTGCCAAAGCCGCGATTTCGCCCGCGCCAAGCGCCCCACCGCAGCTGCTGCCCTGTCCGGCGGTGCAGCCATAGCAGTGGTCAGCCACCCGGATCGGCGCCCCGTCGAGCCCTGAGGTCAGCAGATCACGCAGGTGAAGCCGGCTTACGCCCTCGGCAGGACGCGCAGGCAGGTCGAGCATCTGGTTGAAATCGCAGTCGTAGAGGTTGCCCTGCCAGTCCACGCTCACGAGCGTGCGACACATGACCGCCTCCAGATTCTCGGGGCGAAAATTCTTGCGCAGCAGCTGCATGTACGGTGCAAACTGCCGCTTGCTCACGAGCATGCTGCCGAAACGCTGGATCGGCATGTTGGTGAGCGTGTAGAGACGGTTGAAAACGATGCCGTAGCGCGCGGCGAGCTCGCGTTTGTAGTCCGCCTCGAGCGCCGCCTGCGGGGGCGGCAGGCTCGGCCCCTGCGGGTTGTAGACGAGGTTGAGCACGAGCGGGCTGCCGGGCGCGCCGTAGCCGAGCACGTTGAGTCGCAAAAGCCCATCGATGCTGCGCGCAAACACCCCGCTGCCACGCTGCCGATCGACGTTTTCTTCGAGATAACACGGCAAGGAAGCCGTGATTTCCACCTGATGTGCGGCGAGAAATTCGGCGAGATCCTCCTGCCCCGGCTCGGACAGGATGGTCAGGTTGCAACGGTCGATGACGTGCACACCGAGCGCTCGCGCCTCAGTCACCAGACGGCGAAACTGGGGATGCAACTCGGGCGCGCCACCTGTCACATCGAGTGTCGCCACGCTGCGCGCCTCGAGCACCCCAAGCAGAAGCGCAAGGGTCGCCTCGTCCATCTGCTCCGTCCGGTCCGGGCTCGCCCCGACATGACAATGCTGGCAGCGCTGATTGCAGCGGTAGCCCAGATTCACCTGTAGCGTCTCGAGCGCGCGGCGCCTGAGCGGCGGGAAGTCCGTTTGAATGAGCAGGGGCAAGGTCGCATGCATCAGGAGCTCTCCGTGTATCTTGACATTACCCGGTGAACCCTCCCCGCCCCCATGACCAGGATGCGGAAGCGATACAAAGCGTTCATTGCCCCGGGGGCACGCCAATCATGCGCGCGCCAGCACCAATTGTCGCCATCTGGTGTTCGGTTGATGCTGCTTTACCGAGGTCGGCGTGCAGGGCGAAGCCTGAGGCCTCGATCACGGTGACGGTAATCCCCCCGAATTCCGTACCAGCGCGAGGAACAAAATCCGCCCGACGCAAAAGAAGCGCGATGCGGGGAGGCAGATTCGCAGAAGAGCAGATCGTCAAGTTTATAAGCCAGGTTGATGCCGGTGTGAACGTGGCAGACCTGTGCTGCAAGCAAGGCTTCAGCAGAGCCACGCTCTGCAAGTGGTGTGCGAAGTGCGGCGGCATGGAGGCCAGCGACGCGAGGCGTCTGCGCGAGCTGGAGGCCGAGAACGTCAGGCTGAGGAAGCTCTGCTGGCCGAGGCGGCGCTGGACAACGAAGCGCTGAAAGTGGCCTTCGGGGTAAAGCGCCGAGCCCACCGGCCAAGAGACGGGCGGTGGGCAAGATGCTGCAAGAGACGTCGATTAGCGAGCGCCGGGCGTGCTCTCTGGTGGGCCTGTCACGCGACAGCTTGGCTAGCGGATGCCGCATCAATGTCAACGCCGAAGTAAATCTGACCCACCTGGGCACGATGGATTGCAGTGCGCGGCGCCGGTCATGCCGCCGGCGTGGTCCTCCTGGTTGTCTGCCCGGCCTTGCGCTTGTCCTTGAGGCGGTAGCTCTCGCCGCTGATCTGCACGATATGCGCGTGGTGCAGCAGCCGATCGAGCATCGCCGCG
>CALDYQ010000005.1 GCA_937944385.1 uncultured Burkholderiales bacterium | reverse complement strand
CGCAAGCAGGCCGAAGACGCGGCGGAGAAAAAGTTCAACACGCCCTCGCCCGGACTGCCCTCGCCGGCCCCTACAGAGGCCCCGGCGGACGACAAGAACGCTGACGATCCGACCAAGGCGCTCCTGGATGCGATCAAGCAGGATCAGTCGAAGCGGTGACCCCATCGTGCGCGGTGCGGCTCACGCGTTGCGCCGACGTGATTCGGGCATTCGGGGCATCCGGCTCGGCGGATGACGGAGCCCCCGGGGGCGAGGTCACGCCGATGGCGGCTCGGTCCCGATGAACGACGGCCGCTCGCGCAGGCGCCGGTAGAGACGGGCGAGACCGGGTTTGGCCGCCTCCCATGCGATGTCGGGGAAGCGAAAGCGCAGATAGCCAAGCGCGGCGCCCACTGCGATGTCGGCGAGCGTGAGTGCCCTGCCCACGCAATACTCGCGCTCGCCAAGCTCACGCTCGAGGAATTCAAGCGTTCGCCCGATCTTCTCGCGTTGCCGCTCGATCAGGGCGACCGAGGGCGTCGTCGGATCGGGGCGGATCGATTCGAGTCGAGCGGCGACAGCGGCATCGCAGAGCCCGTCGGCGGCCGCCTCCCAGCGGCGCACGGTGACCCGCTCGCGCGGGTTCTCCGGCAGCAGTCGATGCAGCGGGCTCACGTGGTCGAGGTACTCGACGATCACGCGCGAGTCAAAGAGCGCCGTGCCGTCATCCAGGATGAGCGCCGGCACCTTGCCGAGCGGATTCGCGGCCACTAACTCGGGGGCGTCTTGCCACGGATCCGCGGGCACCAGTTCGAGCTCGAGTTTTTTCTCGGCGGCGACGATGCGCACCTTGCGCGCGTAAGGGCTGGTGGCGGAGTAGAGCAGTTTCAACATGGGTAGGGTGCCGCTTCGGAGTGATGCGTTGTCGTGTCAGACGCGTTGTAGAGTCAGACGTATTAGGCCATCCGTTCACGGCACGCCGGGGGCAGGGCAAGCCAAGCCGCGAGCCGCCGAGAGGGGATAATTCGTGAGAGTCTTCCGCTGCGACGCGATGTTTCCTGCGCGATACATCCCGCGGTCCTGTCCCTCGGATCGCAGCGTCGCCCCTTCACCATGACCACCCCTGCAGCCCACCTGCCCGCTTCCCGTTCTGCCATGACCGCATCCGCGTCGACACCGCCTTCGGCACCAGAATGGGTCGTCACCGCGCTCTCGCCGCTCGACGGCCGCTACGCGGGCAAGACGCGGGCCGTGGCTGATGCCTTCAGCGAGTATGCGCTTCTGCGCGAGCGGGTGCGGGTCGAGATCGCCTGGCTCAAGGCGCTTGCCGACGAGCCCGGCATCGGCGAACTGCCCGCCTTCGACGCCGAGGAGTCCGCCCGGCTCGACCAACTCGTCAGTGATTTCACACCCACGAGCGCGCTCGAGGTGAAGGCCATCGAGCGCGAGACGAACCACGACGTGAAGGCGGTCGAGTACTGGATCAAACGGCAGCTTGCGCCGCATCCGGCGCTCGCGGCGAAGGCCGAGTTCGTGCACTTTGCCTGCACGAGCGAAGACATCAACAACGTCGCCCATGCGTTCATGCTGCGTCAGGGTGTGCACGGGGTCTGGCTCGCGGCACTCGATGCGGTCATCGCGCGCCTCTCCGCGCTCGCGCAGGCGTATGCCGAGGTGCCGATGCTCGCGCGCACGCACGGCCAGCCCGCAACGCCCACGACCGTGGGCAAGGAGTTCGCGCTCTTCGTCGATCGCCTGCGCACGGCGCGCGAGCGTGTGGCCGCGGTGCCGCTACGCGCCAAGATGAACGGTGCCACCGGCAATTACAACGCGCATCTCGCCGCTTACCCTGCGGTCGACTGGCCGGCGCTGTCGAGGCGTGTGGTCGAATCTCTGGGTCTCGTCTGGCAGCCGATGAGCGCGCAGATCGAACCGCATGACTACATGGCGGAGCTCTTCGACGCGATCGCGCGCACGGGCGCGATCCTGATCGATCTCTGCCGCGACGTCTGGGGCTATATCGCGCTCGGCTTCTTCAAGCAGAAGCTCAAGGCGGGCGAGATCGGCTCCTCCACGATGCCGCACAAGGTCAACCCGATCGACTTCGAGAACGCCGAAGGCAACCTCGGGCTTGCGAACGCGCTTCTCCGCCATCTCTCGGACAAGCTGCCGATCTCGCGTTGGCAGCGGGATCTCACCGACTCCACGGTGTTGCGCAACATGGGCGTGGCCGTGGGCTACAGCGTGCTTGCGCTCGACAGCCTCGCTCGCGGGCTGGACAAGCTCGAGCTCGACGCCGAGGTGCTCGCCGCCGACCTCGATGCCAACTGGGAAGTGCTCGCCGAGCCGATCCAGACCGTCATGCGCCGCTACGGCGTGTCCGGTGCGTATGAGGCGCTCAAGGAGCTCACGCGCGGCAAGCGCGTGGACGGCCCATCCTTGCGGGCTTTCATCGGGACACTGGCCATCCCCGAGTCGGCCAAGGCCGAACTCGCAGAGCTCACGCCTGCGACCTACATCGGGCTTGCGGCCGTGCTGGCGCGGCGATACGGCCCAGCCGAGATGGGTTGAGTCAGGTCAAGGGTGCGGGGACTTGGGAAACAAGGCATCCAACCCCGCTTTGAGACTTCTCTGCGCATCGACGACTCTGCCGATGAATTCATTCACCGCACTCAGATCCGGGTTGGCGTTTTCTGCCTCGACGAGAACGAACTGCCGGAATCTCTTGTGGTAGCGCTGCAGCCGGATCAGGCCAACACCCAGCCGGCCGCAGGCCGTGGCCAGCTCTTCAAACACGTCGTCGGTCTGGTTGCCATCGGGCCCAACGACCAGGTAGGCGTAGTGTGCGAAACGCTTGTGCGCCGCGGCTTCATACGCGGCGTTCAGGTTCCAGCCGTCGGCAGTCTTGATCTCGTATGTGCTGACGATGACCTCATTCTTCCTCAGAAACTCATGATTTCTGACTTCGATGGTCAGAACGTCCGGATTGCGCCACATCCCGCGAGATCGCATTCTGGAGATGTCGGCGGCCAGCAGTTGTAGACCGTCTTCGCTTGCGTTGTCTTGTAGTGTTTGCACGAACGGGGCATACAGGTCGCGCTCTTTGGCATCCAAACTGCTGCGGGTGGCCGATACAAGGGGTTGCCCACGCAACTGGATTCACCCGCCGCGCCCACGCGCAAGCGCGATGGATTGATCATTGAGAAGCTCTTTTTTGACCGCTTCGTACCGCTCCTCGGACAGACCGAGGTGATCTCGCACGCGTGCGTTGGATGCGCGTCCGCCGAATTGTTGGAGCGCGGTCAGGATACGGTCTCTATCGGTTTTTCTCATTTTTGTCTGTGGTGTCGTTGTCGATGAGATTTTGGAGCACCCCCCGCTCGAGCCAGAGCACGCGGTCGGCTACGGCTTCGGTGAAGCGGGCGTTTTGCTCCGAGAGCAGGATCGTGAGCCCCTCGCGCTTCAGCTCCCGAACCGTCTCGGCGATGCGCTCGACCACGAGCGGGGCCAAGCCCTCCGAGGGCTCGTCGAGCAGCAGCAGTTGCGGATTGCCCATGAGCGTCCGCGCCAGCGTAAGCATCTGCTGCTCCCCGCCCGAGAGCGCCCCACCGGGACGGTCGGAGAGTTCGGCGAGCTTCGGGAAGAGCGTGTGGATGCGCTCGATTGTCCACGGGCGGATCGGGCTGCCCACGGGGGCGGGCTTTCGGCCCGCCTCCAGGTTCTCGGCCACGGTGAGCTCGGTGAAGATGCGCCGATCCTCGGGCACATAGCCGACACCGAGACGCGCGATCGCATGCGGCGCCATGCCGCGGATCGGCCGGCCCGCGTAGACGATCTCGCCGCTCACGCGCGGAACGAGGCCCATGATCGCGCGCAGCGTGCTCGTCTTGCCTGCGCCGTTCCGGCCCGCGAGCACGAGCACCTCGCCGGGCATGACATCGAAGACGAGGCCAAAGAGCGCCTGCGCCCGGCCATACCAGAGCGACAGATCGCGCACGGAGAGGAGCGGTGCATTCATGCGGTGCCTCTGGTGCTCGCCACCGGGCCCGCGCCCAAGTACACCTCACGCACGATTGCATCCTGCGCCACGGCCTCGGGCGCGCCCTGCGCGATCAGCCGGCCGCGGTGCATCACGAGAATGCGGTCGGCGAAGCCGAACACCACATCCATATCGTGCTCGGTGAAGAGCAGCGCAAGCTGCTCCCGCCGCGCCGTCTCGCGGGCGAGCGTCATGAGGGCGGTGCGTTCCTCGGCGCTCATTCCTGCGGTGGGCTCGTCCATGAGGAGCACACGCGGAGCACCTGCGAGCGCGACCGCGAGCTCGAGCCGCTTCAGATCGCCGTAGGCAAGCGCACTCGCGGGCTCCGCGGCGACGTGCTCGAGCGCCACACGCGCGAGCAGCGCCCGGGCTTTCTCTTCTGCTGCCCCGGGCCGGGTGAAGACCGAGGTCAGACGCCACGCCCAGCCCTCGCGGCTCGCGAGCGCGAGGAGCACGTTGTCGATGACCCGCATCGAAAGAAAGTTCGCGGTGATCTGGAAGGTGCGCCCGATGCCCGCGTGAAAGCGCGCCGCGGGCGCGAGCCGCGTCACGTCGCGCCCGTCGAGCGCCACGGTGCCGGTATCCGGCAGGAGCTGGCCGTTCACCAGGTTGAAGGTGGTCGTCTTGCCTGCGCCGTTCGCGCCGATCAGGGCCACGGTCTCGCCGGCGGCAACCGCGAACGACACCTCGCGCACCGCAGCCACCCCGCCGAAGCGCTTGACGAGTCCCGTGGCCGAGAGGCGGGGCGCCGCGCTCATCGGCCGCCTCCGGGCATGTCGCCCTCACGTGCCGCGCGTCGCGCACGCCGCGCGCGCCATGCGCCCCAGGTGCCCATGATGCCTCGCGGCGCGCTGAGCACCACGGCCAGGATGACGATACCGAGCGATGCACGCCAGTACTCGGTCGTCCGCGCAAGTCCATCGGCGAGCCAGGTGAACAGCACCGCCCCAAATACCGGCCCAAAGAGCGTGTTGAGTCCACCGAGGAGCACCATCACGAGCGCATCCACCGAGCGCGGGATCGCGAGCACATCGGGCGAGATCGACCCTTTCGAGAAGGCATACACCGCACCTGCGAGTCCGGCCAGCGTGCCGCCGACGGTAAAGGCCGCCCAGGTGAACCGTGTGGCCGGCAGCCCGATCGCCTCGGCCTTGACCCGCGCATCACGCACTGCGCGAAGCGCATGGCCGAACGGCGTCAGGTTGAGCCAGGCAAGGAGCAACACCCCGGCCGCGCAGAGCGCGAGCGCGAAGAGGTAGAAGCGGTTTCGGTCCGAGAGCGCCTCGGGCGGCCACACGCCCGTGAGCCCATTGCTGCCGCCGGTCACCGCGTCCCACTGGAACACGACCGACCAGACGATCTGCGCGAAGGCGAGTGTGAGCATCGCCATGTAGGTGCCCGAAAGCCGCACCGAAAGCGCGCCGAAGAGTACCGCCGCGAGAGCGGCGAGGGCGAGCCCCGCGGCCAACGCCGCGCCGAACGACCAGCCGGCCTGAGCGGCGAGCGCTGCGCCATAGGCGCCCAAGCCGAAGTAGGCCGCGTGCCCGAACGAGCCCATGCCCCCGGGCCCGATGATGAAGGCGAGGCTCGTGGCAAAGAGCGCGGCCACCGCCATGTCGGTGGCCAGCACTGCGCTGTAGTCATCGAGCACGACCGGCAGAACCGTCACTGCGGCCAGCGCCACGGCAAGCCCCGTCAGTACCCGCGCCGAGGGCGCAGGCCGCGGCTCGTAGAGCGCCTCGCGGTCGACGGGCACGTGCCGGAGCGGCCGCCCGAACAGCCCGTTCGGTCGCACGAGCAGCACCGCCGCCATCACGAGGAACTCCGCAACCAGTGTGAGCTTGGTCAGATCGAGCGAGAGCGCGCCCACACTCACCTGCCCGAGCGCGATGCACCATGCCTTCACGAGCGAGACGAGCACCGCGGCGACGAATGCGCCGGGGATCGACCCGAGCCCCCCGATCACCACGACCACGAACACATCAGCGATCAACGCGAGATCGAGTGCGAGGCTCGCAGGCTCCCGCGGCATTTGCAACGCGCCAGCGAGCCCGGCGAGCGCGCTCCCGAGCGCGAACACGCCCGTGAACAGCCAGCGCTCGTTCACGCCGAGCGCGGCAGCCATCTCCCGATCCTCGGTCGCGGCGCGCACGAGCAGCCCGAAGCGCGTTCGCCGCGTGAGCCAGGTCAAGAGCCCGAGCATCGCCACGCCGATCGCGATCAGGCAGAGATCCCACACCGGGAACGCCCGCCCGCCGAATTCCACGGCCCCGCCCAAGACTCCGGGCGCACGAGGGCCCAGCCGATCCTCCGGCCCCCAGACGGCGAGCGCCACATCCTTCAGGATCAACACCAGAGCAAAGGTCGCCGTGAGCTGCAAAAGCTCCGGCGCCTGATAGATGCGTCGCAGGATCAGGGTCTCGACGGTCACCCCCACGAGAGCTGCCACGAGCGCGGCCGCCGCCAGCCCTGCCCAGAAGCCTCCCGCCCCAGACACGCCCTCGGCCACCGTCCACGCGATGTAGACCCCGAGCATGTAGAAGCTGCCGTGGGCGAAGTTCACGATCCGCGTGACGCCGAAGATCAGCGTCAACCCCGCCGCCACGAGAAAGAGCGAGGCGGCCGAGGCGAGCCCGTTCAACGACTGGATGAGAAAGGCGGACATGGCGCTCCGAAGCATATCGAGGCGCATGGCCGGCCTGCGGTTGCGGCCGGCAAGCTTGCCCTTGAGTCCGCCCGCGTCTTGCAAAGGAACTCCACGCCCTAAAATTATTGACAGTCACTCGAGCAGTTTCACGGGCCCGACCTTGGTTTCGACGGGAGTACGGAGATGCGTTCGGGGCATGCCGAGGCGGTACACCTCGTTAATCCTGCCACTCGCATTAACTGCGAACGACAGCTTCTACGGCGAAAGCCGTCTCGCGGCCTAATTAACACCTAGGCCCGAGTGCCGCACCGATGGGCGTGAACGTCGGGTGGAGCAATCCACGGCGGTATCCCCTAGCCACGCTGGGCTGCGCGGGCGTCCGTGACGCGCAGCCGAGATCAAGCGGACTGGTCCGAGGCGAGCGTGCCCCTGCGCGCGCCGAGGACGAGACCCAAACCAGCGGGCTAAGCATGTAGTCCTGACCGTCAAAGGCTTTCGGACGCGGGTTCGATTCCCGCCGGGTCCACCAATACCCCAAGGCCAACCCTTATCGGTTGGCCTTTTTTCTTGCGCGTTCCCCGCGTGTTGGCGCGCGTTCGCGGCGTGATCTTGCGGACGCAGCCTTTGGGCTCGGACCGCCTTCGCCTCTCACGGCCTCTCTGTTCTCTGTTTTTCGCTCAGTGTCCGTGGAGGACTCCGGGGACCTGTACGTGCTCCATCAAGGACTTAGCGGCGCCGGTTGCAGTCGGCAACTGCCCGGCGGCGGCGACCGAGAGAAATCGTCAGGCCGCAAAAAGGCCGCCCGAAGGCGGCGGCGATGTGATGACAGGGCCCGTCAGGGCATCGAGGTCAGCACCCGGATCTGCTCGGCCCAGCCATAGGGCCACGGGCGACCCAGCAGTCGCTCGACGGGCAGCTCGGGGGTGGCGGCGAGGCGCTCCACCAACTCGGGGGTCAGCAGGGTCAGCCGCATAAGGCGATGGACCTGGGAGACGTCCATCCCCTCGGCTTTGGCGATCTCGGCCGCCGAGGCAACCCGTCCCTCGGTGAGCAGCCGCTGCCAATGGTGCGCCAGCCCAAGCGCTCGCAGGAGCGCGGTGTCCGGGATCTCGGTGCGCACGGGAGCGGCCCAGGTCGAGTGCGCCTCGACGGCCGTCCGGACTCCAGGGGGTGGGATCACCGCGCGCCTGGTGCCATGCTGGACGAGCCGCCAGGGCAGAAAGGTTTCCAACTTCACGCCGCCTGCCGGGCTCGGCAGTTGGTAGGTGACCGGATCACCCTTGAACCCGGATTTCCCGATATCTGCTGGTTTCTAATGGCAGCCAATAGCGCAAGCGTATGATTATCTTGAGGAAACATTGATTTGCGAGGCGCCCTGGGTTCGGTAAGTTTTGCTGACACGGCTGCGCTGGTGTTGCACGGTGTCGTTTTGGAGGCTGGGCATGGAGCTTTTGTTGGGTTTCACAGACAAGCAAATCACCCCATGGGCGGGCATGGCGCTGCTCAAACGCATGCTCGATCACATCGGCTGGAATGAGGCTGTGCTGCGCGCCCAACTGCCCCAGCC
>CALDYQ010000004.1 GCA_937944385.1 uncultured Burkholderiales bacterium | reverse complement strand
GAGATCGAGGAAGCGCGGCGAAATTTGTGCGCTGGCGATTGTGGACTCAACGCTGTCGAGCCAGTCCGGATCATCGAGCTGCTTGGCTGAGACGTTGACCGCCATGCGCGGGAAGAGGTCGCACTGCTGCCAGGTCAGCAGCTGGCTGCAGGCGAGGTCCAGCGCCCGCTGGCCGAGCGCTTTGATCAGGCCGATCTCCTCGGCGATCCGGATGAACTCCGTCGGTGCCACCAGGCCCTTGCCCGGCTGGTTCCAGCGCATGAGCGCTTCGAGACCCGAGGGCGAGCCGGTCGCGCAGTCCACCTGCGGCTGATAGACCAGGAAGAACTCGGCGTTGGCCAGTCCCTCGCGAATGGCAACTTCACGCCTGGTGCGCTCTGCCAGGACTTGGCCCGACTCGGAGGAGAAGACCGCCACCCGCCCGCGTCCGCCCTGCTTCGCAGCGTACATCGCGGCATCCGCGTTCTTTAGGAGCTCCGCAGCGGTCTTTCCGTCGCGCGGGAACATCGCCGCCCCGATCGACGCCCGCACATCGACCTCGCGTGAGCCCAACTTCAGCGGTACCTGCAGGGCGCCGAGCACCTCACGCGCGACGCGCTCGATTGCCTCCTCGGCGCCTGCGCCGTCGAGCTTCTTGAGCAGGATCACGAACTCATCCCCGCCCAGACGGGCGACCATATCGTCGGTGCGCACCGCCGCGAGCAGCCGCGAGGCCACGGTCTTTAGCAGAAAGTCACCCTGCTCATGTCCGTGGGTGTCGTTGTAGGACTTGAAGTAGTCCAGATCGACAAACAGCACGCCGAGCTTCGAGCGCTGGTTACACGCTCGGCGGACGCTCTCCTCGAGTTCGCGGGTGAACAGCAGCCGGTTGGGCAGCCCCGTCAGGGGGTCTGTCTGCGCCATCTGGACCGCACGGGCGGTCGCCGCATTGAGTTCACGCGTGCGCTCCTTGACCTGCTCCTCGAGCGTACGCTGATAGGCCGCGAGCTGCTGACGCGAATCATGGAGCCGATGCACCGACTCATTGAAGGCGCGCCCGAGCTCGGCGGCAGGACCGGTGCCATGGGCGGGTACCTCGACGGCGAAATTCCCGCGCCCCACGGCCAAGAGCGCCTCCGTTACGTCGTTGACGGCGTGGTTCAGAGATCGGAGCCGCAGCAGCACGAGCACCACCACCACCACCGCAAAGACAAGCGCAATTGCGAGCAGAGTCTCGAGGCGAGCGAGTGGCTCGAGCATCACGCCCTCACACCTGAAGCAAAGGAATCTTGCCGATCCGCGCCTGCCACGCGCGCGGCCCCGTCTCGTGCACGTTCTCGCCATTGGCGTCCACGGCCACGGTGACCGGCATGTCCTCGACCTCGAACTCGTAGATCGCCTCCATGCCGAGATCCGCGAAACCGACGACCCGCGCCTTCCGAATCGCCTTGGACACGAGATAGGCCGCACCGCCCACCGCCATGAGGTAGGCCGCGCGGTGCTTGCGGATGGCTTCGACCGCCACGGGCCCCCGCTCCGCCTTGCCGATCATGGCGATCAAGCCCGTCTGCGCGAGCATCATCTCGGTGAACTTGTCCATGCGCGTCGCCGTGGTCGGGCCGGCCGGACCGACGACCTCGTCGCGCACCGGATCGACCGGACCGACGTAGTAGATGACGCGATTTCCGAAATCCACCGGCAGCGGCTCACCGCGCGAGAGCATGTCCTCGATGCGCTTGTGGGCCGCGTCGCGACCCGTGAGCATCTTGCCGTTGAGCAGCAGCGTCTGACCCGGCTTCCAGCTCGCAACCTCTTCCCGCGTGAGGGTGTCGAGGTTCACGCGCTTCGAGAGCTTGACGTCAGGTGCCCAGTGCACGTCGGGCCACAGATCGAGCGAGGGCGGCTCACAGTACGCCGGGCCCGACCCGTCGAGCACGAAGTGGGCGTGCCGGGTTGCCGCGCAGTTGGGAATCATCGCCACGGGCTTCGAGGCGGCGTGCGTTGGCGCCATGGCGATCTTGACATCCAGCACGGTCGTCAATCCGCCCAGGCCCTGGGCACCGATGCCGAGCGCGTTGATCTTCTCGTAGAGCTCGATTCGGAGCTCCTCGGTCTTGTTCTGCGGCCCGCGGGCGAGCAGATCGGCCATGTCGATCGGCTCCATGAGCACTTCCTTGGCGAGCAGCATGGCCTTCTCGGCGGTGCCGCCGATGCCGATGCCGAGCATCCCGGGCGGACACCAGCCGGCGCCCATCGTAGGCACGGTCTTCATGACCCAATCGACCAGGGAGTCGCTCGGGTTCATCATGATGAATTTCGACTTGTTCTCGCTGCCGCCGCCTTTGGCCGCGACGTTCACGTCGATCGTCGCGCCCGGTACGAGTTCGACGTGCAGCACAGCCGGCGTGTTGTCGCGCGTGTTCTTGCGCTCGAAGTGCGGATCCGCCACGATCGAGGCCCGCAGCTTGTTGTCGGGGTGGTTGTAGGCCCGCCGCACGCCCTCATCGACCGCGTCGGCCAGGCTGCCCGAGAAGCCCTCGAAGCGCACCTCCATGCCGACCTTCATGAACACGTTGACGATACCCGTGTCCTGACAGATCGGACGGTGACCGAGCGCGCACATCTTCGAGTTGGTCAGGATCTGCGCAATCGCATCCTTGGCCGCGGGCGAGGCTTCGCGCTCGTAGGCCCGCGCGAGGTGGGTGATGTAGTCCTCGGGATGGTAGTAACTGATGAACTGCAGCGCCGCAGCGATGGATTCGATCAGGTCGTGGGCGCGGATAGTCACGGCCACGAGACGTTCCTCCCGGGACAGGTCTTCAGTGCGCTCGGGCGTCCGGGCCCGTGCCCGGCGGACTGCTCATCAGGCGATCGGTTGCCGCGATGGCCATCGCCGAGAGAAGGAAAACGACGTGAATCACGGTTTGCCAAAGAAGCACCTTCTCGGTGTAGTTTGCCGCGTTGATGAAGGTCTTGAGCAGGTGAATCGAGGAAATGCCGATGATCGCCGTGGCGAGCTTCACCTTGAGCACCGTCGCGTTGACGTGCGACAGCCATTCCGGCTGGTCGGGGTGGCTTTCGAGGTTCATGCGGGAGACGAAGGTCTCGAACCCGCCGACGATCACCATGATCAGCAGATTCGAGATCATCACCACGTCGATGAGCGCCAGCACGACGAGCATGATGATGGTTTCGTTGAGTCCGGGGAGGGCCGTGTCAGCCTTGTAGCCGATGTTGGTCACGAGCGTCTCGAGGGCCGCCTGCGAGCCGAACGCTGCCTCGACCAGGTGGACGAGCTCCACCCAGAAATGGAAGACGTAGACGCACTGGGCGACGATCAGCCCAATGTAGAGCGGGAGCTGCAGCCAGCGGCTGCCGAAGATGAAGAACGGTAGGGGCCGCAAGCGCGGCGTCGCCGCGGCGGAGGGGGGGCGATGTTCGACAGCCATGAAAGGAAGCCGTGGAGCGGCGGGCCCACCGTTTGGGTGGTCGGTGCCACGTGTAAAGCCGGTCTAAGGAGTTTAGCACCCGCTTCCGACGCGGGTTGACACGCCCACCCCGAGGCGTGCGTGACCGCATGAAACCGGCCCGAGTCTTATGTAAGACTTGTGTCAATGTCTCGCCCTACGCTGTGACGTTACAGTTCGTGCTACTCCGGCACAGCGCACGCCTGCCGGGCGCTCGCAGGGACACCGATACCGACAACCATGCACAACTGACTCAGGGAGGATCGCACCATGTCCGCCGCCATCGAATCCGTTCTCGTCGAGAACCGTGTGTTTCCACCGCCTGCTTCATTCACGGCGCAGGCGAATGTCAAGCCAGCCGACTTCGAGGCCATGAAGGCCAAGGCGGCGGCCGATCACGCCGGCTTCTGGGCCGACCTCGCGCGGGAGACGCTCATCTGGTCGAAGCCCTTCACGAAGGCGCTCAACGACTCGAACCCGCCGTTCTTCAAGTGGTTCGAGGATGGGGAGCTCAATGCCTCGTACAACTGCCTCGACCGGCACCTCGGCACGCCGGTCGAGGAGAAGACCGCGATCATCTTCGAGGCGGACGATGGCCAGGTCACCACGATCACCTACCGCGAACTGCACCGTCGGGTCTGCCGCTTTGCCAACGGCCTGAAAGCGCTCGGCTACAAAAAGGGCGACCGGGCCATCATCTATCTGCCGATGTCGATCGAGGCGGTGGTGGCCATGCAGGCCTGCGCGCGCCTCGGGGTCACGCACTCGGTCGTCTTCGGCGGCTTCTCGGCCAAGAGCCTGCAGGAGCGCATCGTCGACGTGGGTGCGACCCTCGTGATCGCTGCCGACGAGCAGATGCGCGGTGGCAAGGCGCTACCGCTCAAGCCCGCGGTCGACGAAGCGTACGCAATGGGCGGCTGCGAGGCGGTTCGGCACACGATCGTCTACAAGCGCACTGGCGCGAGCGTCGCCTACGGCCCGAAAGACATCGACTGGGCACAGGTCGAAGGTGGTCGGTCCGATGACTGCCCGGCGGTGATGGTCGAAGCCGAGCATCCGCTTTTCGTGCTCTACACCTCCGGCTCCACCGGCAAGCCCAAGGGCGTGCAGCATTCGACCGGCGGCTACCTGCTCCACGCGATGCTCACCATGCGTTGGACGTTCGACATCAAGCCCGAGGATGTGTTCTGGTGCACCGCGGATGTGGGCTGGGTGACCGGCCACACCTACGTCTGCTACGGCCCGCTCGCGACCGGCACGACCGAGATCATCTTCGAAGGCGTGCCGACCTGGCCCAACCCCGGCCGCTTCTGGGAGATGATCCAGCGCCACAAGTGCACGATCTTCTACACAGCGCCCACCGCGATCCGTTCCCTCATCAAGGCAGCGGAAACCTCGCCTGCCCATGCACCGGACAAATATGACCTCTCCTCGCTACGGCTCCTCGGTTCGGTCGGCGAGCCGATCAACCCTGAGGCGTGGATGTGGTATCACAAGCACATCGGCGGCGAGCGCTGCCCGATCGTGGACACCTTCTGGCAGACCGAAACCGGCGGCCACATGATCACGCCGCTGCCGGGCGTCACGCCGCTCGTGCCCGGCTCCTGCACTTTGCCACTGCCGGGCATCGAGGCGGCGATCGTCGACGAAACCGCGAACGATGTGCCCAACGGCTCGGGCGGCATGCTGGTCATCAAAAAGCCATGGCCGTCGATGATCCGCACGATCTGGGGTGACCCCGAGCGGTTCAAGAAGGCGTACTTCCCCGAGGAACTCAAGGGCTATTACCTCGCCGGCGATGGTGCAGTGCGCGACACCGCGCACGGCTACTTCCGCATCACCGGGCGCATCGATGACGTGCTGAACGTCTCCGGCCACCGTCTGGGCACGATGGAGATCGAGTCCGCCCTCGTCGCCAACAGCGCGCTCGTCGCCGAGGCCGCGGTGGTCGGCCGCCCGGATGACACCACCGGGGAGGCCATCGTCGCCTTCGTGGTGCTCAAGGGCCAGCGGCCGACCGACAAGGATAGCGCAGCGAAGCTGGCGAAGGAACTGCGCGACTGGGTGGGCAAGGAAATCGGTCCGATCGCCAAGCCCAAGGACATCCGCTTCGGAGACAACCTGCCCAAGACCCGCTCGGGCAAGATCATGCGCCGATTGCTCCGCTCGATCGCCAAGGGCGAGGAAATCAAGCAGGATGTCTCCACGCTCGAGAACCCGGCGATCCTCGAGCAGCTGAAGCAGAGCCTGTAAGCGGACCTGTCACGGGCGGCCCACTTCGGGTCGCCCGCCTGGCGCCCCGCGGAAGGGTCTTGACGGCTAGCCTGATCCGGGCGCCCTGCGATGGGCTCCCGGTCAAACCCCGTCCGATCAGAAACTCGTTCCGCAGCGGGTGTTGATCTCCGACCGGATCGCCGATCCGGTGGTCAGCGTGGCGCCCGAAGGTACCGGGATTCCAGTGAGCAGGTCGGCGTTCGGCACCCCGAGCATGAGCCGGGCCAGTACGAGCGCATCCTGCGTGCTGCTGACCACCGGTGCGGGTCGCCCGAAGACATCGAACTTGACCGCGTCGCCGATGAAGGCCTCCACCGCGGTCGCCGTCGGCCGGCCCGCGCCCAGCGGGACACCAGCGACCAGGCCAGCGCCGCGGAAGCCCATGAGGTAGCGCGTCGACAGCAGGGCATCCGCCGACGCCGTCACGCTGCCATCGCCATTCACGTCGAGCGAGCACCCCGCCGGGCAGGACAGCGGCCAGGTGCGGTTCACGCCCGGCGAGGCGTCTTTGGTCTCGACACACTGGATCGAGGCGGTCCGAATCGCGTCACCGGACGTGCAGGTGACCGCGATGTTCTGCGGCGTCGTGGTCGTGCCGATGAAGCTCAGGTTGACCGCGCCAGCCCCGGAAAAGTTGGCTGCGTTCGCACCCGTGAGCGTGCAGCCGTTGACCGTCGTGGTGGCACCCGCGCATCGGAACGACGACGTGCCGCGCCGGGCGCATCCCTAGAATGCGCCCGAACTGCCCGATCGATTGTCCATGGAAGCCTTCCTCGCCGTCCTCCACAACCTCGTGATGCTGGTTGGCATCTTCTACCTTGCACAGCTCGTGGTCGGCATCTTCAACTGGCCGGCACGAGAGAACAACCCGATCTACCGGCTGTTCCGCTTCCTGACTTCACCCGTCACCAAGGCGGTGCGCGTGATCACGCCAGCCGCCATCCAGGATCGGCATGTGCCCATCGTGGCCTTCCTTCTCCTGTTCTGGCTCTACGTCGGGTTGTTCTTCGCTCGACTCTGCACGAAGTACCCGCTGCTCTGTGCCGGAGCGTGAGCATGGATGCCTTCCGCTGCTGGTTCTTCACGCGCATCGCCACCTGGGCGCTCGTCTTCAAGCAGCGCGACATCGCCATCGATTACTACCGCAAGGTGCTCGACGTCCGACCGAACGATGCACTCACCCATGCACGCATCGCCTACCTCGAGTACGAGGCGGGCCGGCGGGATGCCGGGATCGCCGGTTACGAGCGGGTGGTCGCACTCGAGCCCGCGAACTCGGATCACTGGTTCAATCTCGCCTTCATGCGGCAGGAGGCGGGCGCACATATCGAGGCGCTCCGTGACTTCCAGCGCTCGATCGATCTCAATCCGAAGCAGGACCGCGCCTGGTACGGCAAGGCCATGAGCCTCATCGCGCTCGGTCGACTCGATGAGGCCGTGGCACCGCTGCGCGAGAACATCAAGCTGCAGCCGATGTCACCCTTTGCTTTGATGGCGCTCACACGCGTGTACTTTCGCCTCGGCGACCGGGAACGCGCAGAAAAACAGATGCGCAAACTGAAGGAATTCGATCCGAAGAACGCTGCGCGACTCGAGGATGAGACCGGCATCCGGATCGGCATCGAACGATGGTGGAAAGACTGACTGACCCTCGGTTTTGAGGCGCGGCAGGGCGGCGCTGGACTTGTCGAGCAATTGATTCGACTTGAGACACGGGGGCCTTACATCGCGCTGACATGTCCGTGCCATTCAGGGCATTCCCGTCAGCGCGAAAAACGTCTCGGTAAAACTTACATTGCACTGACATTTCCGTGCCATTCAGAGAATGAAGCCTCCTGAGTCCGTTTCTCCTTGACTAGAGCAACAACTCAGTTAACCTTCATTGCGTTTGCGCCTGCGGGGAACGTTCGGCCCAAGTCGAATCTGTAGCGGGCGCGGCAATTTCATCAACCGAGGAGGACATCGATGCAACTCACCGATAAGCATCGTGAGTACTGGTCGCGAAACCTGAGACTCACGGCAGTGCTGTTGGCCATCTGGTTCGTGGTGACGTTCGTGGTGGGCTATTTCGCCCGTGAACTCAGCTTCAACTTTTTTGGCTGGCCTTTTGCGTTTTGGATGGGCGCCCAGGGTTCGCTCGTCATCTACGTGATCATCATCTGGTTCTACGCCAATAAGATGAATCAGATGGACGAAGAGTACGGCGTGGCCGAAGGAGATGACGAATGAGCGCCGCTGTTTCGAACAAGGCCTTCAAGGCCCAACTGAAGAAGGTCTACTCGTGGTACACCGGGGGCTTCCTGGTCTTCATCGTCGCATTGGCCATCCTCGAGCAACTCGGCATGCCCCGCGCATGGATCGGCTACATCTTCCTGTTCGCCACCGTGCTGCTGTACGCCGGCATCGGCATCATGAGCCGGACGTCGGAGGCCGCGGAATACTACGTGGCCGGTCGGCGCGTACCGGCCGTCTTCAACGGCATGGCCACGGGCGCAGACTGGATGAGCGCAGCATCCTTCATTGGGATGGCCGGCACGCTCTACCTGACGGGCTTCTCCGGTCTCGCCTTCATCATGGGCTGGACCGGCGGCTACGTGCTGGTGGCGCTCTTTCTCGCGCCGTATTTGCGCAAGTTTGGGCAGTTCACCATTCCTGACTTCCTTGGCGCGCGCTACGGCGGCAACACGGCGCGTTTTGTCGGGATTCTGATCGCGATCCTCTGCTCCTTCGTCTACGTGGTCGCGCAGATCTACGGCGTCGGTCTGATCACGGCGCGTTTGACCGGTCTCGATTTCGGCATCGGGGTGTTCGTTGGACTCGCTGGCATCCTGGTCTGCTCATTCCTCGGAGGGATGAAGGCGGTGACTTGGACGCAAGTCGCGCAGTACATCATTCTGATCATCGCTTACATGATCCCGGTGATCTGGCTCTCGGTGAAACACACGGGCATTCCGCTGCCGCAGCTCGTCTACGGCTCGGTGCTGCAAAAGGTCACGGCGCGCGAGGCCGAGCTGATCAAGGACCCGAAGGAACTTGAAGTCCGGAAGATCTTCGCCGATCGTGCTGCCGCTGCAGAGGCCAAGCTCAAAGAGCTGCCAGGGTCGTACGACACCGAGAAGGCCGCGCTGCAGAAAGCACTGGACGACGCCAAGGCAAGCAACGCGGCGCCCGAGGTCATCGCCGCCGCTCAAAAAGCACTCGATGGCTACCCGAAAGACGCCAAGGCTGCTGAAGCGGCTTGGAAGAAAGAAGCGGCTCTCAAGGCACGCTCGAACCCGCCGCTGCGTCATGCGGAATCCTTCCCAGCGAAAGATGAGAAGGCGCGAGAAGTGGCTCGCAAGAACTTCCTGGCTCTCATCTTCTGCCTGATGGTGGGCACAGCGGCGCTACCGCACATCTTGATGCGCTACTACACGACGCCCAGCGTCAAGGAGGCGCGTCAGTCGGTGTTCTGGTCACTGTTCTTCATCTTCTTGCTCTACTTCACCGCGCCTGCGCTCGCCGTGCTCGTGAAGTTTGACGTCTACACCCTGCTGGTCGGGTCGGAGTTCGCAAAACTCCCTGCATGGGTAGCCTCGTGGACGAAGGTCGACCCCTCGCTGCTTTCGGTCACTGACGTCAACAAGGACGGCATCGTTCAGTTGGCAGAGATTGCGATCGGTGGCGACATCGTCGTATTGGCCACACCGGAAATCGCCGGGCTGCCGTACGTGATCTCGGGCATGGTCGCCGCGGGCGGCCTGGCGGCCGCGCTCTCGACTGCAGACGGTCTACTGCTCACGATCGCCAACGCGCTGTCGCATGACCTCTACTACAAGATGCTGAATCCGAACGCGTCGACCGCAACCCGTGTCGCCGTGTCGAAGGCGCTCCTACTTATGGTTGCAATCGCGGCCGCCTACGTCGCATCGCAAAAACCAGCCGACATCCTGTTTCTGGTTTCGGCGGCGTTCTCGCTTGCGGCTGCAGGCTTCTTCCCGGCGCTTGTGCTCGGGATCTTCTGGAAGCGCACGACCGGTCTCGCGGCGGTTCTTGGCATGCTCGCCGGCGTCGGCATCACGTTCTACTACATGGCGACTACGCAGCCATGGCTCCGCGGCGTGTTCGGCGTGAAGTCCTCGATCGCCGATAACACGTGGTGGGATATTGCACCGATCTCGGCCGGCATCTTCGGCGTACCGCTCGGCTTCCTGATCATCATCGTGGTGAGCCTGATCACGCCGGCGCCGAAGCGCGAGGTCCAGGAGCTAGTCGAACATGTTCGTTACCCGAACCTGAAGGGCGACACGGTCGTCACTCAGGTCAACTGACCCCACGTCGCCAAGGAATGCACCGGGCACGGTGCATCGACGGCGAGATGGAGGCCCGCCTTGGCGGGCCTTTTTCATTTCCACCGCACGCGCAGGCACGGCTCCGGTGCGCTGCACCCGGGAATTCGTAGCGAGCAGCTCGAGCATCCGATCAACCCGAGACGGAGATCGGACCGGTGAAGAAGCGATACACCGAGGAGCAGATCATGGGTTTCCTGCGTGAGGCCGATGCTGGGCTACCGGTCAAGGAGGCATGCAGGAAGCATGGTTTCAGCGAGCCGAGCTGCTACGCCTGGAAGCCAGGTTCGGCGGCATGAACGTGTCGGACGCGCAGCGCCTGAAGGCGCTGGAGGCGGAGAGCACGAGGCTCAAGCGGCTGCTGGCCCACTCGATGCTCGAGATCGACGCAATGCGCGAGGTGCTCTAGGGAAAGGCGTGGCCGTGGCGGCGCGTCGCGCAGTGGTGCGGCAGCTGCAGGGGCGGGGCCTGAGCGAACGGCAGGCCTTGCGGCTGGTGGGCATGAGCGCCGGCACCCTTCACGACGAACCCCGCGACGACGGCAACGGCTGGCTGCGCGAGCGCCTGACGGAGCTTGCCGGCCAGCACCGCCGCCACGGCTGTCGCATGCTGCACAGCCGGCTGAGGATCGACGGCTGGGCGATCAACGTCAAGCGCACGCACCGCCTGTACCGCGAGGAAGGCCTGATGGCGCACGAGCGCCGGCGCAAGAAGCTGCCGGTGGCCAAGCGGCAGCCCCTGGTACAGCCGATGCAACCCAACGCGGTGTGGAGCATGGACTTCGTGTTCGACGAGCTGGCCAACGGGCGGCAGGCAATGGCCGGCGGGCAAAGACGCTGACGGTTGTGGATGACTGCAGCAAGGAAGCCGTGCAGATCGCCGTGGACTCCTCGATCCCGGCACTGTACGTCACACGGGTGCTCGACCCGGTCAAGGCCGAGCGGGGCTCACCCAAGGTGATCCGCACCGACAACGCTCCGGAGTTCGCGGGCCGGACGATGCAGGCCTGGGCGGCCAGGAACGGCGTCGAGCTGCGCGTGATCCAGCCCGGCAAGCCGGTGCCGAACGGTGCAGAACGCCTGCATCGAGAGCTTCGACAGCCGCTTGCGCGACGAATGCCTGTCGCAGCACGGGTTCGCGAGTCTCAGCCACATGCGCAGCGTCATCGCCGACCGGCACGAGGACTACAACCACCCTACAACCACCGCCGGCCGCACAGCACCCTTGGATACACGCCGCCGGCCGTGTTCGCTGCGCGTTGCCGCCAGCATGCTGACGGCAACGCGCCAAACCCCGCATCAACCACCACGGTGCAAACCCCTTGGGCTCTGGATCGAAGTGATGCGAAACTCGAGGGGCAGCGTACCGGTCCCAAAAAAAGAGCCCTGCCGAAGCAGGGCTCGCATTTGATGTGGCGCTCAGGGCGCCGACATTGGATTACTTCCGCTTGGTCGCCGTGTGCGCGGCGGCCTTCACCTGCTCACCGGCAAACTCGGCGCTCTCTTTGCCCGCCTTGGCGACTGTTTCAAAGGCGGCCATCGAGGTCTCCACACCGGCCTTGAGCGCCGAGATCGCGTAGTCGGCACCGGGCATGTTCTGCGGCGCGGCCTTGGCGAGCTTGTCGAGGTTCGCGACGAGCAGCTTGGCGGCTTCGGCGGCTTGGGCCTCGGCAAACGCCATGGCCTGGGCTTGAGCGCTCGAGATCATCTCAAACGCTTCACGCGAGGTGCTCATGGCCCAGTCAGCTTTTTCCTCGAGCTGCTTGGCGCGGAGCGGGAGGAGCTCGTGCGGGGCCTTGACAGCCACGATCGCGTGCAGATCAGCCGCGGTCGCCTGGGCGAACTCGTTGGTGGCCTTGACGCCAAAGGCCGACGCCTTGGTTGCGAATTCGACGGCAGCGTCGACGCTCTTCAGCATGTTCGCCATGTAGGCGCGGTTCATTTCGGCAACTTGTTCGAAAACGGGCAACATCATGGACTCCTGGTGGTGGATTTGAGCGATGGAACGAAGAACAGCTTAAACGCGCCCGGCGGGTATCGCCCACCTTTTTTGCTGCAGCGCACAAAACGAATGTTAGGGCCGAGCCTACCGGGTTGCAAGTTATTTTTGTTGCGGCGCAGCAAGAATAGAGTGATCAGTCAGTCCGAGCGCTTTGATCTGCGCGCTTCCGCTCTTGCGAACGCGAGCGACGCGTGACCCGCCATGGGCCGGGATGGCTTCCGGGCGACCCACCCGCCACTACAATGCCGCACCGCACCAAGGAAACCCCAGTGATGGCAAGCAAGGCAAGCAGCACGTCGTCGCAGTCCGCTCAGCGCACGGGGGTTCGCGTGATCAAGAAGTACCCGAACCGTCGCCTTTATGACACTGCCACCAGTGGTTACATCACCCTGGCCGATGTCCGGCAGATGGTGCTCGATCACGCGCCGTTCGTGGTGCGCGACGCCAAGACCAATGAAGACCTGACGCGGGCCATCCTGCTGCAGATCATCCTCGAGGAAGAGGCGGCCGGCGTGCCGATGTTCTCGAACGAGATGCTCGCGCAGATGATTCGCTTCTATCGCGGTGCGCTGCAGGGCGTGGTCGGCGGCATGTTCGAGCAGAACGTCCGGGCATTTCTCGACTTCCAGCGCAAGATGGCGGAGCAGGGTCTGGCTGCGGGCAACGCAGGCGATGCCGCGCGCTCCGGTGCGGAACTGTGGCAGCAGTTCATGCAGATGCAGGCACCCGCCATTCAGGGCATGATGACGAACTATCTCGAGCAGTCCTCCAAGATGTTCCTCGAGATGCAGCAGAAGATGCAGGAAAGCACCAAGTCGCTCTTTCCGGGTTTCGGCTTTTCCGGTAGCCCACGCAGCGCCGACCGCGACTGATCCCGTCCTCTCCAAGCGCGTTCCTCATGTCCACATCCATCCGCACCAGCGCGGCCAACACTGCTACCGCGCCCAAAGTCGGCTTCGTCTCGCTCGGCTGTCCCAAGGCGCTCGTTGACAGCGAGCAGGTGCTCACGCGCCTGAAGGCCGAAGGCTACGTGACCGTCGGCGACTACGCGGAGGCAGATCTCGTGATCGTCAATACCTGCGGCTTCATCGACGATGCGGTGAACGAATCGCTGGACGCCATTGGCGAAGCCATGGCCGAGAACGGAAAGGTCATCGTCACCGGCTGCCTCGGCGCGCGCGACAACGGCGCGTTCATCCGCACCCGCCACCCGAAGGTGCTCGCGGTCACCGGCCCGCACGCACCCAACGAGGTCATGCATGCAGTCCACGCGCATCTGCCACGCGCGCATCAACCCTTCGTCGATCTCATTCCGGATCACGGCGTCAAGCTCACGCCAAAGCATTACGCCTACCTGAAGATTTCCGAGGGCTGCAACCACCGGTGCAGCTTCTGCATCATTCCGTCGATGCGGGGCGACCTCGTCTCCCGGCCGATCGGCGAAGTCGTACGCGAGGCCGAGTCGCTCGTGAAGTCCGGCGTGCGGGAACTGCTTGTGATCTCGCAGGACACCTCGGCCTACGGCGTCGACCTCAAATACCGTACCGACTTCGTCGGCGGTCGACCAACGCGCACCCGCATGACCGAGCTTGCCCAGGCACTGGGTGAACTCGGCGCGTGGATCCGCCTGCACTACGTGTATCCGTATCCGTCGGTCGACGAGGTGCTGCCGCTGATGGCGGAGACCGCGCTTGCCTCGAAACGACGTGTGCTGCCGTACCTCGATGTGCCTTTCCAGCACGCCAACCCACGCATCCTGAAGCTCATGAAGCGGCCCGCCACCGGCGAGAAGAACATCGAGCGCATCCGGGCCTGGCGTGCGGTCTGCCCGGAGCTTACGATCCGTTCCACCTTCATCGTCGGGTTCCCGGGTGAGACCGAGGCCGAGTTCGAGGAACTGCTCGACTTCCTGGTCGAGGCACAGCTCGACCGGGTGGGCTGCTTCGCCTACTCGCCGGTCGCGGGAGCCACCGCCAACGACCTGCCCGGCGCTCTGCCCGATGAGGTGAAGGAAGACCGGCGGGCCCGCTTCATGGAAGTGCAGGCGCAGATCAGCGAATCACGTCTGCGCGCCAAGATCGGCCGAACCATCGAAGTGATCGTCGACGACGTGCAGGACGACATCGCCGTCGCCCGGTCCTGGGCCGATGCGCCCGAGATCGACGGTCTGGTCCACATCCAGGATGGTGTGGCGCTCTCGCCGGGCGATGTCGTCACCGTTCGAGTGGTCGAGGCAACCGAGCACGATCTGATTGCGGTCACCGGCGGAAGTGACGCAAAGTAACCTCCGTCACGAACGATCCGGTCAATCCGCGCGTGGCTCGACCCGATACGCCGACGGCGGCTCTGCGGGCGGGGGTCGGAACAGCCGGTCGCGCCGAGACTGCCCGCGGCCGTGATGCAGATAGCGCTCGAGTTCGGTCAGCGCGCGGCGGTAGACATCACGCTTGAACTCGATCACGCCATCGAGATCGACCCAGTACTCCGTCCAGCGCCAGGCGTCGAACTCCGGTTTGGCGTCGGCGCGAAGGTTGAGATCGCTGTCCCGCCCGACCAGACGCAGCAGAAACCAGATCTGCTTCTGCCCACGGTAGGAGCCGCGCCATTCACGCCTCACCCAGGCCGAGGGCACCTCGTAGCGCAGCCAGTCCCGCGTGCGCCCGAGGATCACCACATGCTCCGGCTTCAACCCCACCTCTTCCCGAAGCTCGCGATACATGGCGACCTCCGGGCTCTCACCGGGGTTGATGCCGCCCTGCGGAAACTGCCACGAATGCTCGCGGATGCGCTTGCCCCAGAAGACCTGGTTGCGCTGGTTGGCGATCACGATGGCGACGTTCGGCCGGAAGCCGTCTTTGTCCAACATACGCCACTCGAATACTGCAAAGTTAAACCGATTGTCACACATTGGCGACAAGCCGTTCCGTCCCAGGCGGGGTCGTGCGCTGGCCGGTCTGACGCCCAATCGACATAAGATGTCGCCCATGGTTCCTGCCCCGCCGCCTGTTCACGCGCGCCCCATGATGACGGCGGCCGCGCGTCCATCGACCATGGACGTCGACTGCCGCGACGAATCCGGCGAAACCGTCGTTCAAGCCGTGGCGGGTGAGCACCCGCTGACTGTCTACGTCGACCGCCGGGAGGTGCTGACGCTGATGACCCTCGGCGCTGCGCCGGAAGCGCTCGTGCTGGGCTACCTCCGCAACCAGCGGTTGGTGGAGCGCATCGAGGACGTCGTCTCGGTACAGGTGGACTGGGATGTCAACGCCGCCAGCGTGGTCACGCGCTCAGGGCTCGTCGATCTTGACCAACGCCTGGCCCACCGCACCAAGACCACGGGTTGCGGCAGCGGTACGGTATTTGGCGACCTGATGGCCGACATCGATGCGATCCGCCTGCCGCCCGAGGGCGAATTCCGCCAAAGCACGCTCTATGCGCTCGGCGAGCGGGTGCGGCATCACGAGACGATCTACAAGCAGGCGGGGGCGGTGCATGGCTGCGCTCTCTTCGCGCCCGACGCCGAACTGCTCTACTTCGTGGAGGATGTCGGCCGACACAATGCGGTGGACGCGATCGCCGGCATGATGTGGCTCGACGGCGTGGAGGGCAGCGACAAGATCTTCTACACGACTGGACGGCTCACGAGCGAGATGGTCATCAAGGCGGCACAGATGCGCATCAGTTGCCTGGTCTCCCGCTCGGGCCTGACGCAGATGGGGCTTCAGATTGCCCGTCAGGTGGGTATGACGTTGATCGGCCGAGCGGTGAATCGTCGGTTCCTCATCTTCAACGACCCGGGGCGTTTCGTCTACGACGTTCCGACCACGTCCACAGGGACGCCTGTCTCGCCCGCGCAGGGGGGGCGATGAGCCTCGCGGTCACCGGGCTCGTGCTCGCGGGCGGCATGGGGCGACGCATGAATGCGCGCGACAAGGGCCTGGTCCGCTTCCGCGGACGACCGATGGTGGCGCATGTCATCGACCGTCTCCGGCCGCAGGTGGCCGCAGTCATCATCAACGCCAACCGCAACACGGACGCCTATGCGGCCTTCGGCTATCCGGTCGTCGCCGATCGGTTCGACGGCTTCGCCGGGCCGCTGGCCGGCCTCTACACGGGGCTCCTCGTCGCAGAAACACCTTGGGTCGTGACCGTGCCGTGCGACACGCCGTTTCTGCCCGATGATCTCGTCGCCCGACTCTCTGCCGCCGTCGAGTCAACGGGTGCCGAGATCGCCACCGTGCGGACCGACGCGCAGACCCACCCCGTCTTTGCCCTCGTGGCGCGCCATCTCGCGCCCGCGCTGTTCGCGTTTCTTTACGCGGGTGGCCGCAAGATCGACCGCTGGTTCGGAGAACAGCGCGCCATCGAGGTCGATTTTCCCGACGAGTCGGCCTTCGCCAACATCAATACCCCTGAAGACCTCGCACAACACGAATCGCTCGCGGATCCGCCCGATCGGCCTTGAACGCCTCGAGCAGACATCCCCCCTGCCGTGACACGCCGCAAACTGACCTACGTGCTTCGGCCCGCGCTGCCCCGGCGTGCGATCGTCTGGTTGCCGCGGTTTCCGAATGCGGCCCCGATCGACCGCTTCCGAAGCAGTCATGATCCGCTCGGCAACACGATGCCCCCGCATCTGACGCTGATTTTCCCGTTCCACTCCCGTCTCACGCTCGACCAGCTCGCCTCGCACGTCCAGAAGGTGGTGCGCGCCTGGCCCTGCTTTCCGGTGGAGATGTCCGGGCCGTGGAGCGCCCAAAGCGAGTGGGTGGGACTGGCCACGCGTGTCGGGCGGGAGGCGTTGATCGAGATGCACGACCGGCTTTACAGCGGACCGCTGGCCGAGTTCCTGAAGACCGAGTTCGAGTACGACCCGCACATCACCCTCGGCCGCGCGCGGGATGCACGCGAGTTCGACGATCTCTCGCAACGAGCGATGCCCGTCGTGCGGGCGTCCTACCGCGACCTGCTCACGGCACTCACGATCATTCGCCTCGACGCCGATTCATCCCCAGGCTGGGTCCGCGAGCGCGAGATTCACCTCGGCTGGTAGCGCCCTTGCCGTTGGCCTGCCTGTACCCCGCCGCCCGCCTTGCGCCGGTCTCGCGCACGGAGGACGGTAGAAAGGCCTTGCAGGGATGATTCGCCATCGCTCATGTCGGGCTGTCAGAACCCCCCGGGTGACTGGACGCCATACCCCCTGACCGCACTCAGATCGAATCCGCACCAAAGTGCGTACTCGCCTCCCGGGCCCTCGCACGCTCGGGGCGTTCGCGGATCGGGATTGGGGTCTACGACATCCGTTCGCAGCGCGTGCCGGGCGTCGACGCGCGTCCCGCGCTCATCGAGCAGCCGCGCGAGGTGGCGCATCCGGCCCGGTTGCGGATCGCTTGTAGATCGACCCGAACAGTGGACTCAAGACCCGCGGTTGGACGAAAACGCGCCACGCGCAGGGCAACAGGGCGCACGCTGCCCGTCTGAAGCGCGAGCGTCTCGACGTACGACAGGCCAACGGACATAGCCGCCTGACCCACAGCAAGTCATCGCAAGCAAAGGCAGCACCTCCCCGACTCCACACCGTGGCTCCAGCCACGGGATTGGATATGTTCAATCGCTTCTTTCATCGCGCCACAGGCCTGCATGGGGGCCCAGGGGCGTGTGCTGCCGGCCCGCCCGCGGCAGCCAACGCTGGCTGAGGGCGCTCACGCCGAACGCTCGCAGCTTGTCTCAGCAGCCGTGACCGCGACGCGGAGTTTGTCGAGAGCGCGCGCATAGCGCATCTTGGCAGCCGATAGCCCTAGACCAGTCGTATTCGCAATCTCGGCGAACTCCAGTCCCACGAGCAGGCGCAGCAGCACCACCATGCGATCTTCCGGGGGCAACTGGCGCAGCAGCCGTTCTACGTCCATACGAGCCTGTGCGGCGGCAATCGGGTCGCGCGGATCGGCCGGCTCAGGCGCGATTTCATCTTCAGCCCCGGCGACCATCACCGGGCGCGCGTCTTGCCGCCGCTGATGGTCGATGCAGACGTTGGCCGTCAAGCGCCACAGCCAGGTCGTGAAGGCGGCCTCTGCACGAAAGCGCGGCAACTGGAAGAAAACCTTGAGCATCACTTCTTGCGTCAGGTCCTCGGCATCGGCGGCGCTGACGGCGAAGCGCCGAGTCAGTTGGCGAATGCGTCCGCCGTGGCGCCGCATGAGCGCCTCGAACGCGCCGGTGCGGTAGGGCAGCTCGGCTCGCGCCTGGGCCACCAGGGCAGCATCGCTGGGTTCCTGCATAGTCGCCGCGACGAGGCCGCGTGTTTCACGACTGGCGCTCGACGATGACGTCTTGAGTGAGCAGCCGCGAATGGGCCACGCTCAGCTCGCGCCCGTCGTCGAGCACGAGCAGCGTCTTGAGCGTGCCCACCTCCCGCACTGTGGCACGCTGGCCACTCCATTCGATGCGATCGCCCTCGCGCAGCCAATCGCGCACATACACCCCGCTGACGATTTCGCCTGAGAGAGCGCGCGTACCCAGCCCCAGCGACAAGGCCACGGCCACGCCCAAAGCGGCGAGCGCGATACCGATGACTTCTTGCAAAAGCACGATACGGATGTCCAGCTGATCGACAGCCATCAGCACCACCAGCGCCGAGAGCACGCCCATGGTGATGCGACCCAGGGTGGGCGCGTACTCGACACCGGCGCCATCGGCTGCGCGGCGTACGAGCTCGCTCAGCCAGCTTGCCGCCATCAGGCCCAGCACGAGCACGGCCATGGCCGCGACGAACTTGGGCAAGAACAGCATCACCTGTGCGACGGCCTGACCGGCCGCGGCCAGCCCCAGTGCATCGGCCGCCGAGATGGCAAAGGCCAGCATGATGAAAGCGAACGCTAGCGACCCGACGAGAGCTGAAAGTGGCCGCTCCAGGCCCCACTGGCGGGACAATGCCGCCAGTCCCGAGCTTTCGGCGAGCCGGTCCGCCCCCAGTCGGGCCAGCACCCGGCGTGTAATGGCCGCGGCAATCTTTCCTAGCACATAGCCGGCCAGCAGCAGCGCCAAGGCCCCGACCAGATTCGGGGCGAGCGCGGCCAAACGTTGATACAAAGCGATCAGCGGATCGCCCATCCAAGCAAGGGTTTGGTTCATCGTTTCCATGGCAAGACCTCTATCGAGAAGGGAAGTGAGCAGAAGAGCGCGACAAGCGATGCCAGCGCACGGCCACGGGCGCGAACAGCCGCGCCAGGGCGAGCCAGATGCGGCCCAGCGCGTGGGTCAACAGGTGACGCGCTGCCAGGCGACGGCGTGAGCGGCGTAGCACCGGGGCGAGTTCAAGCGGGGGCTGCGGCTCGGCGCGCAAGGCGGCCGCCAAGGCCTCCTCGAGACATTGCGTGGCCTCGGTCTCGGACATACAGGCTCCGTTCAGCACATGGGTCTACCAGCGGCTTGGACGCATGCTCAGCGGCAAAAGTCACATTGCGCGCGAGCGGCCGCCTCCGGCTCATCGGTGATGCGCGTTGCGGCACCTGCCGGCATCAGCGGCGCAGGAGCCAAGCAGCAGGAACGATCGGCGGACTTGGATCATCAGGTCGACAAGCCTCGGTCTCTGAGCATACCGCACAGGCGGTGTAGGTGGAGTCACCAAAACCCAACGAGACTCTTACCGCAAGTCATGCAACTGGGTGAACAACACGCGCAACCGGTAGGCTGGCCGATGGCTGCCAACTGCTTTCATTTCCTCGGGCAGCGTGTGAGCATGCGATGAAACGGCCGCCTTGGCTTGTGACCTCGCCTCTAAGAGGCAACCGGTGCGGGCCGCGTGCGTCGGGCGCTTAGCGACAAGGACAAGCTTGCCGCCGGCCCGGCCTTGAAGGTGCTTCCTCGATACTTCAGCCTGTGCGCCACGGTGCGCGGCCGCGCCAGCGTCGCAAGGCTGGCCGCTCATGCGCCGACGCAAACGCGCGGGCACCGAGCTCGTGCCGAGTGTCCGTGCTTTTTCAAACACATCCGAAAGCGACCTACTGGAGGGGGAGTCGATGGACGTCTTTGCCTTTCGCCGGCATCTGGTCGACGAATACGAGAAATTCACGCGCAGCTTCACGCGCGTGCGGGCCGACGACATCCGTTCCTACATCGACCAGCAGTACGGCAGCCAGCGCTACTGGCCGGAGCCGCTCATCCAGATCAACCCGACCTTCAAGGGTGGCGGCACGGTCGAGGAACTCGTCCAAGCGGGCCAGCTGAGTGCCGCCTGCGCCAGCATCTTTCGCCTGAACAAGTCGGAGTCATCGGCAGGCATCGCGCTGCCGCTGCACAAGCACCAGGCTGAGGCCATCAGTTTGGCCGCTGACGGTAAGAGCTATGTGCTCACTACCGGTACCGGCTCGGGTAAGTCGCTGAGCTACTTCATCCCCATCGTCGACGCCTGCCTGAAGGCCAAGGCCGACGATTCGACCGCGCGCACGCGCGCCATCGTCATCTACCCGATGAACGCGCTGGCCAACTCGCAGCTCGAGGAGCTCAAGAAATTCCTCGGCGCAGACCCCGCCAGGCGGCCGGTGAGTTTCGGCCGTTACACCGGCCAGGAGTCGGACGAGGAGCGCGAAGCCATCTCGGCGAATCCGCCCGACATCCTTTTGACGAACTTCATGATGCTCGAGCTGCTCATGACCAGGCAGAGCGACATCGACAAGGCGGTCATGCGCAACGCGCGCGGCTTGCGCTTCCTGGTGCTCGACGAGCTGCACACCTATCGCGGCCGCCAGGGTGCCGACGTCGCGCTGCTAGTGCGCCGGGTTCGTGAGGCGCTGGCCGAGAACCTCGTGTGCATCGGCACGTCGGCCACCATGGCGACCGAGGGCACGCATGCCGAGCGCAACGCCGTCGTCGCCCAGGTGGCCTCCCGCCTGTTCGGCGTGCCGATTCCCGAGCGCAACGTCATCACCGAAACCCTGCGCCGCACGACACCCGAGCACGAAACGCTGGAGACGGTTCGGCCGCGGCTGGGCGCTGCCATCCGCGCCGGCGTGCCGAAAGGCGTCGACTACGCCACGATGGCAGCGCACCCGGTGTCGGTGTGGGTCGAACTGACGCTCGGTCTGACCTACGAGGAGGACAAGCCGCGCCGGGCCCGCCCTCGCAGGCTGGCCGACGCGGCCAAGGAACTGCAGCGCGACTCGGGCGAGCCGTTCGAGGTCTGCGTCAGGTACCTGCAGGAATTTCTGCTGCACGCGCATGGCGTGCACGACGAAAGCGGCAGGTCGCTGTTCGCGTTTAAGCTGCACCAGTTCATCGCGGGTGGCGGCAAGGTCTACGCCACACTCGAAGCCCCGGGCCAGCGCGCCATCACGCTCGACGGCCAGCAGTACGTGGCAGGCGACGCTGAACGGCGCCGGCGCTACTACCACGTCCACTTCTGCCGCGACTGTGGACAGGAGTATCTGCCCGTGTGGGACACCGAGGGAACCGAGGGCCGACGCTTCGACGTGCGCAGCATCGACGAACGCCAGCACGACGAC
>CALDYQ010000003.1 GCA_937944385.1 uncultured Burkholderiales bacterium | reverse complement strand
GCCTCGAATTCGTGTTTGCGTGAATACCATGAGGCGAGCGGCGTGAGCCAGAAGAAGAGCGGCGGCAGGATCGTCGCCAGAATCACGAGGGCCAGGCCCGGGGATGCCATGCCTTCGATCGGGTCGATTCCCACTGCGGCGTAGAGCGCGGGTGAGCGCATCGCCCAGGCCACGAGCGCAAAGAAGGCACCGGAGGCGAGCACGAGCACGATGAGGCGCTTGGCGATATGACGGCGCTTGAAGTGGCCGAGTTCGTGTGCGAGCACGGCCACGATCTCGCTGTTCGAAAGACGCTCGAGCAGGGTGTCGAAGAAGACGATCCGGCGTGCACGGCCAAACCCGGCGAAGTAGGCGTTGCCATGGGACGACCGGCGTGAGCCGTCGGCGACGTAGAGACCGCGCGCAGCGAAACCGGTCCGTGCAAGAAGGGCTTCGACCGCCTCGCGTGTGTCGGACCGGTCGAGTGGCGTGAAGCGGTTGAAGAGTGGTGCGATCACCGTTGGGTAGAGCGCGAGCAGCAGGAACTGCAGCACGATGAAGACGCCCCACGCCCAAAGCCACCACGTCTGCCCAGCCGCGCGCATCAGCCAGAACACGAGCGCAAGAACCGGCCCAAGGATGGCGGCGGACAGGATCGTGGACTTGACGAGGTCGGCCCAAAAAGTCGCCGGCGTGGTGCGGTTGAAGCCGAAGCGCGCTTCGACACGGAAAGTGGCGAGCCATGCGAAGGGGAGCCCGACCGCGCCGCCCACCAGCGCCATGATGGCGACCAGGACCAGTTCCCGCAGGATCGGCGCCTCACCCAGCGGGCCAGTCGTGCCGGCAACCGCACCGGCCGCCTGCCAGGCGAGGGCGAGCCCACCCGCGACCCAGCCGATTGCGAGCAGGGTCGAGGCGATGCTCTCGGCCGAGGCGAGCCGGCCGCGGGCCAGGGTGTAGTCCGCAGCTCGCTGGTGATCGGAAAGCGAGATCGTGTCAGCGAACGCCTCGGGCACTCGGCTGCGGTGCAACTGCACATGCCGGGTCTGGCGTGCTGCAAGCAGGACCTCGGTCGCCCAGGCGATAACGATGGCCAGGATAACCAGCCAAGCGAGTGTTTCGAGCTCAGGGGCGAGGGTCATGAGTCTGCGTCACCGGGGGGCGCTGCCGCCTGTGGAACAATGCCCTGCAGATTCTTTCACGGGCCGCGCCCTGCCACATCGGTCGCGGCCGCGATGCAATGGCCGTCAATCAAAACCACCTCGTCTGGCTCGACATGGAAATGTCCGGCCTCGACCCGGAGACCTGCCGCATCCTCGAGGTGGCCGTGGTCGTCACCGATGCAAATCTCGAGACTGTGGCCGAAGGGCCGGTGCTTGCGATCCATCAACCGGAGGTCGTGCTCCAGGCGATGGATCAGTGGAACCGGGATACACACGGCAGGACAGGACTCGTGGACCGGGTGCGTGCATCGAGCATCGACGAGGAGCAGGCGAGTGACATACTGCTCGATTTTCTCGCGCTGCATGTGCCCAGGGGAAGCTCACCGCTGTGCGGCAACAGCGTGCATCAGGACCGGCGCTTCATGGTCAAGTACATGCCGCGACTGGAGGCGTTTTTTCATTACCGCAATCTCGACGTGAGCACGCTCAAGGAGCTTGCCGCCCGCTGGGCGCCCGAGGTGAAGAAGTCGTTCCAGAAGAAGACCCGGCACACGGCGCTTGCGGATGTCTATGAGTCGATCGATGAGTTGAAGCACTACCGCGATCACTTCATCCGAGTTTCGGTGCCTGTGTCCCCCTCGGCCACGACGCCTGTCCCGCAGGCCGAGGTCTCCGGATGAGATTCTGTTCCGCCTGCGGCAGTGCACGCGTGGCCTGGGTCATTCCGGAGGGGGACCACCGTGAGCGCTGGGTCTGCCCGGATTGCGGGACGATTCATTACTCGAATCCGAAGATCGTCTGCGGCGTCGTGCCCTTGTGGGGCGACCGCGTGCTGCTTGCCCGTCGCGGCATTGAGCCACGCCTCGGTAAATGGACTCTGCCGGCGGGCTTCATGGAAAACGGCGAGTCGGTCGAGGAGGGGGCGCTCCGCGAGCTATGGGAAGAGACCCGCGCCCGTGTCACCTTGGGTCCGCTCGTCGCCGTGATCTCGGTGCCGCACATCCATCAGGTGCACATGATGTTCTTGGGCGAGCTCATCGAGCCGCGGTGGGAGACCACACCCGAGAGCACGGAGATCGCGCTCTTCGCGCCGCGGGAGATTCCGTGGGATCAGCTCGCCTTCCGCACCGTGCGACTCACCCTCGAGCACGTGCTGCGGCAACCCGAGCCGCTGCGGGCACCACAGCTCGTCTCGGCCATTCGTTGAGCGTCGGTGCGGAGCGCGGCGCAAGCATTCGCGCCGGCTCAGCCGCCGCCGCGCTGCATGTGCAGATCGAAGCCTCGCATGAACGCCGTGCGTGTTTCGGGCGGAATCGAAGTCAGATCGAATGCGACCTGAAGGCGGGCGAGTCGAATAGACCCGAGGACCAGATCGATGGCCGGGGACCACGTGATGTGGAGCGAACGAGGCGGCGCTGCGTTGCCAGCGTTGGAAATCGTGATGCGCGCAGAGCGGCCTTCGATGCTGAGCGCGTGCCCGGCGACCGCCCCGGGCAGCGAGCGAAGCCACTCGGCCTCGGTGATGGTCATCAGGCGCGTAAAGCGTTCGGGCGGTGCCGATGGCGGGCGGCCGTTCGTTGAATCAGCCACCGGCGATCGGCGGCCAGATCGCGAGCACGTCGCCGTCTGCGAGTCGGTGATTGGACCGCATGTCCGGCGTAATGAACGCGCCGTTGACGAGCACGAGGTGCACCGACTTCGGCGGTAGGGCGAAGCGCTCGATGACTTCGCTCACGGTCGGCGCACTGTCGTAGTCGAGCGCGACCTGATTTTCCCGACGGGCCTCGGGAGGAAGCCAGTCGGTGAGCGAAGCAAAGAGTTTGAGCGTGATCTTCATGCGCTCTCAGCGACGTCGTGCATCAGCGGCGCTGACCCATTGCCCCTGGGCTTGTGCCGCGCCGAGGTAGGCTTTCGAGAGCAGCGTCGGATCGCGCAGAAGCTCGTCTTTCCATGGACCCAGATGGACACGCCCTTCGACCAGACCGCGAAGCACGCCCACCTGGTCGGTCCACCCGACGCTGTTGGCGCCGATCAGGACGTCGTCCTTGAACTGCAGGCTGAGATGGCGCCCGAGGGTTTCGTCGGTCAGTTCGACGTGCTCGCCACCGGTGACACCTTGCCAGTTGCCGAACGACGTCGAGATCATGCCGAGCGTGTCGAGCACGTTGATTTGTGTGACCTGACGCAGGCTTGCGCACTGCCCGACCATGTTGAGCGCTGCGATGCGCGCCTGTTCGGCAGCGTTGGGCTGAATCGCGGAGACGACCGTCTTGCCGGTGAGTGCATCGAACGCCTCGGCACAGTCGCCTGCGGCATAGATGCCCGGAACGTTCGTCTGCATGCGTGCATCGGTGAGCACACCGACTCCAAGGGCGATAACCGAACCTTCCAGAAAGCCGATGGCCGGCTTGACGCCGGTTGCATTGATCACGAGATCGGCCGCGACGCGCTCGCCGGTCGACAGCCGCGCCGAGAGCGGGGCCTCGGCTTCGATCGCCTCGACGCGGGCGCCGGTGCGCACGGTGATGCCCTTCGATTCGCACCACGCCTTGATCATGCCGCCCGCGGTCGGGCCCATCATGCGCGGCACCATGCGGTCGCCCATCTCGACGACCGTGAGCTTGACGCCGCGTGTGGCGAGCGCCTCCATGATGATGCAGCCGATGAAGCCCGCCCCCATCTGGAGCACGCGCGCGCCCTTCGTGGCGAGTTGCATGATGTGGCGCGCATCATCGAGCGTCCAGCAGGTGTGCACGCCGGGGCTGTCTATGCCGGGCACGGGCGGCTTGACTGGCCGCGATCCGGTTGCGATCAACAGCCGGTCGAAACCGAGCCGCTCGCCCCCCTCGAGCGCGACCTCGCGTTCTACGGTGTCGATCGACACCGCGCGACCGCGGCGAACGGTGATGCGCTGCCGCTCGAAATGATCAGGCGCATGGCGCAGGTGCGTGCCCGCTTCGGCGATATTGCCCGCGAGCAGGTAGGGAATCGCCATCCGCGAATAGGGCGGCTCGGGTTCATCGCCGACGATCGTGATCGCATCTTGCGGCGCATGCTTGCGGATCGTCTCTGCGGCGATCACACCGGCCGGGCCGGCACCGAGTATCACGTGGTGAGTCATGTTCGTTCGTCTTTCGGGAACAGAAGGGGACACAAAAGAAAAAGGGGGCGCGAACGCCCCCACGACGACCTGTGCGGAGGCGGCTGGTCAGAGCCCCAGGCGGGCGCGTGTCTCGGGCTTGAGCGTGCCGTCCGGATTCCAGCCACGGACCTCGTAGTATTTCGGCAGCATCTTCGCCAGTTCGTTCACCTTGCCTTTCGAGGGACCCGTTTTGCATGCCTCCTCGAGCAGGCGCTTGGGCAACGTGTCGTCCTTCGCCGTGAATCCCGCGCGGTTGTTGAAGTCGCGCTCCATGTTCCAGATCCGCTCGCCGATCTTGGCCAATTCCTCGGTCGTGTAGCCGTCATCGCAGGCCGCCGCAAGCTGGGGCGCAAGGTCGGGCAGGCTCCAGGCAAAGCTGGTGAAGATGCAAAGCCCAGAAGAGTCGAACGCCGCAGTCGCATCCTGGAAGGCCTTGACCAGTTCCGGTTTGCCCTCGCTTTCGGTCGGGTCGGTCTTCACCGGAATGCCCAGCACTTCGCTCGCGATCGTGTAGCCCCGCAGGTGACAGCCACCGCGGTTTGATGTGGCATAGGCGAGGCCGATGCCCTGGATCGCGCGGCCGTCGTAGGCGGGGAATTCTTGGCCCTTCGAATGCATGGCGAGTTCGGGACGGCCGTACTTGGCGGTCAGGCGCTTGGCGCCCTGGCCGATTTCCTTGCCGAAGCCGCGGCCGTTGACCGTCTCTTCGGCGAGGAAGGCAAGTGCCTTCGCCGATCCGAACGGGGCCTCGATGCCGATCTGCTCCTTGGTGAGCACGCCGAGCTCGTAGAGCTCCATCACCGCGCCGACCGTGGCGCCGAAGGAAATCGGATCGATGCCCTCTTCGTTGCAGAGCACGTTGACATACTGCAGGCATTCGAGATCGTTGACGCCGTTGGCTGCGCCCAAAGCCCATGCCGCCTCGTACTCGAGGCCTCCAGAGGCGCCCCAGTACTCGGGCTTGTTGACCACCGTGAAGTGCGTTTCGTCGATCTTGCTGATGCGGCCGCATGCAATCGTGCAGCCAAAGCAGGCTTGGTTGGTGACGAGGTGGGTCTTGCCGTCCGTCTTGCGCGGCGTCTTCATGGCCTCGGCGGAGATGTCCTTGGCGCCTTCGAATTGGACATCGCGGTGATTCCGCGTCGGCAGGGCGCCGACTTCGTTGATCACGTTCATGAGCACCTGTGTGCCGTAGGCGGGCAAGCCCTGTCCGGTCACCGCGTTCTCGGCGAGGATCTTCTTCTTCTCGAAGGTGACCTGCATGAAGGCCTTCGGGTCGCGGATGTTGCCCACGCCTTTCGTGCCGCGCACGGCGATTGCCTTCAGGTTTTTCGATCCAGCGACTGCTCCGACACCCGAGCGGCCTGCGGCGCGATGCAGATCATTGACCACGGCAGCGAACAGCACCTGATTCTCGCCCGCCTTGCCGATGGAGGAGATGCGCATCAGCGGGTCCTGATGCGTCTTCTTGATGATCTCCTCGGTCTGGAAGACGCTCTTGCCCCAGAGGTGCGCTGCATCGCGCAGTTCGGCCACGTCGTCATTGACGTAGAGGTAGACCGGCTTCGGGCTTTTGCCTTCGAAGATGATCATGTCCCAGCCGGCCATCTTGAGCTCTGCGCCCCAGTAGCCGCCGGAGTTCGAGCAGGCGATGGCGCCGGTGAGCGGACTCTTGGTGATGACGGTGTAGCGGCCGCCGGTCGAGGCCATCGTGCCGGTGAGCGGCCCGGTGGCCCAGATGATCTTGTTCTCCGGCGAGAGGGGGTCGACCTTCGCATCGACCTCTTCGACCAAGTACTTCGAGCCCAGGCCGCGCGAGCCGATATAGTCGCGCGCCCACTGCATGTTGAGCGCTTCGCTCTTGACGGTGCCATCCGTCAGGTTGACGCGAAGGATTTTTCCTGCCCATGCCATGTTCGTTCTCCTTCCCGATCAGTTTGCTACCGGCTGATTGCCGAGCTTGTTGGCCCACTCGGCCATGCGTCCGAGACCCGTCCAGTTGGCATCGATGTAGGTGATCGCGCCGGTCGGGCAGGCTTCGGTACAGGCGGGCTCGCCGCCGCAGAGATCGCACTTCTGCACCTTGCCGGTTTCCTGCACGTAGTTCACCGTGCCGAACGGGCAGGCGATCGTGCACACCTTGCAGCCGACGCAGGTCGCCTCGCTCACCACCTTCGCCCCGGTGGCCTTGTCCACGGTGATCGCCTCGACCGGGCAGGCATGCAGGCACCAGGCCTCGTCGCACTGGGTGCAGGTGTAGGGCACTTTCTTTCCGGTGGCGTGGAAGTCGAACACCTTGATGCGCGACTTCGAAGGTGCGAAGACCTGATAGTTCTCATAGGAACAGGCCATTTCGCACTGCAGGCAGCCGGTGCATTTGCCGGCATCGATGTGCAGGACCTTTTGCATTCGCCTCTCTCCTTGGGTTTCGTTGTCAACTCTCGGCCGCATTGTGAAAATCCCCACTGGCGTCGAGGTAAGGGTTTACCCGGAGCGCGCCGAAGGCCGTGAAATCATTCTCAAACTGCGACACGGGGCATCCTCGATCAGTCGAGCCGATAGGAAAATCTGCGCTGCGACGTCAGACAAAAAACAGGGAGGATCGCATGAGCGGGCTGTCCGCCGTTTCACTCACTCGCACGACGCAGCTCGATCTTCGAGAGCGTGCCATCGCTGCGGCCCGGCGGCGACTGCTCGATGGAACGGAGTTGCCGACCACGCTTGCGCCGTGGGTAGACGCCTCGTGGCGGCGCTGCGTGGCTCGGGGCATGTCGCCCGGCACGCCGGTGTCGTTCGACTTGGTGACAGCGACCCGGATGCGCGCCGTGCGCGAGCGGGCGCAGAGGCTGACCGCCGCGGCCGAACCGGTGATCGCCGGGCTGCGGCGTACGATGCAAAGCACGGGTTACTTCGCCATCCTGACCGATCGCGATGGTGTGGTCGTGGCCGTGGATGGGCCGATCGACCGCACCGACCGCCATGCCGACCTCATCGCCCGCGTCGGGGTGGATCTCTCCGAGGAGTGCGTCGGTACCACCGCCATCGGCACGGCACTTGCGGAATGCCGTCCGGTCTGGCTGCATCGGGGCGAGCATTTTTTCGATGACACTGCGGTGTACAGCTGCGCCGGTGCGCCGATTCACGACGGCCTCGGGCGCCTCGCGGGCATGCTCGATCTGACGGGCATCATGGCCGCCGAGCGCCCGGCGCTCCGGCATCTCGTGGCGAGCGCCGCGCGCGCGATCGAGACGCGAGCCGTCCTAGCGCAGCCGCATGCAATCGCCCTGGCCATCGACTGGCCCGACCTCGCCATGGACGGTCACCCGCGCGGTTGGCTCGTGGCCGACGGCGAAGGCTGCATCACAGGGCTCAGCCGAGAGGCCTGTGACATGCTTGGATTGCCCCCGGCGCCGGGCGATGCTGTCATTCATGGCGCGCATCTGGCGGACGTTTTCGCGATGAAGTGGCAGCGGCTGTTCGATCTCGCCGGGCGACGGGGCGCGACCGAGCTCCCGCTGTGGAGCGGCCTGATGGTGCGTGCCGAGGTCTACCCGCACGGCGGCGCCCGCAAAACCAGCTTGCCAGAGGATGTTTCTTGCCGGCCATTGAAGGCGCTCGAGGTCGACCTCATCCGCCGCACGGTGCGCGAGCTGCGCGGCAACGTCAAGGCCGCGGCTGAGCGGCTCGGCATCTCGCGGGCGACGATCTATCGCAAGCTGGGCACCCGGCCGCCCGAGGACGCGCTCTGACGGTGTGGCGTGGATTGTTGCTGCGCCGACGCAAAATCGCCCGATGGACGACACCCAACTCACCCGCTACTCGCGCCACATTCTGCTCGACGAAATCGGCATCGAGGGCCAGACGCGGCTCTTGCAGGCGCATGCGCTCGTGATCGGGGCCGGGGGGCTGGGCTCGCCAGTCGCGCTCTATCTCGCAAGCGCCGGCGTGGGCCGTATCACGATCGCGGATCACGACTCGGTGGATCTCACGAACCTACAGCGCCAGATCGCGCATGACACGACCACGGTGGGGCAGCCGAAGGTCGCCTCAGCCGCGGCCCGGATGCGGGCGATCAACCCGACGGTCGAGATCGTCCCGCTCGCCGAGCGGCTCGAGGGCGAGCGACTCGCGGCCTTGGTCGGTGAAGCCGATGTGGTGATCGACTGCACTGATCGCTTCGCGACCCGCCACGCGATCAACCGCGCCTGTGTCGAGGCGGGCAAGCCGCTCGTCTTTGGTGCGGCGGTCCGCATGGACGGGCAGGTGAGCGTGTTCGACCCCCGGCGCGAGGATTCGCCCTGCTACGCCTGCCTGTTCCCGGAGGAGGCGAGCTTCGAGGAAGAGCGTTGCGCTGTGATGGGTGTTTTTGCGCCGCTCGTGGGCATCGTGGGCACGATCCAGGCGGCTGAGGCCATCAAGCTGCTCGCGGGCTCGGGCGAGCCGCTCGTCGGCCGGCTCCTGGTCCTCGATGCGCGGCGGATGGACTTCCACACGGTTGAGATCGCGCGCAGCGCGACTTGCGCCGCGTGTGGCTCACGGCGTGCACCCGGGCAGCCTCATCCCACGGCGTAGCGCGGTCAGTTCGGCGACGATCGCCAACGCGATTTCGGCCGTGGTTCGCGCACCGATGTCGAGGCCTACGGGTCCACGCAGGCGAGCGAGTCGTGCCTCTGTCAGGCCGAATTCCCTCAGGCGCTCATGGCGGGCGGCGACAGTCTTTCGCGAGCCGAGTGCACCGACATAGAACGCCTCCGAGGAGAGCGCTTCGATCAGGGCGAGATCGTCGAGTTTCGGGTCGTGCGAAAGTGCAAGGACCGCAGTCCGCCGATCCGGGGCGAGGTCGCGCACACAATCGTCCGGCATGTCATGGCTCCGCGCGACGGCCGACAGGCCGCGCCAGGCATCGTCGTAGGCAGCGCGCGGATCGCAGACGATGAGCTCGTCGCCGAGCGCGAGTGCAAACTGCGCGACGAAGTACGACAGTTCCCCGGCGCCGATCAGTAGCAGCCTCCAGCGTGGACCATGCACCGTGATCATCCGCGCCTCATCGACCGACAGCGACTCTTCTGAAGACGCCGGGCGTACCGACACCGCACCGCTTGCGAGATCGACCTCGCGGGCGACGAGCTCCCGCCGCTCGATCGCCCTGAGCACGGCCGGGAGTCCGCCATCTCGGCCCGAGGCGACGCTCAGCCATTCTCGAACGAGCCCCACCGTGCCGCCGCAGGGCAGCCCGAATCGCTGCGCCGCCTCGGCGGTGACGCCGTAGCGCAGTCGCTCCACCGGTGTTCCGGTGAACTCGCCGTCCGTCGTACGTCGGATCAGGTCGTCCTCGATGCAGCCGCCCGAGACCGAGCCGACGGCCTGGCCATCGCTGCGAACGGCAAAGAACGAACCCACCGGCCGCGGTGCGCTGCCCCAAGTCGCAGTGACCGTGAAGAGCTGAATCTCGGCGCCGTCGCGCAGCCAGTCGAGCACACGGTGCAGGGGATCGATGTCAGCGGGGCTCATGCGCGGCCAGCGTCGGCGGTCAGCGTCATCAGGCGCGCTGCCGAGCGGGGTACGGAGAGCGGTTCGTCGCTCCACGCTGCGGCGAGCGCCTCGGCGCAGAGCACCGCAAGCGATAGGCCACGCGAACCGAGGCCGGTGAGATACCCCAACCCCGCAAGCGGACCATCGGCCACAGTCCCCACGCGCGGCATGCGATTGGTGGTCGCGGCGCGTAGGCCACGGAAGCGCTGGAGGCGTCCCGCTGCGCGTGCCTCGGTAAGGGCCGCCTGCGCGGCCGGGGGGCGATCGCCCGTTGCTGTAAGCCAGCCAGCCCAGACGTCTTCATGATGAGTCGTGCCGGGCTCGTAGGTGCTACCGAGCACCCAGAAGAAGCCCCCCGCCGTGGGCAGGTCGGGTAGCCAGTGCCCAAAGCCGTTACACGGCGAGCCCTTCGCGAGCGGTTGGTCGGTGATCGCCCAGGCGAGCTGACCGGCCACCGGCCGAACCGTGTCGAGACCCGGCACGAAGCGCGGCGTCTCCGGGCCGGCGGCGACGATCACCCGATCGGCTGTGGCGATGATGTGGTCCGCATCATCGTAGAGCGTCCAGTGTTCGCCCGTGACCGGCGGTGGCTCGATCCGTGCGACTGCACGGCCGAAGAGGCATCGTGCCCGCGCACAGTCGAGTAGCGCGGCCACGAGTGCCGACGGCCTGATCCAGGCCGCGCGTGGATGCCATAGCGCATGCTCGGCTTCGATCCCTGCCCAGTGGCTCGTTGCGATCTCCCCGGCCGTGGCTACGCGGGTCCAGTCGAGCGATTCGGCCGTCGGTGGCGCCCAGCCGTGTGGCGCGGCGAAGCGCTGCAGGCAGCCGCTCACGGCGTAGTCTGCGCCTTCGCGGAGCAGGGCTTCGCAGCGGGCGAGTGTGAGGCGCATGCCGCTCCGGGTGAGCTGCGTCATCAGCGACTCGTCGCGCGAGTGCTGCGGCGCCATGAGTCCAGCAGGGATGCCCGATGCACCGTCGGCTGGGGCCCCGGCGGCGCCGATCACGGTGAGCGCTGCGCCGCGCCGGGCGAACGCCTCGGCGAGCGCGGCAGCGGCCAGGCCCGCGCCGACGATGGCCACGGTCTTTCCCTCGAGCGCCTCGGCGCGCGGCACGGCAGGTGCTCGCCAGGGCGGATCGAAGGTCGCGACGAGCCGCTCCCGCTTGGGCGGAAGTCCCCTCGCGCGCTCCACGCGAAAGCCCGCTTCGGCCAGTGCTCGGCGCACCGCCCCGGCCACGCACCAGCTCGCAGCACGGGCCCCGTGGGTGCAGCGCTGCGCAATGGTCCTCAGTACGGGCGGTGACCACATGGCCGGATTCCTGGCCGGCGCAAAGCCGTCGAGGAAGACGCTGTCGAACCGCCCGATCACCTGGGGGAGGGCGCGGCTCACGTCGCCCACGGCGAGGGTGAGCGTCACGCACCCGCCTTCGAACTCGAGGAGGTGAAAGCCTGGGCTCAGGCCCCACCAGGCAGAAGCGAGGGCTTCGGCGAACGGAGCAAGCGCGGGCTCGGCGGCCACGACGTCGCGAAGATGCCGCTCGAGATCGGCGCGCGCCACGGGATGTGCCTCTATGGCCACATATCGGAGCCGCGCGGGACGCACCGGATCGGCCCGCCAGGCCGCCCACGCGGCGAGGAAGTTGCTGCCGAGGCCTAACCCCGTCTCGAGGATGCACCACCGCGGTCGTCCCGCCCACGCTGCGGGGAGGTCACACCCGGCGAGGAATACGGACCGCGCCTGCTCGAGCGGCCGACCGGCGTGATAGCGGTCGCCGTAGCGCGCGCTCATCGGGGCAGATTCGGAGGCGCCCTCGTCGGGCCAAAGGACAGGGGTGGGCATGACAACAGGAATCGTATCCAGCGCGTGAACTCGACGGACCACGCGCGCTCAATAGCTTGACAAAAACGCTCGGACATTGTTGAATCCTGAGCAAATCAGTCAACCTTTCGTGCTCGACTCGATCTCTTACCAACCCGTCCGGGAGCCGTTGCGATGAAGCTCACGACCAAAGGCCGCTTCGCGGTCACTGCCATGATCGACGTGGCGCTCCACAATCACGAGGGGCCGGTCACGCTTGCCGAAGTCTCCGAGCGGCAGAAGATTTCACTGTCTTACCTAGAGCAGCTCTTCGCCAGGCTGCGCCGCCACGGGCTGGTCGAGAGCGTTCGCGGCCCGGGCGGCGGCTACAACCTCGGCAAGTCCGCCGCCGCCATCTCGGTGTCCGACGTGATTCTCGCGGTGGATGAGCCGATCGACACCACCCAGTGCGGCGGCGAGCGCAACTGCCACGAAGACCGGCAGTGTCTGACGCATCACCTCTGGGCGAGCCTCAACAGGCATATCTTCGCCTACCTTCAGGGTGTGAGTCTGCAATCCCTCGTGGACGATGCGCGCGAGCAGAAGTCGCCTTCGATCCATGTGGTGCAGGATCTGCGCGCGGCGGCGAACGAGCGTGTGGCAGCGTGACGAGTGAAGACCGACTGCGGAGAGCAATGATGACGAACTCACTGCCCATCTACATGGATTACAGCGCCACCACGCCGGTCGACCCGCGCGTGGCGGCGAAGATGATTCCTTGGCTCACCGAGCATTTCGGTAATCCGGCCTCGCGCTCGCACGCCTATGGTTGGGAGGCAGAGAAAGCCGTAGAGGAGGCCCGCGCCGAGGTGGCCGCGCTCGTCAACTGTGACCCCAAGGAAATCGTCTGGACATCCGGGGCGACCGAGTCGATCAACCTCGCCTTGAAGGGCGCGGCGCATTTCTACAAGGACCGCGGACGGCACTTGGTCACGGTGAAGACCGAGCACAAGGCCACGCTCGACACGATGCGCGAGCTCGAGCGGCAGGGCTTCGAGGTCACCTATCTCGACGTCCTCGAAAACGGTCTGCTCGATCTCGAGGCGTTCGAGGCGGCGCTTCGGCCGGATACGATCCTTGCCTCGGTGATGTTCGTCAACAACGAGATCGGCGTGATCCAGCCCATTCGCGAGATTGGCGAAATCACGCGAGAGCGCGGCATTTTCTTGCACGTGGATGCGGCACAGGCCACGGGTAAGGTCGTCATCGATCTGGCCGAACTCAAGGTCGATCTGATGAGTTTCTCTGCGCACAAGACCTATGGCCCGAAGGGCGTCGGGGCGCTCTTCGTGCGCAAGAAGCCGCGGGTGCGGCTCGAGGCGCAGATGCATGGCGGCGGGCACGAGCGCGGCTTCCGCTCCGGCACCTTGGCGACACACCAGATCGTCGGCATGGGCGAGGCCTTCCGGCTGGCGCGGGTCGAAATGGCTACGGAATGCGAGCGCATCCGGATGCTGCGTGATCGGCTGCTGGCCGGCTTACGCGACATCCCCGAGATGTTCGTCAACGGCGATCTCGAGTCACGCGTGCCGCACAACCTCAACGTGAGCTTCAATTTCGTCGAGGGCGAGAGCCTCATCATGGGCATCAAGGAGGTGGCGGTCAGCTCCGGGTCGGCCTGCACGAGTGCCTCGCTCGAGCCGTCCTACGTGCTCCGCGCACTCGGTCGAAGCGATGAACTTGCGCACAGTTCCATCCGGCTCACGGTCGGCCGCTTCACCACCGAAGACGACATCGACCAGACCATCGCCTCGATGAAACGCACCGTCGAGAAGCTCAGGGCGATGAGCCCGCTCTGGGAAATGCATCAGGACGGCATCGATATCAGCAAGGTGCAGTGGGTCGCACATTGAATCTGGCAAGGAGTTGAACCATGGCCTATAGCGAAAAAGTCATCGACCATTACGAAAACCCGCGCAACGTCGGCTCGTTCGCCAAGGATGCGACGGACGTCGGCACCGGCATGGTGGGTGCGCCTGCCTGTGGTGATGTGATGAAGCTGCAGATCAAGGTCAACGAGCAGGGCATCATCGAAGACGCCAAGTTCAAGACCTACGGCTGCGGCTCGGCGATTGCATCCTCCTCGCTCGTGACCGAATGGGTCAAGGGCAAGACGCTCGACGAGGCGATGGCGCTCAAGAACACGCAAATCGCCGAGGAGCTGGCACTGCCGCCGGTGAAGATTCATTGCTCGATCCTGGCCGAGGACGCGATCAAGGCGGCCGTGGCCGACTACCGCGCCAAGCACGGGGCAGCGGACAAGAAAGCTGCCTGAGGAGACTTGCATGGCTGTCACACTCACCGAAGCGGCGGCGAACCATGTGCAGAAGTACCTCGCGCGGCGCGGGCGCGGTATCGGCATTCGGCTCGGGGTCAAGACGACGGGCTGCTCCGGCTTGGCCTACAAGCTCGAGTATGCGGATGCGAGCGAACCGGATGATCTCGTCTTCGAAAGCCACGGCACCAAGGTGATCGTCGACCCCAAGAGCTTCGCGGTGCTCGATGGCACCGAGCTCGATTTCCAGCGCGAAGGATTGAACGAGGGCTTCAGGTTCAACAACCCGCGCGAGCGGGCTCGGTGCGGCTGCGGCGAGTCCTTCACCGTCTGATGGCGGTCGATCATTTCGCCGTATTCGGGCTTTCTCCAACCTTCGCGCTCGATCCGGCAGCTCTCGCGACGCGCTACCGGGAACTGCAGCAGGCGGTTCATCCGGATCGCTACGCTGCCAGCTCGGCGGCTGAGCAGCAGATCGCGGTGGCGCGCGCGCTGGAAGTCAACGCGGCCTGGCAGTGCCTGCGTGATCCGGTTGCTCGGGCGCTACACCTGCTCGAACTGGCAGGCGTTGACGCGCTCGATCCTAGCGAAACGGCCATGCCAGCCGAGTTCCTCATGCGCCAGATCGAGTGGCGGGAGAAGCTTGCCGAGGCCGCAGGCAGCGAGACGGCGCTTGCCGCCCTGGACGCAGCGATGACCGAAGAGCTGAATGCCGAGATCGCGCGGTTTGCGGCCAGCTATCCGGCAGCGCTCGATACCGCCCGCGACGCGGCCCGAAAAATGCGCTTCATCGCGCGGCAGCGTGAGGCGGTAGAACAAGAACTCTCGGCGCTCGCCTGAGCGCAGTTCAGTCGATGGGACTTCTCCAGATTTCCGAGCCGGGCGAAAGCCCCGATCCGCATACCCGGCGGCTCGCGGTCGGCATCGACCTGGGCACCACCAACTCGCTCGTGGCCACATTGCGCAATGCGATCCCCGAGTGCCTGCCGGATGAGGCGGGACGCACGATGCTGCCCTCGGCGGTGCGCTATGCCGAGGATGGAGCGATCGAGGTCGGTCATGCCGCGCTCGCCCGCCGTGGCGATGATGCACTCAACACGATTACCTCGGTCAAGCGCTTCATGGGACGCGCAATGTCGGACCTGCGTGAAGAAGCGGCAGCGCGCTACCAGTTCGCCCCGCCAACGGAGGCGAACCGCGGCAGCATCCGCATCATCACGCGGCACGGCGAAGTCACACCGATCGAGGTTTCAGCCGAAATTCTGCGCGTGCTGCGCGAACGCGCCGAGGCGACGCTGGGTGGACCGCTTTACGGCGCCGTGGTCACCGTACCGGCGTACTTCGACGACGCACAGCGACAGGCGACGAAGGACGCTGCGCGCCTTGCCGGTCTCCATGTGCTCCGGCTCTTGAATGAGCCCACCGCGGCCGCGGTTGCCTATGGTCTCGACCAGCGCAGCGAGGGCACCTTTGTCATCTACGACCTCGGTGGCGGCACGTTCGATGTATCGGTGCTGCGCCTCACGCGGGGCGTGTTCGAGGTGCTCGCCACAGCGGGGGACACACACCTGGGCGGCGATGATTTCGATCAGGCTCTCGCTCGACACGCCTTTGCCTCCTGGAGCCTGACCCGCGCACTCTCGCCCTCGGGGCAGGCGAACCTCCTTGCCGCGGCGCGTGTTGCCAAGGAAGCACTGAGCACGGACCAAACGGCAACCCTGCAGGTCAACTGGGGATGCGGTTTCGACAGCGCGCTCGAGGTGAGCCGAGAGCAGTTCGAGGCGCTCACTGCACCGCTCGTCGAGCGGACATTGAGCCTCGTCCGGCGCACGCTGCGGGATGCGAAGCTGGCCGTGACCGATGTGGATGCCGTCGTACTCGTAGGTGGCGCAACCCGCATGCCACAGGTGCGGCGCGCGCTCACTGGGCTCTTCGGTCGGGAGCCGTTCTCCGATCTCAATCCCGATGAGGTGGTCGCGCTCGGGGCAGCGATTCAGGCCGATCAGCTCGCGGGCAATACGCGCGAGGGCGGGGCTGCTCATCTGCTTCTCGATGTCATCCCGCTCTCGCTCGGGCTCGAGACGATGGGGGGCCTGGTCGAGAAGATCATCCCGCGCAACGCGACCATCCCGGTCGCCAAGGCGCAGGAGTTCACCACTTTCAAGGATGGTCAGACGGCCATGAGCCTGCACGTGGTTCAAGGCGAGCGCGAGCGGGTGGAGGATTGCCGCTCGCTTGCGCGCTTCGAACTTCGCGGCATTCCGCCCATGGTTGCAGGAGCGGCGCGCATCCGGGTGACCTTTCAGGTGGATGCCGACGGACTGCTCTCGGTGAGCGCGGTCGAAACCACGCGCGGCGTGCGGGCGGAAATCGCGGTCAAGCCGAGCTATGGCCTGAGCGAAGACGAGATCGTCGGCATGCTCAAGTCGGCTTACGCCCACGCCGGCGAGGACATGCAGGCGCGTGCGCTCGCCGAAGCGCGGGTCGAGGCGCAATCCCTCCTCGGCGCGCTCGAAACGGCACTCGCCGCGGACGCCGAACTGCTGTCCGCCGAAGAACGCTCAGCGCTCGAGGAGCGCATGCAGCATCTCGCCCATCTGGTCGAGGGCGATGACCATCGCGCCATCGCGCGCGCGGCCGAGGACCTGAACCGCGCGAGCAGCGAGTTCGCCGCCCGGCGGATGGACCGTGCGGTCAAGCGTGCGCTCACCGGTCGGACTGTCAACGAAGTGCTTTGATCATGCCGAGAATCACGGTTCTGCCTCACCCCGAACTGTGCCCGGAGGGCACGGCTTTCGATGCACGCGAGGGCATCACCCTGTGCTCGGCTCTGCTCGAAAACGGGGTCGAGATCGAGCATGCCTGCGACCAGTCGCTGGCCTGCACCACGTGCCACGTCATCGTCCGGGAAGGCTTCGCCGCCACGGGTGAACTCGATGAGCGCGAGGAGGACCTGCTCGACCGGGCCTGGGGCCTCACGAGCGTGTCACGGCTGTCCTGCCAGGTGCGGCTCAACGACGCCCCGCTCACTATCGAACTGCCGCGCTACACCATCAATCACGCCCGGGAGAAGAACGGATGAAGTGGACCGATGTCACCGACATCGCGATCGAATTGGCCGAGTCGCATCCCGACGTCGACCCGCGGACGATTCGCTTCACCGACCTGATGGCCAAGGTTCTTGCGCTGCCGGGCTTCGATGATGATCCCAGGCGCTGCGGCGAGCGGATCCTGGAGGCAATCCAGCAGGCGTGGATCGACGAGGTCGCGTAATCCGACGCGAGGGCTCCGCGTGGGAGCGGCCGCGCAGCGTTTTCATAACCGACGATACGCACCTGAGAAGCACGGGCGGCAGTTGGAGTCCCCCCCAATCTCGGGTGCACGTGGGTATCTCTTTCTCGTGGCAATGAAGAGCGGATCAGGGGGCATCGGTTGAGCTTAGGCCCCGGGCGGTTGCGCAAATGACAGGGCCCCGCGCGCGGGGCCCCGTTGCTCTCAGCGCCGGGTTACTTCTGCGTTGTCTCCACCATCTGCATCGGCTCCTCGGAGACCTGAGGCCGCGGCGGGCGCTGGCGACCCAGGCGCGGCGCAGGTTCCTCCACGGGGGTAGCAGCCGTTGGCACCCGGGTTTCTATGAGCTGGATGCCCGCATCCGGCGGTAACTCGAAGCGGAACGGTTGCGCCGGTGGGCGCGCAGGGACGTCACTCGCCGGTGCGGCAGGCGATGCGGCCGAGGGCATCGTGCGAACGTCCGCGCGCTCCTGCCGTTCAGCCTGATCTGTGTGCTCCGGACGCGTCGGCCGATCCGCGCGGGACGGTACGGACGCCACGGATTCGGGGACTGTGGCACTGGGGGCCGCCGCAGTGGACTCCGGTTGTGCAACCGCCGGGTCGCGTGCGGGACGCTCGGACCGGGGCGGCCGATCGTTGCGATCACTGCGCTCCGGCCGTTCGCGGCGACGCGAGTTGCGGCCGTCGGTGCGATCGCGTGCGGTGTCGCCGGGCATGTCGGTTGCGGCGACACCCGCAGTCTCACTCCCGCTTGAGTCAACGAGAGGTGCCCCCTCGGCCGCACCCGTTACGGGCTGCGCTGCGTCTGCGCGTGGCAGACGTTCCCTGTGCTCGGAGCGCTCACCACGCTCTGCCCGGTCACGGCGCGGGCGGTCGCCGCGCGGCTCGCGCTCGGGGCGATGGTCGGCTTGCGCGGATGATGCGCCGTCAGCGAGGTGCTCGGGCGCAGCCCGTGCAGCGTCCCTGGCCGCGTCTTTTGCGGCCTCCTTTGCGGCCTCCTTTGCGGCGTCGTTTGCAAAGTCCCGAGCCGGCCGCTCGGCGCGTGGCTCACGTTGATTGCGATCCGCACGCGGTGTATGCGGACCGCCCTCTCTCCGATCGTCACGGGGTTTGCCGTTCGGTAGCCCGTCGCGGCGGCGATCGCCGCGCGGGTCTTGCCCCTTGCTGGCTTGACTGTCGCGTTCGCGTTTGTCGCCCCGGCCATCGCGGTCTCCCCGATTGCGGTCCTGCCGGTCGCCACGTTCGCCACGCTCATTGCGGTCGCGCAGGCGACGTTCGTCACCCGAGCGTGCTGGAGCGGACCCACGCGTGCCCGTCGCCGACGGGGGGGCAGCGACGGTCGGTGCGGCCGGCTGCGATTCCGCGAGTCCGAGGATCGATTTCACCTTGGCCCAGAGACCAGCCTTCGGCAGGGGCGTGGTGGTCTGCGGGCGCAGGTCAGCCGGTGCCGAGGCGGGCATCGGGGCAGATGTGCGCGGCGCGCGTTGCGTCTGCTCTGCCGACGCGCTCGGCGGTTCTGCAGCCACTGGCGCGGGCTGTGCGGGCACGATGCCCTTCACCGCGGCTTCCTGCCGGACTTCATTGGCGCTGTCCTTGATCGCCTGCACCGGATCGACGGCCTCCGGGCGCTCGACCATGCGGTAGCTCGTCGGCAGCGGCTCGGACTGATTGAGCTCGTCATGCTTGAGGCGCTTGACCGTGTAGTTCGGCGTCTCGAGGTACATGTTGGGGATGAGAACGACCGTGACCTTGAGCCGCGCCTCGAGCGACTGGATGTCGATGCGCTTTTCGTTGAGCAGGTAGGTCGCCACTTCGACCGGCACCTGCGCGACGACCTGCGCAGTGTTGTCCTTCATCGCTTCTTCCTGGATGATGCGCAGGATGTGAAGCGCGATCGATTCGGTCGAGCGGATGTGGCCGGTACCATGGCAGCGCGGGCAGGGCAGGTGGGCCGATTCGCCGAGCGAGGGCTTCAAGCGCTGACGCGAGAGCTCCATGAGCCCGAAGCGCGAGATCTTGCCGATCTGGACCCGCGCCCGGTCGAACTTCATCGCATCACGCAGTCGATCCTCCACCTCGCGCTGGTGTTTGCCGGACTCCATGTCGATGAAGTCGACGACGATCAGGCCGCCCAGATCGCGCAGACGCAGCTGGCGGGCGACTTCGTCCGCCGCCTCCATGTTGGTGTTGAAGGCCGTGGTCTCGATGTCGGCGCCCTTGGTGGCACGTGCCGAGTTGACGTCGATGGCGACTAGTGCCTCGGTGTGGTCGATGACGATGGCGCCGCCCGAGGGCAGGTTCACCGTGCGGCTGAACGCGCTTTCGATTTGGTGCTCGATCTGGAAGCGCGAGAAGAGCGGCACGTCATCGCGGTAGTGCTTGACCCGCGTGACCATGTTGGGCATCACATGCTGCATGAAGCCGCGTGCCTGCTCGTAGATGTCCTCGGTGTCGATGAGGATCTCGCCGATGTCGGCGGTGTAGTAGTCCCGGATCGCCCGGATGACGAGGCTCGATTCCTGATAGATGAGCAGGGGGGCCTTGTTGGCCTGGGCCGCGCCATCGATCGCCTTCCAGAGCTGGAGCAGGTAGTTCAGATCCCACTGGAGCTCCTCCACCGAGCGACCGATACCGGCCGTGCGGGCAATGATGCTCATGCCCTGGGGAACCTCGAGCTGGGCGATCGCATCACGCAGTTCATTGCGGTCTTCGCCTTCGATGCGGCGCGACACGCCCCCGCCGCGCGGATTGTTTGGCATTAGCACGAGGTAGCGGCCGGCGAGCGAGATGTAGCTCGTGAGTGCGGCGCCCTTGTTGCCGCGCTCGTCCTTTTCGACCTGGACGAGAAGCTCCTGACCCACCTTGATCGCATCGGCGACCTTCTTGCTGCCGTCGCCTTCACCCAGGACAGCGCGAGCGATCTCCTTGAACGGCAGGAAACCGTTGCGCTCCGTGCCATAGTCGACGAAGCAGGCCTCGAGCGAGGGCTCGACGCGGGTGATGACGCCTTTGTAGATGTTGGATTTCCGCTGCTCCTTGGAGGCGGACTCGATGTCGAGGTCGATCAGCTTCTGACCGTCGACGATGGCGACACGAAGCTCTTCGGCTTGCGTCGCATTGAACAGCATGCGTTTCATGCAGACCCTTCCGGTCTTGGGGCCGGGCGGGCGGTTCAGCGGGGGCGGCGGCTCGCGTGTTGCTCCTCGACCTCGTGTGTTCGTTTAGCGGGCCCGGTCTGTCTTCGGTTGGCGCAAGACAGCGGGGAGCGCGTCACGGTTGGCCGGTCCCGAAGGAACCGGTTGGCACGAGCACGCAAGTCATCGGTCGCGGACCGTGCAGCCCGGCAAGCGGGTTGTGCAGTCTGACCCCACCAGCCGCCGCGCCGGAAGGCGCGCCAGAAGGCGCCGGGCGCGCCAGAAGGCACCAGGGCGTCACCCGCGCGACCAGCCCGGTGAAGCGGGCGCAACCCGGCCGAACCACGCGCGTCGTGAGCGGTGTCGGCGAGGGGGTCGATGCTGAGGGGTGAGAACGGATCACTGACCGGACCGGGCTCCCAGCCGCCGAGGATCGGTCGAGCGGGCGCGAGCCTGATTGAAATTGCGTTGTGTTGGCGCCTGTTTTTTGAGGCACCGGAGGTAGCGTGCAAGCCACGACGCCCCGTTGACTGGGACCGCTCGTGGCGAAAGACCTGATTGTGTGACAGCGGTTGCCCTTCACGGCGACAACGGGACCGCCAGTGCATCAAATCCGGAGCCCGATGGCCGACTGCACTGCTGGATCACCTGCGCCGCCGGATGACTGGACTTCGCCAAGGCATCCCGGGTGCGTCGAGACCAAGCGGGAACGAGCCGCGCCATGCGCCGATAATTGCGCGCTGGTCGCTTCCGATGCGTCGGGTGACACGGCGCGACGTACACGTTGAAAGCCACGTTGAAAGCCACGTTGAAAGCCACGCGCCCGAATCGCTCCGGAAAACGTGTCCAAAGTATAAGGTAAATGAAGCACTTAGCGCGAACTCCTAGAGCGGGTCCGGAGCCGGTCGGCATCGTGGCGTACAGTCCTGAGGCGAAGAATCCGCCGCGGCGCATCGTGGTCGGCGAAAGTCACGCCGGCCAGCGGGTCGACAACTATCTAATTCGCGAGCTGCGCGGCGTGCCGAAGACGCATGTCTACCGCATCATCCGTTCCGGCGAGGTCCGAGTGAATGGCTCGCGCGTGCGAGCCGAGACCAAGCTGGCGGCGGGGGATGAAGTTCGTCTTCCGCCAGTCCGGCTGCCGCAGGCCTCGGCCCCTGGCGAGGGCTGCCTTGCGGGGCGCGTGCTCGCACCGCTGCCGGTTCTCCATGAGGACGCGCACCTGCTCGCCATCGACAAACCGGCGGGGCTCGCGGTCCATGGCGGGTCCGGCGTCAGCCTGGGCGTGATCGAGCAACTGCGACAGGAGCGTCCGCGCGCGCCGATGCTCGAGCTGGCTCATCGCCTCGACCGTGAGACTTCCGGCATCCTGCTCGTGGCCAAGACCCGGGCGGCTCTCGTCGGGCTGCACCACATCATGCGTGAAAAGACCGGCGACAAGCGGTATCTGGTGGCGGTTCGCGGGGAGTGGTTGAACGACCGTCAGCATGTCAAGAAGCCTCTCGCGCGCTTCACCACCCATGACGGGGACCGACGGGTCGAGGTCAACGAGGAAGAGGGGCAGTTTGCCCACACGATCTTCAACCTGCGGGAACGCCGACGCACGATGAGTCTGCTCGAGGCGGAGCTGAAGACAGGCCGGACGCATCAGATTCGCGTTCATCTCGAACATCTCGGCTTTCCGATTCTCGGGGATGCGAAATACGGCGACCCCGCTCTGAATCGGGAACTCGCGCGGCGCACGCCGGTTCCGCTGACCCGAATGTTTCTCCATGCTGCAAGTTTCAGCTTCCAGCATCCGGTGACCGGCCAGACGCTCGCGATCGCCTCACCTCTGCCGAAGGAGCTCGCTGCGTTCTGGGAAAGCACTCGCGAGACGTCATGAACACCCACCCTCGCCTCATCGTGTTCGATTGGGACGGTACGCTCGCCGACTCGACTGCGGTCATCAAGCGGGCCTTGCAGCGCGCTGCGGCGGATCTCGGCTATCCCGTCCCGACCGATGCGCAAGCGGCCTACATCATCGGCATGGGCCTTCAGGCTGCGCTCGCCCATGCCATTCCGACGTTGCGCGAGGCCGACTTGCCACGACTAATCGAGCGCTATCGCATCCACTTCCTGTCCGCCGAGGAAGAGATCGTCTTGTTCGACGGGGTGCGACCCATGCTCGATCGGTTGCAGACCCACGGGTTCGACCTGGCGATTGCGACCGGAAAGTCCCGGCGCGGGCTCGACCGGGCACTCGATCAGATGGGACTCGGCTCGTACTTCGTCGCAACCCGCTGCGCCGACGAGGGCTTTGCGAAGCCTCATCCCGGGATGTTGCACGCGATCTTCGAGCGCACCGGTGTGGCGCCCGCGCAGGCGCTCATGATCGGCGACACGACGCACGATCTCCAGCTGGCCGCCAACGCCGGTACGCCGGCCATCGGCGTCACCTATGGTGCGCATGATGCGGCGCTTCTGACCACCTGCCCCTCGGTGGCTTTGGTAGATTCCGTGGCTGAACTGGCGGCCTTGCTTCACCCGGGCGACCTGTGATGAACGATGAACAACTTCCCCCGCGCGAAGGCTGGGAGCGCGAGCTGCTCGCGAATCTGGCCATGGCGCAGCTCAAGGAGACCCGGGCGAGACGCCGCTGGTCGATCTTCTTCCGCCTCGTCTGGCTCGGGCTGATCGCGCTCGTGATCGGGCACTGGATGGGTTGGCTCGGCCACGATGCCGGTCGGTCCGATCCCGTGGGGCGCCACACCGCGCTGGTCAAGCTCGAAGGGCAGATCTCCGATAAGTCGCCGGCCAGCTTCGAGAAGATCGGCGAGGCGCTCCGGAGCGCGTTCAAAGCGACCCACAGCGCCGCCGTCGTGCTCTCGGTGAACTCGCCCGGCGGCTCGCCGGTACAGTCGGCGCGACTGTATGCCGAGATTCGCCGCCTGCGGGCCCAATACCCGGACAAGCCGCTCTATGTCGTGGTCGACGAAATCTGCGCCTCGGGCTGTTACTACGTCGCGGCGGCCGCAGACCGGATCTACGCCGATCCTTCGAGCCTGATCGGCTCGATCGGTGTGATCTATCAAGGCATCGGTGCCGACAAGCTCATGGAGAAGATCGGCATCGACAACCGCACCATCACGGCGGGTGACCACAAGGCCTTTCTCGATCCTCTGGCACCGCTCAAGCCGGAGCACAAATTGCACATGGAAAGCGTGCTCGCCGACGTGCATCAGCAGTTCATCAAGGCCGTTCGCGAGGGGCGCGGCAGCCGGCTCAAGGAAGCGCCGGGCTTGTTCAGCGGGCTCGTGTGGAATGGGTCCCAGGCGCTGGGTCTGGGCTTGATCGATGCGCATGGCAGCGTCGATGAACTCGCACGTGACGTCATCAAGGCCGAGGACGTCTATGACTACACGATCGAGGAGTCGCCGTTCGAGCGCTTCGCGCGACGTCTCGGATCGAGCTTCGGCACGGCGGTCATCGAGGCAGTCAGCCGCCCGAGCTATCGATGACAAGGCTCCCGCCTCTCCGGCGACCCGCAGCGGGTCGGTGCCCGCGGGGCCCAGTCAGACTGCGTAGCGTTTGATCCAGCGCCGGTCGATCGCGTCCTTCCAACGCCACGCCCACGCGCCTGTGAGCGCGATACCGTTGCGCGCGGCAATCGCCCGCCGATCACCCAGCGAGATCAAGGCCAGCGCTTCAGTACCCGATTGCCACTTTGGCAGGGGCTGGCCCCGGGCGTAGGCATCGAGACAGGAGAGCAACACGCGTCCCTGGCGAACGGAGGTCACGCCAGATTTGGGATGACGGCCGCCCACGACAGAGGCGCAGTCGCCTACGGCAAACACATTGGGCTGATTGACCGACTGGAGCGACTCGTTGGTTGCAACCGTACCGTCGCGGGCCATCTCCAGGCCGCTCGTGCGAATCAGCTCCGGGGCTGCATGCCCGGTGGCGAGGATCGCGACGTGTGACACGATTGGATCGCCCGAAGCAAGGCAGACGCGCCCAGGCTCTATGCGGACCACTCGCTGGCCTTCGCGGACCTGGATGCGGTAGCGTGCGCAGGCGGCAAGCGCAGCTCGGCGGGCGGACGCCGGGAATCCCGCAAGGAGTGGCCCGTCGCTGATGATCGATAGTTGCCCTTCGCGGTTGCTCCATCGATGTGCGAGAGCGAGCACGACTTCCACGGCCGCCGCGCCGCCGCCGATGACGGCCGTCCTCGCGTGCGAGACGGTCAACTGCGACCGCTCTTCCACCATGTCCACCAAGCCGCCGATCGGCTTGACCGGCACCGCGAAGGCACCCTCCATGATCGGCAGCTGACGTGTTGCACCGCCGATGTTGAGCGAAAGCATGTCGTAGAAATGTTTCTCCCCTAGGGCGGTGTAGATGCGCTGGTTCTGGGCATCGATCCGCGTCACCGAGGTTTCGAAGAAGCGAACCCGTGCGCGCTGGCAGAGGGCCCAGAGATTGACCTTGGCCTCTGCCGGTTCGTAATGGCCCGCGATGACGCCCGGCACCATGCCCGAGTACCACACCGATGGCGACGGATCGAAAAGGGCGACGTCGAGATCGCTGATCGGCTTCTCGGCGAGCTGCCGAAGCACCTCCACGTGCGCGTGTCCGCCGCCGACGAGCGCGAGTGTGCGTCCCATCAGAGATCACCTCGCCTGAGCAGGAAGACACCGTCCTCGGCGCCCTCGGTGGCGAGCCACGTGAACGGCAGGTCGGGAAATGCCGCTTCGACAAGCCTGCGGTTGTGGCCGACATCGACGAGGGTCACGCCGCGCGCGGTGAGATGCGCGGGCAGTGCGGGAAGGAAGTGGCGCAGGAAAGCGTTGCCGTCCTCACCGGCGGCCAAGGCGAGCGCGGGCTCCCAGCGGAACTCGGGTGGCAGCGCGTCCATGCTGGCGGTGGTCACGTAGGGCGGGTTGCACAGAATGAGATCGAAGCGCTCGCCGCGGACCGCACTCAAGCCGTCGCCTTGCCGGAGTGAAATCCGGTTCTCGAGGCTGTGGAGTTGGACATTTTCGCGCGCGACGGCGAGCGCTTCTGGGGAGAGATCGACTGCGATCACATGAGCGTCAGGGAAGACCTGCGCGGCAAGGATGGCGAGACAACCCGACCCGGTACACATGTCGAGGATCCGTTCCGGTGGACCTTCTAGCCATGGCGGTGCATCGTCGACGACGAGTTCCGCCAAATAGGAACGGGGAATGAGCACGTTCGGATCGACGCGGAACCGCTGCCCCACGAGTTCCGTGAACCCGAGCACGTAGGCGGTCGGCTTGCGCTGACGGGTTCGGGCGGCGAGTAGCGCATGCAGATGCGCCCGCTCAGCTGGTGTCAGGCGCGCATGGGCAAACGGTTCGATATCCCCGAGGGGCAGATCCAGCCCACCGAGAACGAGAAACGCCGCATCATCGGTTGCAGAGACGGTACCCTGACCAAACGCGGCGCCTGCACGGGTGAGTTCGCTGACCGCAAATCGCCACCAGTCGAGCACGGTCAGCAGGTCTTCGGGAGGTGTGCCCGCGCCGATCCGAGCGAGGGACTGCGCGTCATCGGCAAGCGTCACGTGACTATCCTTGTGTTCCCGGGGGCTCCGTCATCTGTGGTCGCCAGATCGGCTGAGTTCGAAGCCTTCGAAATCGGCCTTCGTGGCGCGGCGCTCGCGTTTGTTCGCCTCGTTCACCTGGGACTGATTGATGAGCCACGCGAGATTGGTCGGCGAGTCGGCTACCGCAAGAGCGTCTTCATACGTCACCGTGCCGGCCAGATATAGGCGGGCTAGCGCCTGCTCGAAGGTGCACGAGCCGGCCGACAGCGACTGCTCCATCGCTTCCTTGACTTTGTGCAGTTCGCCATTGGCGATGTGCTCGGAGATGAGCTTGGTATTGATGAGCACTTCCACGGCGGGTTGCAGTGTACCCCTCGTCGTACGCACGAGGCGCTGGCCGATGATGGCTTTGAGGCCATAGGCGAGGTCGGAAAGCAGACCTGAGCGCGCCTCTTGCGGATACATCGTGAGTATTCGCGACAATGCGTGGTAGGCATTGGTGGCGTGGAGCGTGCTCATGCAAAGGTTTCCGGTCAGCGCATGGGTCAGCGCATGCTGCATGGTCTCGCGGCTCCGGATCTCGCCGATCAATAGCAGATCGGGCGCTTCGCGCAGCGCGTTCTGCAGGGCGTTTTCGTAACTCAGCGTATCGTGGCCGACCTCGCGCTGGTTGACGACGCATCGCTTGTGCCGGATCAGGTATTCGATTGGATCCTCAATGGTGAGGATGTGACCCGTGGTCGTCGTGTTGCGGTGATCGATCATCGAGGCCAACGTGGTCGACTTGCCGCTGCCGGTCGAGCCGACCACGAGGATCAGGCCGCGCCGCTCGAGCGCGAGTTCCAGTAGTACCGGCGGCAGGTTGAGGCTCTGGAACGGCGGGATCGTGCTCCGCACGTAGCGGATCACGCAGGAAACCGAGCCGCGCTGCCGGAGCACGTTGACGCGGAAATTCCCGAGTTGCGGCTCGATATGCGAGAAGTTGAGTTCCCGCTCGCGCTCGAATTCGTCGATCTGCTCGGGGCTCAACATTTCGTAGACGATGCTCTTGCTCGTCTCGGCGTCGATGACCTGCGTGCTGACCGGCAGGGTCTCGTTGTTCACCTTCATATGGATTGGCGTGCCGGCGGCGATGAACAGGTCGGAGGCCTGTCGGTCCGCCATGAGGGTGAGGAGCCTAGTGATGAACATGATGCGCGAGGCCAAGGACGTGCTGGCGAACTGCGAGAATATAGAGGAACGCAAATCGTGCAAAACTGCGTGCGGATCAGTGTTCTGCCCGCTGCGTCGTTCATCGAGATACCGTTCTCATCTCAACCACCATTGCCTTTAGCGCATGCTTGCAATCATTGGCGGCAGCGGCGTCGGACAACTGTTCGATTTGCCCGATCGGCGTCGTCGCATCATTCGCACGCCTTACGGGGACCCTTCTGCACCCATCGTCGTGGCCAGCGTGGCCGGTCAGAAAACGCTCTTTCTGGCGCGACACGGCTCAGGACACGTCTTGCCTCCGCATCGGATCAACTACCGAGCCAACATTTATGCGCTCAAGGAGGCTGGTGCAACCGCGATCGTGGCCTTGGCCTCCGTCGGTGGCATCGCACCGGACGCCGTGCCAGGCGTCATCGCCGTGCCGCATCAAATCCTCGACTACACCCATGGCCGTGAGGCGACGTTTTTCGACGGTGCCGATCGCGTGGTGCGACACGTCGATTTCACCGAGCCCTACGACGCATCGCTGCGCCGGAGGCTGCTCGACGCGGCGGCCACCGTGGGCGAGGCGGTGCTCGACCGGGGTGTGTACGCGGCGACTCAGGGGCCGCGGCTCGAGACCGCAGCCGAGATCATCCGGCTCCGGCAGGATGGGGCAACACTCGTGGGCATGACCGGTATGCCAGAGGCCGTGCTTGCGCGGGAGTTGGAACTGCCCTACGCCCACCTGTGTTTCGTCGTCAACTGGGCGGCGGGCCTAGGCGACAGCGCCAGCGCGATCGATCTGGCGGCGATCGATCGCACGATCGTCGGCTGCGTGGAGCGGGTGCGACGGGTGATCCTCGCGCTGGCTGGAGAGTCGACATGACGGCGCGCGCCGTGCTCCGAATGGGGGATGCGCGTCTGCTTCGCATTGCGCAACCGGTGCCCGAGGCGCTATTCGGCTCGGAAGAACTGGCGAACCTCGTCACCGACCTGATCGACACGATGCGCGCCGAGAGCGGGGCAGGCATCGCGGCACCGCAGATCGGTTGCGACCTGCGCGTGGTCATCTTCGGCGGAACGGGCCGGAATCCGCGCTATCCCGACGCGCCCGAGATCCCCTACACGGTTCTCTGCAACCCCGTGATCGAGCCCTTGGACGATGCGCGCGAGGCGGGCTGGGAAGGCTGTCTTTCCGTACCGGGACTCCGTGGCGAAGTGAAGCGCTTCTCGCGCATCCGCTACACCGGTCGCGACAGCGCGGGCCACGCCATCGATCGCACCGTGGAAGGCTTTCACGCGCGTGTAGTTCAGCACGAATGCGATCACCTCGACGGCATCCTCTACCCGATGCGCATCGATGATCTCCGTCGATTCGGCTTCACGACGACGCTGTTTCCGGAGTGGGCGACGCAGTAAGGGGTCGACGGGTCAGCTCAGCGCTTCCGCGAGCTCCGTCTCCAGCGCAATACGGGTCGATTCCTCGGCCAACCGGCCACCGGAAATGACGAACACATCCTCGGCGCGAGCGCCGAGGGTGTTCACGCGTGCCGTTTCAATCGAGATGCCGCGACGGGCCAGCATGCTCGCGACGTGCGCGAGCAGCCCGGACCGATCCGCCGCAACGAGCTCAAGCGTGTAGCGTTGTCCCGATTCCCCGGGGGTGATTTCAATGCGAGGCGCCATCGACAGGTGACGTTGCTGCCGCGTCGTGCGGCCCAGAGTGGGCAAGGGGGTGTCATCGTTCCGGCTCAGCGCTTCGCTCAGATCGTGTTCGAGAATCGGCGCGATGTCGCGGTAGGCAGGTGCCGCCGCCGACTGCTGGATGAGCGTGAAGGTATCGAGTGCGTAGCCCCGCTTCGAGGTGTGGATTCGTGCATCGACGACCGAAAAGCCGAGGCGAGCAAGAACCTTGACGGCGCGAAGAAACAGGTTGGGTGCATCCCGGAGATAGGCGAAGACCTGCACGCCCTCGCTGTTGGGCAGGAGCCGGCTGCAGACCACCGGGGAGGGCGACTCGACCCGCCAGTGCAGGTGCCGCGCATGCCAGGCGATCTCGTCGGCACTGTGGCGCTGCAGGTAGACCGAATCAAGTGTTCTCCAGAGTGGCTCGGCCTGTTCGGGCTCGATGGCCTGCAGCGAAAGTAGGCGTCGCGCCTCGATCAGGCGGTCGGCCAGCAGATCGAAATCGCTGGCCTCGCGAGCGCCCTGTCTCAGCCAGGCACGTGCCGAGAGGAACAGCTGCTCGAGCAGCCGAGCTTTCCAGCTGTTCCAGACCTTCGGACTCGTACCGCGCACGTCGGCCACGGTGAGCAGGTAGAGCGCGACCAGGCGACGCTCGGTACCGCAGAGCTGTGCGAACTCGCGCACCACGGCCGGGTCGGTGATGTCCCGCTTCTGGGCCACGCTCGACATCCGGAGGTGGTGCTCGACCAGCCAACCGACCAGTTCTGCACTGGCAGGAGCGAGCCCGAGGTGGGCGCAGAAGGCCAGTGCATCGCGCTGGCCAAGCTCCGAGTGATCCCCGCCCCGTCCCTTGGCGATGTCGTGGAACAGACAGGCGAGATAAAGCACCTCGCGCTCGGGGAACTCGGTGATGAGTTGGCTGCACAGGGGGTATTCATGCGCATGCACAGGGTCCACGAACCGGCGCATGTTGCGAAGCACCATCAGGATGTGCTGATCGACTGTGTAGACGTGGAACAGGTCGTGCTGCATTTGCCCGACGATGGCTTCCCAAGGCGGGATCAGCCGTCCGAGCACGCCGAGTTCATTCATGTCGCGCAACGCGTGATACACGCCGTCATCTGCCCGCAGCGCGGCGAGCAGACGGTCGCTGACCGCGCGAGCCGTGAACGCCTCGGGCGGCAGTTCGGCGACGGCACGCATGATCGCGCGCCGGAGTGCCGGGGTGAAGCGTCGGTACTGGCGATCGCGGTAGAGCAGGCGATAGGCTGCAAGCACATCCTCCGCATCGAGCCGCGTTTCGTCCTGTGCTACATCGAGCCGGTCGCCGCGCTGGGCAAAGCGCGTGCCGGGCAGTGCGACGCGTCGGGCGCCCCCCGTCGTGGTCAGCGCGTCGAGCAGGATTTCATTGAACAGCTTGATTCGACGCGCGGCCTGGTAGTAGCGCTGCATGAGCACTTCGCTGGGGCGCAGCCCCCGCTCCTCGGCGAGGCCAAGGGCCGCGGCGAGTCGAGCCTGAAGCTCGAACACGAGCCGATCCTCGCGTCGACCGGCGAGCAGGTGCAACCGAGTGCGCAGGAACCGCAGGTGGTCGATGGCTTGAGCAAGATCCCGATCCTCCGCAGGCGTCAGGAGCCTTGCGCGCACGAGGCTCGGAAAATCGTCACCGCGGCCGAGCGCTCGGGCGATCCAGATCACCATCTGCGCATCGCGCAGCCCGCCCGGGCTCTCCTTGATGTTGGGCTCGAGGTTGTATGCCGTATCCTCGAACCTCAGGTGTCGCTGCTGTTGCTCGAACAGCTTGGCCTTCACAAAGTGGCCGGGATCGAAGTGCGCGGCCCACGCGCGATCCAGCGTCTCGACGAGGTCAGTGTCGCCGGTGAGCACGCGGCGCTCGAGGAGCGCGGTGGCGACGGTCACATCGGCAGCAGACTGGGCCAGCGTCTCCTCGACGCTTCGCACGCTGTGCCCAAGATCCAGCCCCAGGTCCCAGGCGTCACCGAGAAACTGCTCGATGGGCTCCGACGGTGGAGGCGCATCACCGTGAAGGATCATGATGTCCACGTCGGAGTGCGGGAACAACTCGCCGCGACCGTAGCCGCCCACGGCGAGCAGGGCAAGCCCATGAGAGGCGAGCCCGCTGGCCGTCCAGCGATCGGCGAGCAGCCGGTCGACCTGCTGAGCGTGGCGGATGAGGCACTCGTTCGTGGTCTGAGCGTCCACGCCGCCCGCAAACACGGCTTGGACACTCTCGCGATGCGCCGAGCGCATCGCTGCGAGGGCACTCGTCATCGCCGGCGAGCGTTCAGGGGGGCGGCGGCGCGCCGTCCGAGAGGGTGGTGACTTCGAAGCCCGTCTCAGTCACGAGCACCGTGTGCTCCCACTGCGCCGAGAGGCTGTGGTCGGCCGTGACCGCCGTCCAGCCATCGGCGAGTATTCGGATGCCGGCGCGGCCGGCGTTGATCATCGGCTCGATGGTGAACATCATGCCCGGAACGAGCGTGAGACCGGTGCCCGGCTTGCCGTAGTGCATCACCTGCGGCTCCTCGTGGTAGCGCTTGCCGATGCCGTGACCGCAGAACTCCCGCACGACCGAGTAGCCCAACGGCTCGACGAAGCTCTGGATCGCGTGCCCGATATCGCCGAGCGTCGCCCCAGGCCGAACCGCACGGATGCCGCGCCACATGGCCTCGTAAGTTACCTCGACTAGACGCTTGCCCTGGATCGTGGGCTTACCCACCATGAACATCCGACTCGTATCGCCGTAATATCCGTCGAGCACCATCGCGACATCGATGTTGAGGATGTCGCCGTCCTTGAGTTTTTTTGGGCCCGGAATGCCATGGCAGACGACATGGTTGGGCGAAGTGCAGATCGACTTTGGGAAGGGGCGATGTCCCGGGGGCGAGTAGTTGAGGTTGGGCGAGTAGCCGCCCTGGACCTTGGTGACGAATTCCGCGCAGAGTTGGTCGAGCTCCTCGGTGGTCACGCCCGGCTTCACGTACGGCGTGATGAAGTCAAGGATCTCGGCTGTCTTCCGGCCGACCCGTCGCATGGCTTCGATGTCTTCCGGGGTCTTGATCTGTACGGACATGGGGCGTAAGGGGGGCTCAGTCGCCGCGCAGGAGTTCGTTGATGCCTGTCTTGCTGCGTGTCTTCGCATCGACTTGCTTGACGATCACCGCGCAGTAGAGGCTGTAGCGGCCATCTGACGAGGGCAGCGAGCCGGCGACCACGACGGAGCCGGCTGGCACCCGTCCGTAGGTCACCTCGCCGGTTGCGCGGTTGTAGATCTTGGTGCTCTGGCCGATGTAGACCCCCATGCCGAGCACCGAGTTCTCCTCGACGATCACGCCTTCGACCACCTCGGATCGGGCACCGATGAAGCAGTTGTCTTCGATGATCGTCGGACTGGCCTGCAGGGGTTCAAGCACGCCGCCGATGCCAACGCCCCCCGAGAGGTGCACGTTCTTGCCGATCTGGGCACAGGAGCCCACCGTGGCCCAGGTGTCCACCATCGTGCCTTCATCGACGTAGGCGCCGATGTTGACGTAGGACGGCATGAGCACCACGTTGCGCGCGATGTAGGCGCCTCGGCGAGCGACGGCCGGAGGCACGACACGCACGCCGCTCGCCCTCATCTGTTCGGCATCGAGGTGGGCGAACTTGGTCGGAACCTTGTCGAAAAATGCGAGGTCGCCGGCGGTCACGGGCTCGTTGTCGCGCAGCCGGAAGGAGAGCAACACCGCCTTCTTGATCCATTGGTGGGTGACCCACTGGCCTTCGATTTTCTCGGCCACGCGCAGGCGACCCTTGTTCAATTCCCGGATCACGGTTTCGACGGCCTCGAAGAGGTCCTTCGGGTGCGATTTCGGGGACAGTTCGGTACGCTGCTCCCAGGCGGCGTCAATGAGGTTTTGCAGGGAAGAGGTCATGATCGATGGGAAGGATGGATTCAGTGTCCACTCGCCGTGACGAAGCCGGCGATGCGGTCGACAGCCTCGGCGCAGACGTCGAATTCAGGGACAAGTGCGATTCTGACGTGACCGCGGCCAGGATTGATGCCATTGGCCGCGGTACGCGACAGGTAGCTGCCGGGGATGACGGTCACGCCGGTCGCCTCATGTAACGAGCGCGTGAAGGCTTCGTCGTCGTCGCCCCACGCGCTCGGGATGCGCGCCCACCAGTAGAAGGCCGCCTTGGGGTGCGTCACGCCAAGTAGGCCGCTCAGGCGGGGCGTCAACTCGCGAAATTTACGTGCGTAGGCCTCGCGGTTCGCAATCACATGGGCTTCGTCATTCCACGCAGCGATGCTCGCCGCGGCGACCGTGGCTGACATGGCCGAGCCGTTGAACGCCCGGAGCTTCAGGAAGGCCGCGATCCAGCGGGCATCGCCCGCGACATAGCCGGAGCGGAGCCCCGGTGCATTCGATCGCTTGGACAGCGAGCCGGTGCTGATCAGGTTGCGGAAGTCACTTCGCCCAAGTTCTTGCGCAACCTGCAGGGCTCCTGTGGGGCGCGCGGACTCGTCGAAGTAAATCTCGCTGTAACACTCGTCGGCCACGATGACGAAGCCAAGCCGGTCGGCCAGCTCGAACAGCCGCTGCCATGTGGCGTGCGGGGTGATGTCCCCGGTCGGGTTGTCGGGTGAGCAGACGATGACGAGCTGCGTGTCCGCCCACACTGAATCCGGTACCTCATCCCAGGCATGTCCGCCCTCGGGCCGGCGGTTGACGAAATACGGGCGTGCTCCACACAGTGTCGCGGCCCCCTCGTAGACCATGTAGAGCGGATTGGGCATGACCACGGTGGGCCGCGGGCGGCGGGGGTCGACTACGAGCTGCGTGAAACTGTAGAGCGCTTCCTTGCTCCCGAGAACCGGCAGAACCTGGGTTGCGGGATCCAGGCTGGGCAAATCAAACCGTCGGGTGAGCCATGTCGCAATCGCCCCCCGCAAAGCATCACTGCCCTTGGTCGGCGGGTAGTGCGCCAAGCCGGCAGATGCTTGCGCCAACGCCTCGCGGATGAACGTCGGCGTCGGATGCTTCGGCTCACCGATCGAGAGGTCGATCGGGGCGAGCTCTGCCGGAGGGCGGTTGCCGGCGAGCAGGCGTGCAAGGCGGGTGAACGTGAATTCGTTCAGGTCGGCGAGGTAGGGATTCATGCAGTTGTGCAACCTGCGGGGCGGTTGCAATCACAGCGTCAGGTTAGCGTCGGACTGGCCAGAGGCGACCAAGCAAAGCGACGCGCCGTGTCGTGAAAGGGTCGCGAAGGCACTTGAGTATAAAACCGCGGTTTCGGCGCACGGCTCGATGCGATGATTTCGCGATGACCTCGAATTCGTCCTTGATCACGATCGCCGCCACCCTCGCCGTGGCGGCGCTGCTCGGGCTTGCAGCAAGCCGCCTGCTCGATGCCTGGGGCAGCCACGCTCTGGCGGCTGATGGCCCGCCGAGGTTGCCCGAGCCTGCCGTCCTCGTGGCCGCGACAGCCCCGCTGCCCGGCGCGACCCGTGCCACGGAAAATGCGCGCCTCATGGGGATCGTCAACGATCGTGCCTGGTTCCGTTCGGGTACGGCGATTCTTTCCGTGTCGCAAGGCGATTCGTTGCCCAGCGGCACGGCGGTCGTGCGCGTGGAGCGCGATGCGGTGCGGACGGCCACAGGGGACGAGATCGCGCTCTACCCTAACGGCCCATCGTCGGCAGCTGGCCGCGGCGCGCCGGGACAGCGCGCATCCTCGGGCAGTACCGCGGCCCCCTGTGCCCTGTCCGAGCGTGACCGGGCGCAGGCCGTGTTCATGGAGCCGCAGGTGGCCACTGCGTTGGCTGCCGAGCGTGCGGTGTTCGCCCGGATCTTCGCGGCAGAACTGGCGGGCGTACGTGCGCGCTCGACAGGAGGCCTCACGGCCACGTTCGGCGTGGCGGACGGCGACCTCCTGGTGCGGGCTGACGGCGTGCCGCTCAGGGATGCAGGGGCCGTCCTCTCCGCGGTGATCGAAAAGGTTGCCGCTGGCGGGGCGGTGGTCATCGAAGGGGAGCGCGGCGGGACGCCGAGGCGTTGGGTCGTGGCGGCCGCGCGCTGCCGCGGCTGAGGCTGTCGGACGACCTAAGCCGACTTCAGCCGACCTCAGCCGACGTCAGCCGACCGAATCGAGCAACGAGATCAACTGATTCGGCGTCTCGATGACGAGCGCCTCGTGTCGGACACGCCACGTTTCGGCGACCCGAGCCTCTGGGAGGTAGCCGTAAGCGGCGAGGATCGGTTGCATCTGCGCCGCCTGTGCGGCCAGCATGTCATTCTCGCCATCACCGACGTACCAGCAGGCACCGGACTCGCATCCGATCTCTTCGGCCGCCGCGAGTAGGGGCGTCGGGGCAGGCTTGGGGCTGGATGTACTGTCGCCGCAGATGACGACGCTCGGCTGCCAGCCGCGGGCCACGAGAAGCGCCTCGATCATCGGCAGCGCGAAACGCGAGTGCTTGTTGGTCACGATGCCCCACGGGATGGCCTGCGCATCGAGGGCAGCGAGAAGTTCGGCCACGCCGTCGAACGGCGCGGCGGAGGTAAGCTTGCGTGCGTCATAGAGGGCGAGAAAGCGCGCCCGCAACGGTTCGTATTGCGGGTGTTCCGGCGTGATGTCGAGACCGGCCCTGAGAAGACTGCGCGCGCCGTAGGTGGCGTGACGGCGAAGCATTGCATAGGGCAGCGGATCGAGCGCCTGCTCGGCTCGCAGTTCGTTGACGGCACCCGCAAGGTCTGGGGCGCTGTCGATCAGCGTGCCGTCGAAATCGAACAGGATCGCCTTGGGTCTGGGCGGCCTTGCGCTGTCGGGCCCGGAACTCCGCAGCTTATGAATCGCCGGGTCAGTGGCCGCCACGGGCACGGCAAACCACCAGGTAATTCACGCCAACGTCCTTTGACCAGTCGGCCCGATGGGTGAAGGGGTTGTAGCGCATGCCTCGGAGTTCGACCACGTCGAGGCCCACAGCCCGGGCGAAGGCCTCGAGTTCGGAGGGGCGAATGAACTTTTCGTAGTCGTGCGTGCCCCGCGGCAGCAGACCCAGCACGTACTCTGCGCCCACCACGGCTAGCGCATAGGCCTTGGGCGTGCGCGAAATCGTGCTGAACAGCACATGCCCGCCCGGCCGCACCAGGCGAGCGCAGGCGGCGACGACTTGCGCCGGATCCGGGACGTGCTCGAGCATCTCCAGGCATGTGACGACGTCGTAGGCGTGGGGCTCTGCTTCGGCGAGTGCCTCGGCCGACATCTCGCGGTAATCGACGCTGACCCCTGTCTCGATTGCGTGCAGGCGGGCGACCGAAAGCGCCTTTGTTGCCAGGTCGATACCCGTGACACGGGCGCCGCGGCTGGCCAGTGCCTCCGACAGGAGGCCGCCTCCGCAGCCGACGTCCACAATGCGTTTGTCACGCAATCCGCCCTCGCCTTGGAGCAAGGCCTCGACAAGTGCCACACGAAGCGGGTTGATGTCGTGCAGTGGGCGAAACTTGCCCGCCGGATCCCACCACTGGCTGGCCAGCGCCGAAAAGCGGGCAAGCTCGGCGGGGTCTGCGTTGAGCGGCTTGCCCGGTTCAGCGTTGGGTTCGGTTTGCGGCGTGGTCATTGTCGAAGTGCGCGGACCCGTCCGGCGAAGGTTGCGATCGAGCCCGCGCATTCTGCCAAAGCAACGCGTGGCCCCTCCGCCAGTCTCCCCTCCGTGACACGCGCGCGGCCATCGACCCAGACGTGCGTTACGTCCCCACGACCGGCAACGTAGACCAGATGGGACACTGGATCGAACATGGGTGTCGCCGCCGGGGTGTCGATACGCACGGCCACTAGATCGGCCCGCTTGCCGGCCTCGAGTGTGCCAATTCGATCGTCCAGCCGGAGGGCTCGTGCGCCGTTGCGTGTGGCGAGGAGAAAGGCCTGGGTTGCCGGGACGCTGGCCGCATCACGGGACACGGCCTTCGCGAGCAGCGCAGCCAGACGCATCTCCTCGAACAGATCGAGCCGGTTGTTCGATGCCGCACCGTCGGTCCCCAGCGCGACGTTCACCTTCGCGTGCACGAGTGCGGCCACGTCAGCAAAGCCGCTGGCGAGCTTCAGGTTGGACGAGGGGCAATGAATGATGCTTGCGCCGGCCTTTCCGAGAAGGGTGCGGTCGGTCGGATCCAGGTGCACGCCGTGGGCTGCGACGAGTCCTGCCGACGCGACGCCGAGCTTTGCGAGCCGTGCCGCCGGCGTGACCCCGTGTTCCCGCAGACTCGATGCGACCTCGTCGGTTGTCTCCTGCAGATGGGTGTGGATAGGAATATCGAGTTCCGTGGCAAAGGCCAGCACGCGGCGGTAAGTTGGATCACTTACCGTGTAGGGCGCGTGCGGGCCAAGGGCCCAACTGAGCAGCGGCTCATCGGTAAGGGCATCACGGGCGGCGAGGTTGGCCCTCAGATAGCCGTCGGCATCGGCTGCGTAGCGCGTCGGAAAGTCGAGCACAGGCATGGCGAGCTGCGCGCGTAGCCCCATCCGGACGAATGCCCGGCCGGCGACCTCCGGAAAAAAATACATGTCTGCGCAGGTTGTTGTTCCGCTCAGCAGCATCTCGGCGGCTGCCAGCACGGTGCCCGTGTACACGAACTCGGGGTCTGCGAGGGCAGCCTCGGCCGGCCAAATGTAGTTCTGCAGCCAATCCTGGAGCGCCCGATCATCGCCATGGCCACGGAGCAGCGTCATCGCTGCGTGGGTATGCGCATTGACGAGCCCGGGCATGAGGATGTGGCGATCCAGCACCACGCGCTCTGCCGGTTCAGGCGCATCCGGTGACCGCGCTGCCGCGACCACGTCTTCCCGGTAACCCGTCGCCAAGATGCGACCCTCGGCATCGATGGCGACTGCACCTTTGGGAGTCGCACGCACTTCGTCGCCGTCGGCACTGCCGGTGACGATCCAGGCTGCTTCAATGAGTTTCCACATGGCCGTATTCACTTTAGTGGTGCACGCTTTTGTCGCAAACGGGATCGACAGAAAAGAAAAACCCCGCCGAAGCGGGGTTTGACGAACGTAATCGTCGGATCAGCGGCGGACGGTGATCTCGCCCTTGACTTCGACTTCGACGCGGCGATGCGGCTGGAGGCAGGAGATCAGTTGCTTGCGGTTCTTCTGCTCGCAGACGACGCCCGGGACCGGCTGGGTCTTACCCATGCCAAGGGTCTCGATCTTGTCCCTGGGCACACCCTTGCTTGCGAGATATGCAGCGACCGCCGCGGCACGACGCTCGGACAGCTTCTGGTTGTACTGCTGCGAACCGAGACGGTCGGTGTGGCCGGTGACGAGGACCAGCTCCAGCTTCTGAATCTGTCCAATGCGCGAAACGATTTCGCGATCGAGCACGGCCTGACCTTCGGGCTTGAGCACAGCCTTGTCAAAATCGAACAGCGCCTTGGAGGCGATGGTGATCTTCTGGACGGCGGGTGCCGGCGGAGGAGCGGCCGGAGCAGGCGGCGTCGCCGGCTGCGCGGGTGCGGCCGGCGGAGGCGGCGGGGCGACCGGCGCTGGGGGCGGCGGAGGCGGCGGGGCGACCGGTGCTGGGGGCGGCGGGGGTGGTGCGGCTCGCTTCACGAGATCAGGATCGCACTCGGCGATGGCCATCGCGGGAGTCCAGTAGCCCGTCCGCCAGCAGAGGTTGCAGGAGGCGTTGTTCGTGCCGTAGCGGCCGCTGCGAACGACGTTGTTTTTTGCGTCACCCGTTGCGGAAAGCAAGTAACCGCTGTTGCTGGGTGTGGCTTGCGCAAGGGCGGCGCCAGCTGAAAGCGCTGCGACTGCCCCGGCGACTGCGCTTGCGATGAAGCGACGTTTCATTGTCTTGTTACCCCTTGATGGCTGAACTACAGGAAACAACGGTGATTGCGAACAGCCTGCAGAGCTACCCGCGAGCTGACCTGAATCCCCACTGCGGCCAATATACCACCGGGCCTGTACCCCGCAATGCTCGCAAAGACCGAGCTCCATCTTCATTGCGACACATGTTTGCATTGTGGCGCGACCGCAACGCCAGCGCCTGGCGCGCTGCCGGGACACGGGTCTGGGGGCCGGTAAAATCAGGGAGTTCCCTCATCGGTCTTGCCGGGGCAGTGTTCGAGCCCCGCCGGAGACGATTTGCCCGCGGCGCGGGTCACCACGAAAGACGCCATGGATCAATTCGCGAAGGAAACCCTGCCCATCAGCCTCGAAGCGGAGATGCGCTCGTCTTACCTCGATTACGCGATGAGCGTAATCGTCGGTCGCGCGCTCCCGGACGTGCGCGATGGGCTGAAGCCAGTGCATCGGCGGGTGCTCTTCGGCATGCACGAGGCAAACAACGTCCATAACCGTCCCTATGTGAAGTGCGCGCGTGTCGTGGGCGACGTCATGGGCAAATACCACCCCCATGGTGACAGCGCGATCTACGACACACTCGTACGCATGGCGCAGGACTTCTCGCTGCGCTACACGTTGATCGACGGGCAGGGCAACTTCGGCTCGGTCGACGGCGACAACGCCGCGGCGATGCGCTACACGGAGTGTCGCCTTGAAAAGATCGCGGGCGAACTTCTGGCCGATCTCGACAAGGAAACCGTCGATTTTCAGGACAACTACGACGGCAAGGAGCAGGAACCCACGGTCCTGCCCGCGAAATTTCCGAATCTTCTGGTCAATGGCTCGGCGGGCATCGCGGTCGGGATGGCGACCAACATTCCGCCGCATAACCTCTCCGAGGTGATCGATGCCACGCTGCTCCTGCTCAAGCGGCCGGAGGCAACGGTCGACGAGCTGATCGCCGTCCTGCCCGCGCCGGACTTTCCCACCGGCGGGTTCATCTACGGTCTCGAGGGTGTCCATCAGGCGTTCCGCACGGGTCGCGGGCGCGTCGTCATGCGGGCGCGAACCCATTTCGAGCCGATCGGCAAGACCGACCGACAGGCGATCATCGTCGACGAGATCCCCTACCAGGTCAACAAGGCGACGCTGCTGCAGAAGATCGGCGAGTTGGTTCGGGACAAAAAGATCGAAGGCATCAGCGATCTGCGTGACGAATCAGACAAATCCGGGATGCGCATCGTCATCGAGCTGAAGCGCGGCGAAATTCCGGATATCGTCCTCAACAACCTCTACAAGAACACGCAGCTCGAGGACAGCTTCGGCGTCAACACGGTCGCTCTGGTGGACGGTCGGCCGCGGGTGCTGAACCTCAAGGAGCTTCTCGAGGCGTTTCTGGTGCACCGCCGCGAGGTGGTGACCCGCCGGACACGCTTCGAGCTCAAGCAGGCGCGCGCCAAGGGACACATCCTGGAGGGCCTCGCAGTCGCGCTAGAGAACGTCGACGCCATCATCGAAACCATCAAGAAAAGCGCCTCGCCGGACGAAGCCCAGACCGCACTCACGAGCCGTCTGTGGAAGAGCCCGTTGGTCAAGGAGATGGTGAGCCGCGCGAGCGCGGACTTCCTGCGGCCGGACGACATCGGCGTCGAATACTGCTGGCAAGAGAAGGAGCAAAGCTACCGCCTGACCCCGGTCCAGGCCAAGGCGATCCTCGAGATGCGCCTGCAGCGCCTGACAGCGATGGAGTCCGACAAGGTCTTCGCCGAATACAAAGAGATCATCGAGACCGTGCGTGATCTGCTCGACATTCTCGCCAAGCCCGAGCGCGTGACCGAGATCATCGCCTCCGAGCTCGCCGACATCAAGAAACAGTTCGGCGACGCACGCAAGAGCGAAATCGTGCTCAACGCCGAGGAGACCTCGATCGAGGATCTCATCAAGCCGCAGGACATGGTCGTGACGCTCACGCACGGCGGCTATTTCAAGGCCCAGCCGGTGGAGGAATACCGCGCGCAGAAGCGCGGTGGCCGCGGCAAGCAGGCCACTGCGACCAAGGAAGAGGACTTCGTCGAGCGGTTGTTCATCGCCAACACGCACGACACGATCCTTTGCTTCTCGAACCGCGGTCGGGTCTATTGGCTCAAGGTCTACGAGGTGCCCGAGGGGGGGCGTAACAGTCGTGGCAAGCCAATCGTCAATCTCTTTCCGCTCGCCGACCGCGAGAAGATCACGGCAATCGTGGCCGTCAAGGACTTCGACCCCGAGAAGTACATCTTCATGGCGACGAGCATGGGCACGGTCAAAAAGACCTCGCTCGCGGACTTCTCGCGTCCCAAGAAGACCGGCATCATCGCGGTGGACTTGGATGACGGCGACTACCTGATCGGTGCGGCGCTCACCGACGGCAAGCACGACGTGATGCTTTTCTCCGACGGAGGCAAGGCCGTCCGCTTCGACGAGAACGACGTGCGCTCAATGGGCCGAAACGCTCGCGGCGTGCGCGGCATGATGCTCGAGCCCGGACAGCGGTTGATCGCCATGCTGGTGGCCGACAACGAAGAGCAGCAGGTGCTGACCGCCACCGAAAACGGCTACGGCAAACGCACGCCGATCGTCGAATACACCCGCCACGGGCGCGGCACGAAGGGCATGATCGCGATCCAGCAGTCAGCACGAAACGGCAAAGTCGTGGCGGCGACCCTCGTGAGTCCCAGGGACGAGGTGATGCTCATCACGACGGCGGGAGTGCTGATCCGCACGACCGTGAAGTCGATCCGCGAATCAGGACGCTCCACCCAAGGCGTGACGCTCATCAAACTCGACGAAGGCGTCAAGCTCTCCGGAATCGAACGAATCGCGGAACCCGAGGACGATGCGGATGCGCCGGGCAGCCAGGGCGAACTGATCTGATTCGTCCGGGCATGTCGCCAGACATGCCCGAGACGGGACACTACCGCCCGATCAACCTGCGGGCGCAAAGCCCCGGGCCTTGATGATTTCCGTCCAAACCCGCGTGTAGGCTCGCTCGCGCTCACCGAGCTGCTGGGCGCTCATGTAACCCGGCGCAAGCCCCATACGGGTCATCTGGTCGCGCAGATCGCCTTTGCCGAGCGCGCGCTGGAGCGCCGCCCCAAACTCCTGCACGAAGGTCGCAGGCACGCCTTTGGGCGCAAAGAAGCCGTAGTAGGGAACCTCCTCGAACCCGGCAAGGCCAAGTTCCGCGAAGGTCGGAACATCCGGCAACAGGCTTTGACGCTCACGACCCATCACGGCGACCACGCGCAGGCGACCCCCACGGTGGTTCTCGATGAAGTCCGGCACCGAGCCCGTGCCTGCGGCGATCTGGTTGCCCAGCATGTCAGCCATCATCGGTGCGCTGCCCCGATAGGGGGCGGGCGCGAGATCCAGCTGGTAGCGCTGGGCGATCAGCCTGACCACGAACTCGGGGATCGATGCGGGCGCCGGGACGCCCACGGTGCCGCGGCCCTTGGCGGTGTTACCACTCGAGCGGTCCCCACCGTCGCGGATCCATTGGATGTACTCGGGGAAAGTTTTGACCGGCGTGCCGCCGGACACCGCGAAGGCGTTGACGAAGGTCGCGAACCCCGCCACGGGTGCGAAGTCCGCGGCCGGATCGAAGCCTGGGTTCTTGGTCACCAGGGGGGGGATCGAGATCGTGTGGTCATGCGTGAGGAACAAGGTGAGCCCGTCAGGTGCGGCGGCCTTGAGCGCCTGCGCGGCGAGCTGTCCGCCGGCCCCTGCCTTGTTCTCGACCACGAGCTGGGTGCCCGGCAGTTCGTCCTTCAATCGGTCGGCAAGCAGGCGTGCGATCGCATCGGTGCCGCCGCCTGGTGGGAAGCCGACGAGAATCCTGATCGTTCGCGCCTGGGCAAAGGCGGGAAGACCCATGCCAAGCGCGGGCAGTGCGCCCAAGGCGAAAAGCGCCTGACGTCGGGACAGAGTGTGCATAGGTGTTTCTCCGAAATCGAGTCTCGATGCCGATAAGCTACCACGCCATGCCGCTGACTGGATTGGCTCCGATCGCCCGCCGTGACGCCCGGGTGCTCGTGCTCGGGAGCTTTCCCGGCGTGCGCTCGCTCGCCGAGCGGCGCTACTACGCGCATCCGCAGAACGAGTTCTGGCGGCTGCTTGCAGCCCTCTGGCCGGAGCACCCCCAGCCGACACCCTACGCGGAGCGCTGTCGCTGGCTCCGGGACCGGGGCGTTGCGCTCTGGGATGTCTACGCCGCTTGCGAGCGCGCGGGCAGCCTCGACAGCGCGATCGCCGAAGCCGAGCCGAACGACGTGATCGGGCTGATCGGCCGACTCCGACGACTCGAACGTGTGGCCTGCAATGGCGGGCTCGCCTACCGCGAGGCGCGTCGGCTGCTTCGCGGTAGCGAGATCGAGATCATCGGACTGCCATCGACCAGCCCAACAAACGCAACGTGGACCTTCGAGCGCAAGATCGCTGCATGGCGCGCGGTCCTTCGGCCAGAGGGCTCCCAGTCAGCCTGAAAACCCGATCGGGCGCGCCCACTTCACGTCGGGTTTGACCTTGTGCTCTTCCACGAGTTGGGCGAGGAAATCGTCCGGCGCGAGCGGTTCATCGAAGAGCGCCACCTGCCGCTTGACTGCGGCGAAGTCCCCGGGGGTGAGCAGGTCGAGCTTGGCAAGCGTGTGGCGATGGCGCTCGGTGAGCCGGGAGGTGTCACCTTCGAGCGCCTCGGTCACGAACATCCGCTCGCGTTGCTCGGGCTTGAGCGGGTTGAAGCGGATCTTGAAGGTGAAGCGCCGGAGCGCCGCCTCGTCGATCCGGTCGATCAAGTTGGTCGTGCAGACGAACACGCCGCCGAAGCGCTCCATCTGCTGGAGCATTTCGTTGACTTCGGTGACCTCATAGCTGCGTTGTGCCATCCCTCGCGGCTGGAAGAAGCTGTCGGCCTCGTCGAGCAGGAGGACGGCCTTTTCGGAGGCGGCCTCCTTGAACATCGCCGCCATGTTCTGCTCGGTCTCGCCCACCCACTTGGAGACGAGGTCGCTCGCCTTGCGGATCATGAGCGGGCGCTCGATCTCGCGTGCGATGTGCTCGGCGAGCGCGGTCTTGCCTGTGCCCGGCAGGCCGTGGAAGAGCAGGCTGCCCACGCCTTTGGTCCTGAGCGAGGCCACGATGCGCTCGACCGGGTGGCGAGTCTCGACGTTGAGCAGAGAGAGATCGTAGTGCGTGACGCTCGGCCGGAGGCCGCCCGAGGACCGCTCGTCCTTGAGGCCGAGCGCAGCCTCGGAGCGATCGAGCTGCCGCTCGATCAGCGCCTCCACGTCGTCGGTCACACGCCCCGCGGTCAGTTGTGCAAACCTCGCCGCCGCGTGGATCTGCGCCGGGGTGAGTGTGCGTCGCGCCGAAAGCTTTTCGATGAAGGCTTCGCTCACCGGCAGGTCGGCAAGATGCTTGCGAGTGATGTTCGCGCGCACCTTCTGCGGCGGGTTCTTGAGCTCGAGATGGAACTGAAAGCGGCGACGATAGGCCGGGTCGATCTGGTTGATCGCGTTGGAGATCCAGATCGTCGGCACCGGATTGGTTTCGAGCGTCTGGTTCACCCAGGCCTTGCCGTTCACGCTGCCGCGGTGGTGCTCGTCGGCGAAGAACATGTTGAGCATGTCCGAGGGGTTGGAGGGGAAGACGTCCTCCACCTCGTCGAAGAGCAGCACCGTGTTCGCACGGTCCTTGAGAAAGGACTGGGAGATCTGGAGCGAGCGGTAGCGCTCCTTGCCCGTGAGGCTCGCCCCTTCTCGGTCGAAACATTCCACCTCGTAGAGTTCTGCAGCCGCCATCGCCGCGATGACCTTGGCGAACTCGGTCTTTCCCGTGCCCGGTGCCCCGTAGATCAGCACGTTGACGCCAGGCTCCCGCCGCTCGGAGGCGGCGGCAAGCAGGGCGGCCAGGTAGCGTGCATCGTCCTCGACATGGGGGTAGTCGGCGAGCGAGAGTGTGGTGGGCTTCGCCGGCCGCGTGAAGGCCGCCATGAGCGCGGCCTCGTCCCTGTATTCGGCCTGGAGGATGGGCAGCAGGCGGTCAGTGAGCCGCATGAGATCGCCAAGGTCCGTGATGTTGTGCTCCGCGATCGGGGCGTCGATGAGCGCGAGGGACTCGAGCCGTCCGCCGGGCTTCAGGGCCAGGCCGATCTCCCGGGCGTCGACGCCTGTCACCTCGGCGAGCATCGCGTGTGCCTCGGCCGCGCTCGAGGCCTTGCAGTCGACGAGCACCGGGCGGAGGTCGCGTGAGCACTTGGCGAGCGCTGCCGCATGGAGGAGCGACTGCTCGGCGGCGTTCAGCCCAAGCACGCGAGCGAGCAGCGTGATGTTTTCGCCGATGCGCGGCGGGGAGCGGCGCACGGCGTGCTCGAGCGCATCAGCCGTGGTCGAGAGCAGGGCGAGAATTTCCTTCTGGTTTTGCTTGCAGTACTCGTCGAGAAAGTAGAAGACGGTCGAGTCGTCGTAGGTCCCGTTCCAGATGCAATGGCGGGTGACGAAGGCTTCGGGTGCGAGTTCGGCGACGCCTTGCCACGCTGGCAGGTCGGCGCAGCGCTGGGAGAGAAAGCGCTGCAGCCGCGCGAGCACCCCGTGCGGCCACCGCAGGTGCCGTGCGCAGAGCGTCATCACGTCGTTGATGTCGCGCCGAAGGTTGAAGCGCGGCCCGAGCGTGAGCACGAGCCGGAGCGCAAGGAGCGCGGCGTTTTGGTCGACCGCGGTCGTCTGGCTAGACTGCGGGGCGGGGATGGCGAGCGGCTCGGTGTCAGGCGTGGGTGCGAAATGCATGGGCGAGGCGGACTCAGCGTCAAGGGTTGACCGGCGAGACTGTAACGTGGACGTCAAGGCGGCGGAGGACAGGATCGCTAACCTCGAGATGCTTTCCGAATCAAACGGCCAGCGCGGACTGGCGAAGGGTGTTCAAGTGTTGCGTTTCCTGAAATCGATCGTGCTTTGTGGGGTGGCGGGGTGGACGGCGGTCGCACAAGCGCAGTTTCCGGATCGTCCGATCAAGTTGATCGTGCCGTTCGCGGCTGGTGCCGGCACCGATGCGGTGGCGCGCTTCGTCGCGCAGAAGCTCGAGGGTGAATTGAAGCAGCCCGTCGTGGTCGAGAACCGTGCGGGGGCGAGCGGGGCAATCGGTACCCAGTTTGTCGCCAGTGCGCCGGCCGATGGCTACACGTTGCTTTTCGTCGCCTCGCCCTTCACGACGGTGGCCGCGGCGACACCGGATGTGGCGAAGTACGATCCAGTGCGTGGCTTCGCACCTGTTGCGCTGATCGCGACAGGTCCACTCGTCTGGGCGGCAAGCGAGAAGGCTCCGTTCAATTCGCTCAGAGAGATGATTGCCTATGCCAAGGCCAACCCGGGCAAGCTCTCCTACGGCAGCGCCGGGACAGGCGGTGTGAATCACCTCGCGCTCGAACTGTTCAAGGCGCGTACGGGGACCGACATCCTGCACGTCCCCTACAAGGGCATCGCACCCGCCACGACGGATCTCCTCGGCGGATCGATTCAGCTTCTGACGGGAAGCATCCCCGCCATGCTCCCGCATTTCAAGGCGGGCAAGGCCAAGCCGCTCGCGGTGACGGGGGCCCGCCGTGTGCCGCAGTTGTCTGACGTGCCAACCGTCGCCGAGGCCGGCGCGCCCGGGACCGAGGTCTACAACTACTGGGGCATCGTCGCGCCGCTCGGCACGCCACAGCCCATCCTGAATCGACTCAATGCTGACGTGCAAAAGATTCTCACCATGCGCGACGTTCAGGAGCGCCTGACTGCCGATGGCGTGGAACTCACGCCAGGCGGGCCGGAACGGCTGGCAAGCTTCATCGCCGACGATTTCAATGGCTGGCGGAAGTTGGTTGCCAACGGCAATCTTCGCTTTGACTGATCGAGTGAGAACAGCTCTGCTGCGCTTGCCTGTACTTTGTTGCGCGCTTGATCGAGGCATCGCCTACCTCGAAGGTATGTCTCACCTCTCGCTCGCGCGCGCCGCGTCTTGGCTTCGCTTGCGACGACCTGTTCCCACACGTCGGAATCGACTCGTTCGACTCAGTCGGCCGAAGAAAGCTGCGCTGCGTGCGATCTGAGCGCCGCGAGCGGCACGATATCGAGCGCCTTTTCATGGCAGGCTTCGAGGACGACGAGCGGGGCGACCCCTGCCCGGTAGGCCTCGAGCCAGCGCGACGCACACAAGCACCACCGATCCCCCGGCCTGAGTCCCGGGAACATATACATCGGCTGGGGCGTGGTCAGGTCATTGCCCCGCTCGCGGGTGAAGGCAAGAAACTCCTCGGTCATCACTGCGCAGACCGTATGGGAGCCGACATCATCCGGGCCGGTTTCGCAGCAACCGCTTCTCGTGAACCCGGTGAGGGGACGCAGACTGCAGGGCTGAAGCGGTGTGCCCAGCACGTTGAGGCCTCGCCACGCGGTGGTTGTCATGTCAATCGAGCTCCTCGGATGCAGCGGTTGATCGAAGCGCGGGCAATTCTACGAATGCCTCGGGTGTCCTTTCGGACAGTCTGACCAACAGCCGGTAGATGTCCCGGTCGAAGGGTTGATGCACGCCGTCCTCGACGAGAAGCCAGCGGTCGAAAACGAGTCGCTCGCAGCGGCCGTTCGCGTGATCGACCTCTTCGAGCACAACCGGCCCCGACCATGGCCACGCCCGCAGCCGCATCGAGTCTGCAGCGGCGATGAACCGTTCTCGGTGCGCCTCGGTGCTTTCTTCGCCTACGCACCAACCCATGCACCGACCGATTTGGCGCGAAAAGCAGGGCGATCGCGCATCGCTGCCGGTGTCTTGCCCCTGGGCCCATCGTGCGCGGAGGTCGGCCTCGAGGCCGAGCGCACGTGGGCAGAGTCGATGCGCCTGCGCGAGTGCGTCCAGCCACCGTCGCGCTGCCGCGCGATCGGCGAACGGGCCCCAGGCTGGCGGGGCAGAGTCGCGCGCGGTCAAAGCGTCCCACTCCAGGTGACGCTCGCCGACGGGCACGAAGGCAGGTTCGGTGCGTTCGGGCGGGAGTGTCAGCAAACCCGCGCGGGCATGCCGCCGGAGCGCAACGTTGTGCAGGGGAGCGCGCGACTTCACCCAGCGGGACTCGAGCACCAGCGCGCCTATCTCGCCCGCCGTGGGAAACCACTCGATTCGGGTGAGCTCGCGCGACAGCCGGACGTCGTTCGCCGTCCTGTGATCGCTCGAGAAATGGGCGCGAACACGCTCCCGCAAGTGCTTTGCCTTGCCGATGTAGAGCGGCAGGTCATTGACGCCGTAGAACACATAGACGCCTGGACCATCGGGCAGATCGTCCAACGCATGGGGCGGCAGCTGCGCTGGCAGCGACGGGGTCTTGAGGAGCCGACGTATCGCGGCAACGACACTGTCTGCGCCGCGTTCGCTGCAGGCTGCGGCGACGAAACCTGCGGTCAGGGCGGCGTCGCCCAACGCGCGGTGACGATCCGTCCCAATGAGACGGTGCCGCTCGATCAATTGATCGAGCCCGTGCCTAGCGGCGTCGGGGTAGAGCAGGCGCGAGAGGCGCACCGTGCAAAGCACATCAGCCGTGAAGCGGAGCCCCGCTCGGCGGAAGGCATGCTTGATGAAACCGTAATCGAAGCGGGCGTTGTGGGCGACGAGGACGGCGCCCTCGAGCAGGCTGCAGGCGGTGGCGGCTACTGCATCGAACGGGGGTGCGTTCTTGACCATCGCGGGCGTGATACCGGTCATGGCCTGGATATCCGGCGGGATCGGCACCCCGGGGTTCACGAGGCTCGACCACTGTTCGACGCGCCCCGATCTGTCGTAGCGCAGGATTGCGATCTCGGTCAGCCGGTCATCCCGCGGCTGCATCCCCGTCGTCTCGACATCGATGAAGGCGAACGGCCCGAGCGCGAGCAGGGCCGGCGGAAGGAACGGTGTGCCCTGAGGATCGGTGGTGACGCTCACACTCGGGGCACAAGCGCAAGCGCCAGCGTGACCGAGATCATGCCGACGAGCGTGGACAGCGCGATCGAAGCCGTGATGGCATCCTCATTGACGCGGTAGCGTTGCGAGAACAGGAACACGTTCGCCCCCATGGGCAGCGCCGCACAGACGACGGCCACGGCGGTCGGAATCGGCGGCAGACCAACCGCCCAGGCAACCGCCCAGACGAGCAGCGGGTGCACGAAATTCTTGAGCGCGCTGAACACGAAGGCCGCGCGGATCTGGCTTTTCAGCTCCATCCGCGAGAGCTGCGCGCCCATCAGCACGAGGAGCAGCGGGCCCGCTGCCGACGCAAGAAAGCCGAGCGGCTGCTCCGACCACTTGGGCAGGGGCAGGTCCGTGGCATTCCAAAGCAGGCCCAGCCCGATCGGCAGGATGACGGGGTGGATCACGGCTGAACGCACGACATCGAAGACGGTGCGCACGAGGCCACCGCCGGTGCCGCCTGACGCCTTGGCTGCACGGGCGCGAGCCGACTCGATCCACACAGTGGCCGCCGTGAGGAGCGTAAGCGACTGCAACGAGATGATGGCGAGTTGCAGGCGCAGACCCGCCTCGCCGAAGGCGAGTTTCTGCACTGGAATGCCCAGCTGCACCGTGTTCGAGTAGACCGCGGCTAGCCCGAGCACGATCGCACCACCGGTGGCCTCCCGCCAGACACGGCGTGAGAACAGCGTCACGGAAACGAACCAAACGAGCGAGGTGCCAAAGTACACCGCGAGAAACTGCGCATCCGTGGTCTCGAAGGTGGCAGTCGCCATCGAACGAAAGAGCAGGCAGGGCAGAAAGAGGAAAAACGCCAGGTCCGCCAGGGCCTTGATGCCTGCTGCGTCGAGCACGCGCCGGCCGGCGATGAACCCGGCCAGCACGATGATCGCCACCGGCAGCATGACCTCGATGAGGATCAAACGCCGGTCTCCTCGTGCGGGGGCGTGATCAGCAGCTTGTCCACGCGCTTGCCGTCGAGATCGAGCACCTCGAAGCGCCACCCGGCGTTCCAGGCCAGATCGCCGACCCGCGCGAGACGACCCAGTTCGGCCATGATGAAGCCACCGAGCGTGCGATAGGCGGCATCCTCCTCGCCGGGAAATGCAGGCGCGTCGGCGAAAAGTTCGTGGAAGCGGTCGAGCGTCATCCCACCATCCACGAGCCAGCTACCATCGGCGCGGCGCACGGCATCCGAGCCCGCGGGTTCGCCTTCCTCGCCCAGGTCGCCGACGATGGCTTCGAGCACGTCCTTCAGCGTGACCAGACCCAGGACCTCGCCGTGCTCGTCGACGACGAAGGCCATGCCGACTCGCGTGCGCTTGAAGGTTTCGAGCAGATCGAGCACGCTGACCGTCTCGGGGATGAACAGCGGGTCCTTGCGTACGCGGTCCGGCATCAGTCGACCGCTTTTCAGGAAGTGCGCGAGCAGGTCGCCCGAATCGATGACGCCGATGACGTTGGCAACGTCGCCCTTGACCACGGGATAGAGCGTGAAATCGCTTTGCTTGAGGAGGGCTTCGATCTCCTCGGCCTCGGCTTCGAGGTCGATGACCACCATGTCCGCACGGGGCGTCATGATCCGCTCGACGGTATAGTCGTCCAGATTGAAGACGCGGCTGGCGATCCGACTCTCGCTCGCCTCGAACACGCCGGCGGATGCGCCCTGAGCGAGCAGGCCCTTGATGTCCTCCTCGGTGACGGGTGGGACATCTTCGCCGCGACGCGCGAGCGGTGCGACGATCGACTCGGTGACCCACGAAAGCGCGCGCACGAACGGGGCGGCAGCGCGCGCAAGCCAGAGCATCGGCCGCGCGGCCACCTTGGCGATGGCTTCGGGGTAGAGTAGGCCGATTCGCTTGGGCACCAGTTCGCCGAAGATCAACGACGCAGTGCCGATGGCCAACAGGACCGTCACGGTCGCCAGTTCGCTCGCCACGGGGGCGAGCGCAGGCCAGTCCGCGATCCATGCGCCCAGATCCTCCTTGAATGCGCTTTCGCCGAAGGCGCCCTGACCCAGCGTGACCAGCGTGATGCCGATCTGCACGGTCGAGAGCAGTTGCGTCGGTGCGCCGGAGAGTTGCAGGGCGCACTGCGCTCCCCGGCTGCCGCGCTCCGCGGCCTGGTGGAGGCGCACTTTCTTTGCGGACACCAGAGCGATTTCGCTCATGGCGAACAGACCATTCAGGAGAATGAGTCCGACGAGGATGAAGACGTCCAAGGACGGTAGGCCGCGGCGGCGATGGCGGCGGAGAGTGAGGGCGCGATGGATGCACCCGGTCGCGGCACTATAGCGGAATCCGCGGTCGCACCCGGGCAAAAAAGTCGTGGTCCCGGCGTCAGGCACCCCCAAGGAGGGCGTCGAGACGCTCGGCATCCGCCGCGAACGCGCGAATGCCCTCGGCGAGCTTCTCCGTGGCCATCGCGTCCGCGTTGAGCGCATAGCGGAAGGCGGCTTCGCGCACGTCGATCGTGGGCGGGCGGTCGCCGTCGGATCCGACACCGAGGCGCCGCACGACCGGCGTGGTCGAGGCGGCGAGCTCGGCCAGGAGATCCGGAGAGATCGTGAGCAGGTCGCACCCAGCCAGAGCGAGGATCTGCCCGGTGTTCCTGAAGCTCGCACCCATGATTTCGGTCGGCAGGCCGTGGGCCTTGAGATAGGTGTAGATCGTGCGTACCGAGCGCACGCCAGGGTCGTCCTCGGCCGAGAAGTCGCGGCCGCTTTGCTTACGGTGCCAGTCGAGGATGCGGCCGACGAAGGGGGAGATGAGCGTCACGCCGGCCTCGGCACAGGCTACGGCCTGCACGGGCGAGAAGATGAGCGTGAGATTGCAATGCACACCGCGTCGCTCCAACGTCTCTGCGGCCCGGATCCCCTCCCAGGTGGCGGCGATCTTGATCAGAACCCGGCCTGGGTCGACGCCTTCCATCTGATAGCGCTCGATTAGCCTGAGCGCGCGATCCACCGTGGCATGGGTGTCGAAGGACAGCCGGGCATCGACCTCCGTGGAGACTCGTCCCGGAACGATGCCGAGGATCTCGCGTCCGAAGCGGATCAGCAGGCGATCGACGCGATCGGCGAGTGCGTCGCCTGCCGTTGAAGCGATCACCTCATCAATCCACGGCCGGTAGGTCGGTTGCTGGGCTGCCTTCAGGATGAGGGTTGGGTTGGTCGTGGCCTCGCGTGGGGCGTACGCCTTCATGGCGTTCACGTCGCCGGTGTCGGCCACGACCGTGGTCATCGCGCGCAATTGGTCGAGTGTGCTCGGTGGCGTCTGGGACTTCTGGGGCTGCATCAGCGTTCAGTCGTCTTTCGGTTCCTCTTGGGCGCGCGCCCACCGGACGAGCGCGAGCGCCTGGGCATCGAGGTTCGTCGTCTCGCCTGCGACCACTGCCCGTACCGTGTCGAGGGCCAGCGTCTTGCCGAATTCCACGCCGAACTGGTCGAATGGGTTCACGCCGGCGAGGCAGGCTTCCGCAAATACGCTCGCTTCATAGAACGAGAGCAGCGCGCCCAGAATCGGGGGCGAGAGCTCTGGCAACGCAATGAACGTGCTCGGGCGCCCCCCTGGGGCGCTTCGATGGGCGTCTCCCACGTCTCCATGATGCTCGGGCCGAAACCCCTGGGCCAGTGCCTGCGCCTGGGCGACCGCGTTGGCAAACAGGGTGGCGCCCGCGGTGTCGTGCTCTTCCGGCCGCACTGCGATGAAGTCCACCGCGGCCCCGGTCGGGTGCTGGTGCAGCCACTGGAAAAACGCATGCTGTGCAGCCGTGCCCTGATCGCCCCAAACGCTCGAGCACGGGTTGGCCGACACCGGTTCGCCGTCGTGCGTGACGCGCTTGCCCAGGCTCTCCATGAGGAGTTGCTGCAAGTAACGCGGCAAGCTGCGGAGCCCCCAACTGTAAGGTGCGATGACGTGGTCCGTCAGTTGCCGCCGGTTGCGGTTGATGAATCGCGCGATCGCGGCGAGCACCGGTGCGTTGCGGGCGAGCGGTGCTCGCACGAAGTGCTGGTCCATCGCATGCGCACCCTCGAGCAGGGCCGCGACCGGCGCATCTCCCCACGCGGCTCGAAGCCCGAGATTGAGCGCACTCCAGATGGCATGGCGACCACCGATCGACTCGTCGAGCAGGGCGATGTGGCTTCGGGCGATGCCGAGCGAAGCCGCCAGATCGCCCCGTGCAGTGACGGCATGCAGGCGTCGCTCGGGATCGATTCCCGCCGACTGCAGCCATCGCCGCGCGCGTGCAAGCAGTTCGAGCGTCTCCACGGTGCGAAACGACTTGGACGCGACGATGATCGCGCAATGTCGGGGATCCAGACCGTCGAGCGCCTCGCGCCACTCAGCCCGATCGAGCCCGCAGGCAAAGCGCAATCGACAGCGCGGCTCCAGCCCCACGGCCACGAAAGCCTCATGCACGAGGCGCACGCCGAGGTCGGAACCCCCGATACCGAGGTGCAGCACGGTGTCCACGCCGTCGGCGACGAGCGCGGCGGCATGGCGGGACAGGGTTTCGATCTGCCGGGCCGTGATCGCAAGAGCGTGGTCCCGAGCCTGCGTGTGCGTCGCGGCGCGGCCTTCAGTCGTGTTGACGCGCCCCCCGGTGAACAGCGCGCGCCGCTGACCCGGGAAATCGAGTTGGGTGAGGCTGTCGATTGCGTCCTGCCACGAGCCCTGCGCGATGCGCTGACGCGAGAAGTCAAACAGGATCTGACCCGCGACGACCGTGATGGCGTCGGCGGCGGCGGGACGGGTGGGCATTCGGGCAGGTTGGGCGCGTATCTGTGCAATCTACCATTTTGCCCGCTTCGTCGGCGCCGCGCCCACGGGTGCGGGTCAAAATGTCCGCGGGAAGCCCGACTCGCAAGGATGCGTGCAGAATGACCGACGGACTCGAGCCGTCCGCTCGCTCTGCCCGTCAAACGCTACCCATCCCGACGCCGTCGGATCCGACCCATTGGACACCACGACCCCGACGGACAGTGGCGAGGCGCTGCTTGCCCGCATCACGGCGGTGCGACTCTCGCTCCGACCGAGCGAGCAGCGTGTGGCCAGCTTCATCCTGGGCGCACCGAACCGGGTGACCGGCATGGCCATCTGTGAACTGGCGGACGCGGTCGGCGTGACCGGACCGATCCGACGATCGCGCGGTTCTGCCAAGCGCTCGGGTATTCCGGCTTCAAGGCCTTCAAGGTTGCACTCGCCAAGAGCCTCGCACGGGGTGTCCCCTGCGTGCATACTGACGTCTCGATTTCCGATTCGTTGGCGGACGTCGTGGCCAAGGTGTTCGACCGCTCGATCGCGACCCTGATGGCCTTGCGCAAACAGGTCGACCCGAAGCTCTTCGAGCGAGCGGCGGAGGCGCTCTCCAGGGCGCATCGCATCGAGTTCTACGGCGTCGGCAACTCGGGTGTGGTGGCCCTCGACGCTCAGCACAAGTTCTTTCTGCTCGGCATGCATACGGTGGCTTACAACGACCCCACTGGCAGGTGCAGTCAGCCGTGCTGCTCACGCATGAGGACGTGGTGGTCACCGTGGCACTCGAGCGCGGACCGGCACTCCAGGAGACGCTCAAACGCGCTCGGGATACCCTCACCAGCATCCAGCGGGAACGCGAGGGTGAGATGCCGACGCCGCGCACACTCGCAGCACGGGGGCGGTGGGCCTGAGCCTTCGCATTGGCGCGGCTAAACTGCGCCCATGCAGTCGCCCCCTGATGGATCGATGGATGCCGAAGCCGAGCGTCGTGCCACGCTGCGCGAGCGCCGCGCGCTGCTCAAACTGCGCATCCGTCGGCGCGGCATGTTCGCGTTGCCGAGCCTGTTCACGCTCGGCTGCCTGTTCTGCGGGTTCTTCGGCATCATCCAGGCGATGAATCTGCGTTTCGATCATGCGGCGATTGCCATCTTTGCCGCGATGATCATGGACAGCCTCGACGGGCGCGTCGCACGCATGACAAAGACGCAGACCGCCTTCGGCGCCGAGCTGGACAGCCTCGCGGACATGGTTTCGTTCGGCGCGGCGCCTGCGCTCATCGTCTACGAGTGGGCGCTGCGCACGCTGCCGTCGCCGCGCCTGGCAATGGCTGTCGCGTTTGTCTACACGGCCTGTGCCGCCCTCCGGCTCGCGCGATTCAACGTCCAGATCGGCAGCGTCGACAAGCGTTTCTTCGTGGGCTTGCCGAGCCCGGCGGCCGCAGCGCTCGTGGCGGGTTTCGTCTGGCTCATGGATGACCACGAGATCGAAGGCAAGGTCGTCGCCTGGTGGGCCTTGGTCGTGACCCTGGTGGCGGGTATCTCGATGGTCACGACCGCAAAGTTCTACAGCTTCAAGGCGATGGGACGGCGTGCGGTGTCCTTCACGGCTGTTGCGCTGCTTGCCTTTTTCATCGGCATTGCCGTGGCGGAGCCGGCAAAGGTGGTTTTCGCGACCTTTATGCTCTACCTGCTTTCGGGCTACGTCGTCTGGCTGTGGCACGTGGCAACGGGGCGTCGCCCAGTCGATCCGTTGGCCGCGCTGGTGAAGGGCGCTCCGCCTGCTGACCCGGAGGGCGGCACGGTGTCCGATCGCGAATCGACACGCTGACCCATCTGATCGGTCGCGGCGCTCACCTTGAACGCAGCCCGCGTTTCGGGCTATATTCGCACACATGATTTTCGTGAAAGCCGCCGACACGGACTCGCAGGGTGCAACGCCCGCGATCGTTGGTGCGCTCGCCTCGTCTGCGCTGCGTCGCCTGCTGCTGCGAAAGCAGTAGACGAACGCCCCTCCCCACAATCCGTTGTCGCCCGTCAGAGCCCCTGTCCCCGGGGTGCGGCAGCGAGAGGCTCACCCAAGGCGCTGACCCCGGTCGCACGAGCCTGCAACGGCACGCCTGGCCCGTGCGCGATCACACCGATTCAGGAGTTCGCTCCATGCCCATGCTCAAAGACCCTGCCCGGAAATACACCCCCTACCGCCCGTTCGATTTCCCCGAGCGGACGTGGCCCGACCGTACGCTCGAACACGCGCCGATCTGGCTCGCCACCGATCTGCGTGACGGCAACCAGTCACTGATCGAACCGATGGACATCGAGCGCAAGCGCCGCATGTTCGCGCTGAACGTCAAGGTCGGCATCAAGGAAATCGAGGTCGGCTTTCCATCCGCATCGCAGACCGACTTCGACTTCGTTCGCACCCTGATCGAAGACAGCCTGATCCCGGACGACGTCTGGATCCAGGTGCTCTCGCCGGCACGCGAGGCGTTCATCGAGCGCACCTTCGAGGCGCTCCAGGGCGTGAAGCGCGCCATCTTCCACCTCTACCACGCGACCGCACCCATCATGCGGGAGATCGTTTTCGGGCTCTCGCAGGACCAGGTGATCGAGCAACTGACGATTCCGCACGTACGCAAGGTGAAGGCGATGATGGCGCGCTACCCGGAAACCGAGTGGCGCTTCGAGTTCTCTCCCGAGATGTTCTCGAGCACGGAGATGGATTTCGCGCGGCGCGTGATCGACACGGTCGTCGAGGAGTTCGGCGCCACGGCCGAGCGGCCAATCATCATCAACTGCCCGACGACGGTGGAGAACCTCACGCCCAATCGTTTCGCGGACCAGATCGAGTGGCTGTGCCGCAACGTGGCCCGGCGCGACGCGATCATCCTCTCGGTGCATCCGCATAACGACCGCGGCACGGGCACCGCGGCGGCGGAAATGGCGATGATGGCAGGTGCTGATCGCGTGGAGGGGTGCCTGTTCGGTAACGGCGAGCGGACTGGCAACGTCGACATCGTCAACCTCGCGCTCAATCTCTACTCGCAGGGGGTTTCGCCGAACCTCGACTTCAGCGATATCGACGAGATCAAGAAGACCGTCGAGTACTGCAACCAGTTGCCGGTGCACCCGCGGCACCCGTATGCGGGGGACCTCGTCTACACGAGTTTCTCGGGCTCGCACCAGGACGCGATCAAGAAGGCCTTCGCCCGGCGCGAGGCCGACCTGGCCGCAGATCCGGATGCGAAATGGAACATGCCCTATCTGCCCATCGACCCGATGGACGTGGGCCGCAACTACGAAGCCGTGATCCGCGTGAACTCCCAGTCAGGCAAGGGCGGCATCAGCTACCTGCTGCAGAGCGAGTACGGCATCGATTTGCCGCGACGTTTGCAGATCGAGTTCTCGCAGGTGGTCCAGAAGGTCATGGACGACACCGGACGCGAGATGACCGCAGACGACATCTGGAACATCTTCGATGCGGAGTACATCTCGCGTGACACACCGTATCGTTACATCGCGCACAAGCTGGCTGAGGACTCGGCGCGGCCGGATGCCGTGGAGGTGTACGCCGAGGTGCGCATCGATGGCGACGTCCACCGCGCGAAGGGTGTGGGCAACGGCCCCATCGATGCCTTCGTGGCCGCCATCGCCGAGGAGATCCATGCTCCGGTCCGCGTGATGGACTACCACGAGCACTCGATCGGGCAGGGCGCGAACGCCACCGCCATCACCTACATCGAAATGCGCGTGGGTGACGGGCCGACGCTGCACGGCGTGGGGATGGACTCGAACATCGTGACTGCCTCGTTCAAGGCCATCCTGTCGGGGCTGAACCGTGACGTGGCGCGCAACCTGGGGGCGCGGACCAGTCGTGCCGAGAAGCAGCCCCGTTGAGTGAACAGCTTCAGGACGATGACACGCCCGTTGTCGTCCGCTTTGCCGCGCTGGGCGATACGGTTCTGCTGACCGTCCTGCTCGACGGGCTGGCCCGTCGACTGGGGCGGCCGGTGGATGTACTGACCTCGGGGACTTGGGCGCGAATCTTGCTCGAAGTGCAGCCCTACGTGCGTGCGGTCTGCACGGTCGCCAGCCGTAAACGACCCTACGTGCTGACGCCTTCCCAGTGGGAGGCGGTGAGCTGGCTGCGTCAGCACAGCGGCCCGGTCTGGCTGTGCGACCCGGAGCCTGCCGCGTGGCGGCTCGTCGCGCGTGGCGTGCCGCGCGAACGTGTCCGCGCGCTCTGGGACCACTGGCCGGGAGATCGCATCCACTGGGCCGATTGGTGGCACGCCGTGGCGAACGACAGTCCGATCGAGGCGGGCCGTGGGCAGCCGGTGCTCCACGTTCCGAGGGCCTGGCTTTCCGATGCCCAGGCGTGGCTCGCTGCCCGCGCCGTGCCTGCGGGAGCGCAGATCATCCTCGTCCAGCCGGGCAGCAAGAAAACCAGCAAGCGCTTCAGCCTGCACCGCGGAGACAACGACAAGTTCTGGCCCATCGAACGTTGGGGCGCGGTGATCGACGCGATCCTTGCTTGGGAACCGGACGCATTCGTCGTGCTCTGCGGCGCGCCGACCGAGGCGGACGTCACTGCCGCGATCCGCGGGCAGATCAAGCATCCTGCAGCAGCCGGGCGTGTCATCGATGCGGCGCACGAATTGCCGCTGCCCCGACTTGCCGGGCTCGCTCGCCTGGCGAGCGCCATCATCTCGATCGACACCGGCCCGGCCCACCTTGCGGCCGCGCTCGACTGTCCGGCGGTCGTGCTCTTCGGCAGGCATGGCCATGAACGCTGGGTGCCGCGCGCGCCTTCTGCACCCGTCATCCCGCTGGGCCAAGCCTCCTATCGCGAGGACGGGCATGTCCGCGAGATCAGCACCGAGCACGTGCTCGAGGCGTTTGCCCAGCTCCGCCATATCGCTCGAGCGAGAAGCCCCCGCACCACCGCGTGAGACTGCCAGCGAGTGGGGGCTTCCTACAATCCCTCGCATGAAGCTCGTCATCGCGCAACTCAACCAGAAGGTCGGGGATCTGCTGGGCAATCGCGCCCGTATTCTCGAGGCGGCGAAATCGGCGGCTGCGGTGGGCGCACGGCTCGTCATCACGCCCGAGCTTTCGATCTGCGCCTACCCGCCTGACGACCTCTTGCTCCGGCGCGCGTTCGTCGACGCCTGTCGCGCGCATACGGTGGCGCTCGCGCTCGAAGCGCCACCCGAGGTCGCGGTGGTCGTCGGCCTACCCTGGCAGGACGCCGCGGACGGTCCCCTTTACAACGTGGCGGCCGTGCTGCGTGGGGGGCGCATCGAGGCGGTCTACCGCAAGCACGAACTGCCGAACTACGCGGTGTTCGACGAGAAGCGCTACTTCACGCCAGGCACCGATCCGTGCGTCGTCACGGTCGAGGGCGTCCGCGTGGGGCTCCTCATCTGCGAGGACGCCTGGTTTCCCGCAGCGACCGGCAAGGCACTTGCAGCCGGTGCCGAACTCGTTGCGGTGCTGAACGGATCGCCCTACGCGACCGGCCATCTCGCTGCACGCGAGGCCGCCTGCGCCGCGCGGGCGCAGGAGGCGCGGCTGCCGCTCGTTTACGTCAACCAGGTCGGCGGGCAGGACGATCTCGTCTTCGATGGCCAGTCCTTCGTGATGGCGGCATCGGGGGAGGTCTGCCAGCGCCTGCCGGGCTTCACGGAGGCGACTGCGGTCGTCGAGATCGAGCGCCTCGACGGTCAAGCCGGCGGCGCAGGGCGTGTGTCCCCTCGGCCCGTAAGTTTCAACGCACCGCAGGGCGAGGTGGCGGACGTCTACTCGGCGCTGGTCCTCGCGGTGCGCGACTACATCGGAAAGAACGGCTTTCCGGGCGTGCTGCTTGGGCTCTCCGGGGGCATCGACAGCGCCCTCGTGCTCGCGATCGCAGTGGATGCGCTCGGGCCCGAGCGGGTGCGCGCCGTGATGCTGCCTTCCAAGTACAACGCCGCGATCAGCCTCGAGGATGCGCGCTGGATGGCGGGGGAGCATCGCGTCCGTTACGACGAAATTCCGATCGAGCCGGTCTACGCCGCCTTCGAGGAAGCGCTTGCGCCTCAGTTCGCCGGTCTCGCACCAGATGCGACCGAGGAAAACCTGCAATCGCGCATCCGTGGCACGATGCTCATGGCGCTTTCGAACAAGACGGGCTGGCTCGTTCTCACCACCGGCAACAAAAGCGAGATGACCACGGGCTACGCCACGCTTTATGGTGATATGGCCGGCGGCTTCGGTGTGCTCAAGGACTGCGACAAGGAGCTTGTCTACGAGCTCGCACGCTGGCGCAACGGCTTTGGCCGCGTGATCCCCGAGCGCGTCATCACCCGTGCACCTTCCGCCGAACTGCGCCACGACCAGACGGATCAGGACGCGTTGCCACCCTATCCGGTCCTCGACGAGATCATGACGCTTTACATGAAGCAGAACCTCTCCGCAGCCGAGATCAAGGCGCGCGGACTGCCGCCCGAGGACGTCGATCGCGTCGTGCGGCTCCTGCGCATCAACGAGTACAAACGCCGTCAGGCTCCCGTCGGCCCGCGCGTCACCCCGCGAGCGTTTGGCCGCGATTGGCGGTATCCCATCACTAACGGCTGGCGCGAGTGACCCGCGCTTTTCGCTTTCGGCCCAGACACGCTTGACTCAAATGCTTTAGGCTTGAGCAGTCAATGCGTCAATGGCTTGAGCGAGAGGATTGGCTCCCGATGAACACGTCACCCCACGCGGCGCTTGCGCGTGTCTCCCCGAGAACGACTGACTACCTCTGACCGCTGCCCCGATCTCCCCACGGCGGCGGAACACGAACACGGGCTCGTCGAAGCCGTGGTCGCGCTCGATGAGCGCAAGCTGGCCGACTCGCACGGGCTGCTCGGCAAGGTCGAGGCGCATGTGCGCGGGCAGCCCGCCGAAACGACGTCACGAAAAATTGCCTGATCGCCACACCGGCTCGCTCCTTCGCTACCGCCTGAGAACGACCCGCCTCCTCGAGTCCGTCCTCTTGTATCCCATCGACCCACTCCCAGGCATCAAGAGTCAGAGCGTTCTGAGAAGATCGGACGCGTGGCCCAGCTTGCACACGAGTGTCTTGCAAACAGAAACGTCGCACCTGCACAGGCCGAACTTCGCCGTCTGGCAGGCTTCCGATGAGGCCACGTGTCGCCCGACCTCGTACTCAAAAATCTCCCACATGACATCTCGTATCAATCGCCCGTCGACGATGCGCCGGGCCCGAGCCGGAGCGTGCAGGACCGCAAACACACCCCTCCCTCCGGGCGCAGTGGCGATCCGGCGTCATCGTGCCTGCGCGTGCGCGCCGCCTGGTTTCGACGCCTCAACACACGAGAGGGTCTGTTACGTGATTGACCAATAGCGAGCTTCGGAGATAATCCTAGTAAGGAAGCGTGCGCAGAGCCCGCGGCAGCCCACACGAAAGCCCACAGTCAGCCCCGCTCGGTCCGAGGCCCTCAGCCATCGTGCCTCAGCCACCGTGCCTCGGCCACCGCACCTCAGCATCGTTCGAAAGCGACCGGTAGGCAACCTACACGCAGCGCATAAAGGAAGCGAGATTCCATTCATAACGGCGCCCATCAAAAATTTCTCCTAGTTTTAGTCAGCGCTCACAGCGCTGCACATCGCGCTACTCTGCGTGCTTGCGCCCCCAGACGCGAGTGCGCAGGCGATGCCGGTCACAGGCGCTACGTTCAGCATAACTTCCCCAGGTGGGTCGGGGAACTGCGCGTCGCCGCACATACTGAACAGCGTCACGCTTGGCGCAAAAACC
>CALDYQ010000002.1 GCA_937944385.1 uncultured Burkholderiales bacterium | reverse complement strand
TCGCGTGAAGCGTGAGCAGTTCGTGCCCCCTGCGCAGCAGGCGCTCGCTTTCGTGGACATGGACACACCGCTCGCCCCGGTATCCGCAACCGAGCGCATGTGGTCGCCCAAGCTCGAGGCCCGCGTGGTGCAGGACGTGCAACTGCGCGGCCACGAGCAGGTACTCGAAGTGGGCACCGGCAGCGGCTACCTCACAGCACTTCTGGCTGCACGCGCAGCACGGGTGGTGACGGTCGAGATCGACCCCGCGCTCGCGGCCTTCGCTGCGCAGAACCTCAAGGCGGCGGGCGTCACGAATGTCACCCAAGTTACCGGAGACGGCGCAAGAGGTTACGCATCCGCGGCACCTTATGATGTGATCGTGTTCACTGGGTCCATGGAGGTGCTGCCCGAGGGCATCGAGAAGCAGCTGACGCCCACAGGACGTGTCTTTGCCATCCTCGGTAAGCCGCCTGTCATGACCGCCACGCTTCTCACCCGCCGCAGCGACGGCTCGCTCGCTCCGCGCGGCCTGTTCGAGACTGCGGTCGCGCCGCTGGTCAATGCGGCGCGCACACCAGCGTTCGTGTTCTGACCTCCCTCGAGGATTGACATGCCGACTCGTCTCTCTCTCCTGCGCCGCGCGGCGTCCTCGGCCGGCGCGCTGGTGTCTGTTGTCGCGTTGGCAGCCAATCTGGCTTCCGCCGCCGATCTGCTCACGCTCTACCGCGCGGCTGCGGAGCAGGATCCCGCCGTCGCCGCGGCCCGCGCCTCACTCACCGCCGCCCGCGAGCGGGTCGTGCAGGCGCAGGCCGCCAACGGCTTCGGTGCGACGGTCAGCGCGGCGGCAAGCGCGAACTACTTCGACAACCACGTGCGTGGCGTGCCCTCCGCGCTCGGCGGTCAGGTTGACCGCGGCTACCTCGCGGCAAGTGTCACTGCGCAGGTCACCAAGCCGCTCATCCGACCTGCGATCCAGGTGGGTGTCGAGCAGGCCGAGGCCGCCGTCAAGCTCGCCGAGATCGCGCTCGCCGCGGCCGAGCAAGACGTGGCCCTCAGGACGGCCCAGGCCTATTTCGATGTATTGCTGACCGAGGACAACCTGCGACTCGTCCGTGCGCAGAAAGCGGCTGTGAGCGAACAGTTGGCCTTCGCAAAGCGCAATTTCGAGGTCGGCACCGCCACGATCGTCGACACCAACGAGGCGCAGGCGCGCTTCGATCAGGTGGTCGCCCAGGAGATCGCGGCGACCAATGAAGTCGATCGTGCACGCTGGGCGCTGCGTAACGTCGTCGGTCGCTACGAGGCGGAACTGGTGCCCCTCAAGCCGACGGCCGAAATTCGCCGCCCGACGCCCGAGGCCATGGAGCAATGGGTGACCCGCGCGGAGCGGGATGCCTTCGGCGTGCGGCTTGCCCTTCAGTCGCTGGCTATCTCCGAGTTCGACGTGCGCCGTGCCCAGACCGGCAAGGACTGGACGCTCGATGCGGTCGCGAGCGCCACCCATTTTCAAAACAGCGGCAGCACGGCGACCAGCCGCAGCAGTTGGGGAACCTCTGCCTTGATTGGCGTGCAGTTCAGCATGCCCTTCGACGTCTCGGGTGGCATCGATGCACGCATCCGCGAAGCCCTCGCCACGGTCGAGAAGAACCGCAACGACGTCGAAACCGCTCGCCGAGCGGCCAGCCTGCTCGCGCGGCAGGCCTATCTGGGCGCAGTCAGCAGTGTCGCGGCCATCGCCGCCCAGCAACAGGCCCTGAAGAGCGCCGAGACGCTGCTCGCCTCGACGAAGCTCGGCCTCGAGGTGGGCGTGCGCACGAACCTCGACGTACTGAACGCGCAGCAGCAGCTCACGCTCGTTCAGCGCGACCTCGCAGCCGCCCGCTACAACGCGATCCTTGCTGACCTGCGCTTGCGTGCGGCGGTGGCGGCGCTGGGAGAAAACGAGATCCGGACAATCAGCGCGCTGCTCGGCCGCTGAGACGCGCCTACTTGCCCTCGGTCACGCGTTTCGCGGTGATGCCCTTCTTCGCCAGCGCGTCGAGCAGGCTCGAACTGCCCAGCATGTGACCCACGCCGATCACGACGAAGTGCGCATCGGGCTTCGTGAAGTATTCGGCGATGGCCTCGGCCATGTGGGGATGCCGTTCGTCGAACAGTCGCGCACGGGCGCGGCGACCCATCGGGCTCGCGCCAAACTCGTCATCGATCACTTCGAGCAATCGGGGTCCATCGCCGGCGCGATAGAGATCGAGCAGCGCTGCGAGCCGCTTTTCCATCTTGTTCTCTCGGATGGTCGCCATGAAGCGGTTGAACGCGGCGATCGCCTCGGCGTCGCTCGCCTGGGCGAGCGAGCCGCACTGCTTGGCCGCCCCCTCGACTTCGACGATGCGCTTGCCAGTGTCGCGCGCGGCGTTGAGCAGGGTGATGTCGACCCCGCGATTGAAGTCGACGCCGAGCTGAGCGAGCTCCACTGCCGTGAGGACGAGGTTCACCATCCAGAGCTTCTTCCCGTCGATCGCGCGGGGCGGCACGTTCGACGCGCGCACATAGGCCTGGAGAGCAGCGAACTCCTCGGGCGGCAACTGCCGTTCCAGCGGCACATCGGTGCGTGCGAGCCGGTCGCAGATCTGCTGCGTGACGGGCAGGAGGACGTCCGCCTCGACCGCAAGCACCTTCGCCGCGTCGAAGCGCTTCTGAACCGGCTCGGGCAGCGGATAGAAATCGGTCTTGCCGATGTGCAGCGAGCCGAACAGCGTGACCGTCGTGTTCGAGCCGGGCTTGCTGAGCTCCCAGAGAAACGGATTGGCGAGTTGTGCGGCAGCGGGCATGGGCACGCCGAGCAGTAACGGCACGGCCAGCGCGCGGCACGCTCTCGCGGCGAACGAAGAGAAGAGGCGGGCAAACATGGCCGCGATAATAGCCCGATGAGTGCAAAGGAATTCGCGGCCGCCCGTGATGTGGTCGCGCCCCGGCCGACCTGGCGGGACGCGCTTCGCGTCTACATCGAGCCGGCGACGCTTGGCATGCTGGCGCTCGGTTTTTCGGCGGGATTGCCGCTCCTGCTCGTGTTTGGCACGCTCTCCTTCTGGCTGCGCGAGGCCGGCGTGAACCGGGCGACGATCGGCTTCGTGAGCTGGGTGACGCTCGCCTATGCGTTCAAGTGGACCTGGGCGCCGCTGGTCGATCGGGTGCCGATTCCGTGGCTCACGCCGCGACTCGGGCGGCGGCGCAGCTGGCTGCTGCTCGCGCAGTTCGGCGTCATTGCCGGTCTGATCGGCATGGCCTCGACCGATCCGAAGCTCGCGGTGATGCCGACCGTCCTCTTCGCGGTGATGGTCGCGTTCTTCTCCGCCACACAGGACATTGCGCTCGATGCCTTTCGCATCGAGTCGGCCGACGAGTCCCGCCAGGCCGCGCTGTCGGCCACCTACCAGACCGGCTATCGCCTGGCGATGATCTGGGCCGGTGCTGGGGTGCTCTGGATCGCGGCGCGGGCCGAGGTGGCCAACCCCGAGAACTACGACCCGGGGGCCTGGCGCGTGGCCTATCTCGCGATGGCCGGGTCGATGCTGGTCGGCGTGGCGACCGTGCTTTTCTCGCGCGAGCCGCAACATGCGCCGCTTGCCGCGCCGCGGGGCCCGCTCGACTTCCTGCGCTCGACCGTGATCGAGCCCTTCGCCGATTTCTTCCGCCGCTACCGCGCGCACGCGGTCCTGATCCTCGCGCTCATCGCGACCTACCGCGTGAGTGACATCGTGATGGGTGTCATGGCCAATCCGTTCTACGTCGACATGGGCTACACCAAGGACGAGGTCGCCGCGATCGCCAAGGTCTACGGGGTGGTGATGACCCTCGTCGGCGCCTTCGTGGGCGGCGTGCTCTCGCTTCGGATCGGGCTCTTGCGCACGCTCGCGCTCGGGGCCATCCTCTCGGCCGCGACCAACCTGCTCTTTGCCGGCCTCGCACTGATCGGGCGGGATCTCACGGCGCTCACGGTTGCGATTTCGCTCGACAATCTCGCCGCCGGGATCGCCGCCACCGCCTTCATCGCCTACATGTCGAGCCTCGTCAACATCGCCTACTCGGCCACGCAGTACGCGCTCATGTCCTCGATGATGCTGCTTCTGCCCAAGTGGCTTGCGGGTTTCTCTGGCGTGGCCGTGAATGCCGTGGGCTATCCGAGCTTCTTCGTCGGCACGGCGCTCCTCGGAGGCCCGGTGTTGCTTCTCATCTTCTGGGTGGGTCGCGCGTTGCCGACCCCGTCCAAGGCGTCGTCATGACGCGCTTCACCGTCAACGGCCGCCCGGCCGACGTCGATGCTCCGCCGGACAAGCCGCTGCTCTGGGTGCTGCGTGAGGACCTCGGGCTCGTCGGCACCAAATACGGCTGCGGCATCGCCGCCTGCGGCGCCTGCACCGTACTCGTCGATGGGCAGGCCGTGCGAAGCTGTGTGACACCGGTCTCGGAGGTCGCCGGCAAGCGCGTGAGCACGATCGAAGGGCTTGCCGAGGAGGGGCCACAGGCCGCCGTCGCCCAGGCCGTGCAGCGGGCCTGGATCGAGGCCCAGGTGCCGCAATGCGGCTACTGCCAGCCGGGGTTCATCACCGCGGCGACGGCACTCCTTGCGCAGAACCGCGCGCCGACCGAGGCCGAGATCGAGGCCGCACTCACGAACCTCTGCCGCTGTGGCACCTATCCGGCGATGCGAGTGGCCCTGCGTCGTGCGGTGGAGCTCACGCAGAAAGGCCAGGGCTGAGGCCATGGCGCGCTCGCTCACCCGTCGCCTCTTCCTCGTGGGCAGCGCGCTCGTCGGCGGCGCGCTCGTCGTGGGCGGCGGTCTCGCCTGGCGTCGGCTCGACGGCGCGGCACGCCATCGTCCGGCGACGGGGCCGGGTGAGACTGCGCTCACGCCCTGGTTCAAGCTCACGCCCGACAACCGGCTCGTGGTCTTCGTGCCGCGGCAGGACATGGGGCAGGGCATCCTCTCGATGCTCGCCCAGATCGTCGCCGAGGAGCTCGATTTCGACTGGGCGCGCGTCACGGCCGAGCAGGCCGGCATCCACCCCGCCTACGCCAACACGATCGTGCTCGCCGACGGCTCGCCGCCCGCGCTGCGCGGGATGATGGAAAACGTCGCAAAACTCATCGGCGTGCAGATGACCGGGGGCTCGACCTCGGTGCGTGATGCCTGGGGGGCGATGCGCCATGCGGCCGCTGCGGCGCGAGCGGTGCTCGTCGAGGCTGCGGCAGCGCGCTGGCAGCTCCCCGCAAGCGATCTTGCGATCGAGCGTGGCATCGTGCGCCACGCCGCAAGTGGCCGCGCGGCACCGCTCGCCGAATTCGCCACTGATGCGGCCGCCCGGGCGCTTCCGGGCTCACCCACGCCGAAGCCCCCCGCCGCGTGGCGGCTCCTGGGCACGTCGCCGCTGCGGCTCGACATACCGGACAAAGTGCGGGGAGTGGCGCGCTTTGGCATCGACGTCCGGCCGCAAGACACGACAGACACGACAGGGGGGCTGCTCTACGCCGCCGTGCGGCACATCCCGCTCGTCCGCGGAGAACTGCAGGATGTGCGCTGGCCGGGGGGCAAGCCGCCGCCCGCGGTGCTTCATGAAGTCCGGGGCCGCGACTGGCTCGCGGTGATCGCCAAGAGCTGGTGGGAGGCCGAGCGTGCGCTCGGGCAGGCGGAACTCGTCGCCGGGGGTGCGAGCGCGACCACGGTGTCGAGCGCGCGGCTCAGGGCGCAGTACCGTGCAGTGCTCGATGGCGAGGATGACCCGAAGAAGCTGCCCGATCTCGGCCGGCCGATCCGCCGCGTCTTCAATGCGTATGGCGACCCCGACCGCGCGCTGGCCGCCGCAGCGGAGAAGGCGCGCTTCAGTGCCGATTACGCGGTGCCGTTTCTCGCGCATGTGCCGATGGAGCCGCTCAACTGTACTGCGCGCATCCGGGAGGGCAAGGTCGATGTCTGGGTCGGCAACCAGGCGCCGACGATCGTGCAGTGGCTCGCCGCAGGCGTGTGCGATGTGCCCGCCGAGGCGGTCACGGTGCATACGCCCTGGCTCGGCGGCGGGTTTGGGCGGCGCTTCGACCTCGAGGTGATCCGGCAGGCGCTCGCCTGCGCGAAGGTGACTGACGGCCGCCCGGTACAACTCATCTGGTCGCGCCGCGAGGACATCCAGCACGATGCCTACCGGCCGATGGTCGCCGCGCGCATGACGGCCACCTTCGATGCTGCGGGGCAAATCGCGCTCTGGCAGCACGAGATGGTCGGCCCGAGTGTCTCGAAGAGCGTGATGGGGCGGATGAACCCGATGCTCGCGGGCGACTATCCGCCCGATGTGACCAATGCCGAAGGCGCGATGCATCTGCCTTACCGCTTCGCCCACTTCCGCTGCCGCCATGCCCAGGTCGATCTGCCGGTGCCCACGGGCTACTGGCGAAGCGTCGGCAACGGCTACAACGCGTTTTTCGTCGAGACCTTCATCGACGAGCTCGCGCAGGCGATGAAGCGTGATCCGTATCTGCTCCGGCGCGAACTGCTTGCGGAAGCGCCGCGGCACCGCGCGGTGCTCGAGGCCGCGGTTTCGGCCGCGCGTTGGAACGCGCCGCTGCCCGGCATGGGTTGGGGGCGCGGGCTCGCGCTCGCCGAGTCCTTCAAGAGCATCGTGGCCATGGTCGTCGATGTCGAAGTGATCGACCAGAAGGTGCATGTCCGCCGCGTGGTCTCGGCGGTCGACTGTGGCCGGGCGCTCGATCCGGGGAACGTGCGCGCCCAGATCGCCGGTGGCGCGATCATGGGCCTCACCGCGGCGCTCAAGGATGCGATCACGCTCGAGGAGGGCCGCGTCGTGCAGTCGAATCTGCACGACTACCCGCTCATGACGCTTGCTGAATGTCCGCACTTCGAGACGGTCATCGTGAACAGCGGCGCCGCGCTCGGCGGCGTGGGCGAGATCGGGGTGCCGCCGGCCGCGCCGGCGCTTGGGAACGCGATCTTCGCGGCGACCGGGAAGCGGCTGCGCGAGATGCCGTTTCGGCTGACCTGACGCTTCAGGCGGAGACCGGCGCCGGCGCGCGTCGTTGCTGCGCGCGGCTGAGGGCCCGCTCGACGGCTTTCTCCGCCTCGATGAGAAGGAATGCGCATACGCCGAAGACGAGCACAATGAGCCAGAGCTGCGGCGGCAGCGGTAGCGTGTGAAACACGCTTTGCAAGGGTGGTGCGTAAGTGAACGCGAGCTGCAGGATCACGAGCATGGCGATGGCGATCGGCACCGCGCGGTTGGGGGGATGGCGCGAGAAAGGTGGGCTGGGTGCATCGAGCCGTCGGCAGTTCTGCAGGTAGAACAGCTCGCCCGTGACGAGCACGGCGATGGCGAGCGTGCGCGCGGTCTCGAGTGGGTAGCCCTGCGCCTCGGCCCAAACGAATGCACCAAGCGTGCCCGTAACGAGCACGAGGGCAACGAAGGCGATGCGCCACCAGCGCGCGCGGTCGAGCAGCGCGGCCCGGGGTGGGCGCGGCCGACGGCGCATCACGTCCGCCTCGGCCGGCTCGAAGGCGAGTGCGAGGGCGAGCGTCACCGCGGTCACCATGTTGACCCAGAGGATCTGCACCGGGCTGATCGGCAGCTCTGCAAGCCCAAGCAGCACGGCGAGCACGAGCACGCCGGCCTGGGCGGCGTTCGTGGGCATGACGAAGAGCAGCGTTTTCTTGAGGTTGTCATCGATCGTGCGGCCGACCTTCACCGCGGCGGCGATGGTGGCGAAGTTGTCGTCGGCGAGCACGATCTCGGCGGCCTCGCGTGCGGCTTCAGTGCCCTTCTTGCCCATGGCGACGCCCACGTCGGCGCGCTTGAGGGCGGGCGCGTCATTCACGCCATCGCCGGTCATTGCGACGATGTGGCCCTCGGCCTGCAGCGCTTCGACCAGCCGGAGCTTGTGTTCGGGGCTCGCCCGGGCAAAGACATCGGCCTCGAGCGCAAGCCGGCGCAGAGCGGAGCCATCGAGTGCGTCCAGATCGCCGCTGCTTGCCACGCGCGGCGGTCGACCGAGCCCGAGCTGCTCGCCGATGGCGCGCGCAGTCACAGCATGATCCCCGGTGATCATTTTGACCACGATCCCCGCGCCCTGGCATTCGGCCACGGCGGTGCGCGCGCTCTCCCGCGGGGGGTCCGCCAGACCAAGTACGGCGATGAGCGTGAAGCCGCCGCGCTCGATGTCGTCGAAGACGAGCGCGCGCTGTGACGGGCTCGCCGTGCGACGGGCGAGCGCGAGCAGGCGCAGGCCTCGCGCTGCGGCCTCTTCCATGCGGGCGTGCCAGTGGGCGGGAGCGAGCGGGTGCGTCGCCCCGTCTCGGTACTCGGTCGTTGCGAGCGCGAGCACGCGTTCGGGCGCCCCCTTGAGGACGATCAATCCGTGTCCTGCGTGATCATGGTGCAGCGTGGCCATGAAGCGATGCTCCGACTCGAACGGGATCACGTCAGTGCGTGGCCAGGCGGCCCGTTCGACGGTCGGGTCGAGTCCGCTCTTGAGCGCAAGCGTGAGGAGCGCCCCCTCGGTCGGATCGCCGGTGAGTTGCCAGCCAGCCTCTGTCTCGGCGAGCCGTGCTTCATTGCAGAGCAGGGCGAGGCGGGCGATTTCGCGCAAGCCGGAATCGTCCTCCGGATCGATCGATCTTCCGGCCTCGGAGAAACCGCCTACGGGCGCATAGCCCGCGCCGCTCACGTCGATCGTCCGCTCGCTCTCGAGCACCTGCTCGACCGTCATTTCGTTGTGCGTAAGCGTGCCGGTCTTGTCTGAGCAGATGATCGTGACCGCGCCGAGCGCCTCGACCGCGGGCAGCCTTCGCACGATGGCGCGCTCTCGCGCCATGGCTTGCACCCCGAGCGCGAGCGTGATGGTCAGGATCGCCGGCAGCCCCTCAGGGATGGCCGCAACCGCAAGGCCGACCGCAGCCAGGAACATGTCGGCCGCCCCATGGCCCACCACGAGTGTGCCCCAGGCGAAGGTTAGAAGTGCGAGCAGCCCGATCGCCCACGTCAGCGTGCGGCCGAAACGCGCCATACGGCGAAGCAAGGGTGTGGCGAGTGGCTCGACGCGCCTGAGTAGGCCGCTGATGCGGCCGATCTCGGTGGCTTGGCCAGTGGCGACGACCACGCCCATGGCTTGGCCGAAGGTGACGAGTGTTCCGGAGTAGGCCATGCACGCACGGTCGCCGAGTTCCGCGCTGGTCGGCACGGGCTCGATCTGCTTGTCCGCGGGCACTGACTCGCCGGTGAGTGCCGACTCGTCGATACGGAGGCCACGCGCTTCGATGAGGCGCAGGTCGGCCGGTACCCGATCGCCCGAGGACACAAAGACGATGTCGCCGGGGACGAGTGCGGTCGCCTCGA
>CALDYQ010000001.1 GCA_937944385.1 uncultured Burkholderiales bacterium | reverse complement strand
GCTGCTCTCGGTCGAGCCGCTGACCGACGGATGGCAAACCGTGTTCGAGGTGAGCGTGGAGATCGCGGGGGCGGCCAAGCCCGCCTGCGTAGCGGAGCTCGTGACCCGCATCCACCCGTGACGAGGCTGCGTCACATCGCCGGCCAGACGCAGACGCGGTTGCGCCCGGCGGTCTTGGCCGCATAAAGCGCCTGATCGGCGCGTTCGAGCATAGTTTCCGGGTCGTCGCCCGCGTTGAACGCGGTGCGCCCAAAACTCGCGCTCGCTGCGATCCTTACGACACCGCTCACGACACCGCTTACGACACCGGCCACGACCGACTCGGCACAGATTGCCGTGCACAGCGTGTCGCATCGCCACCTCGATGGCGAGCGCAGCGTGCGCCTTGGCCAGCTGGTCACGCAGCCTGGATCACTCCTCCGCCCGCGTCACTTCGGCGCCATACGGATCGCGCCATCGAGCCGGATCACCTCGCCGTTGAGCATGACATTGCCGAAGATGTGCAGCACCAGGGCTGCGAACTCGGCAGGGCGTCCGAGCCGCGGCGGGAAGGGCACCGAGGCACCGAGGCTCGCCTGTACCTCGGGCGGCAGGCCCGCCATCATCGGCGTCTCGAAGATGCCCGGGGCGATGGTCATCACGCGGATGCCGTGGCGGGCCAGTTCGCGCGCCACCGGCAGCGTCATGCCAACCACGCCCGCCTTCGAGGCGGAATACGCCGCCTGCCCGATCTGACCGTCGAAAGCGGCAACCGAGGCGGTGTTCACGATCACGCCCCGCTCGCCCTCGGCGTCGGGCGCGAGGGCACTCATGACCGCGGCACACTGGTTGAGCAGGTTGTAGGTACCGATCAGGTTGATCGCAACCGTGCGGGAGAACTTCGCTATCCCGCTTGGCCCTTCCTTGCCCACCACACGCTCGCCCGTGGCCACCCCAGCACAGTTGACAAGCCCGCGCAAATCGCCCAGGGCGACCGCGGCGGCGATGACCGCCTTCGCATCGTCTTCGCTCGTGACATCGCAATGCACGAAACGACCGCCCAGCTCGGCAGCGAGCGCCTCGCCTTCGTCATCCCTCAGATCGGCAATCACCACCTTGGCGCCGACAGCGGCGGCCGCGCGTGCGGTCGCCGCACCCAGGCCCGAGGCACCGCCCGTCACGACAACGACTTTGTCCGCGAGATCCATCCCTGCTGCCTCCGAATGCGTACGAGCTTGAATTATCGAGTCGAGTCCGGTCTGCAACAATCGTTCTCGAGTTCACCCCGCTTGTCTTTGTAAGGACCCCATGGCCGAGCCTTTTCTCGTCGCCAAGACGACCGACACGAACACCGATATCCGCCTGCTGCCGAAGCTCGCCAACCGCCACGGCCTGATCACTGGGGCCACCGGCACCGGCAAGACCGTGAGCCTGCAGACACTGGCCGAGGGTTTCTCGCGCCTTGGTGTGCCTACCTTCATGGCCGACGTCAAAGGCGATCTCACCGGTTTGTCGCAACCGGGCGGCGGCAACAAGAAAGTCGAGGAGCGCCTCCAGCTGCTGCAGGTCGAGGACTGGCAGGCGGAAGCCTTTCCGGTCACGCTCTGGGACGTGTTCGGCGAACAGGGGCATCCGCTTCGCGCCACGGTCTCCGAGATGGGACCGCTGCTGCTGTCGCGCATCCTGAACCTCAACGACACCCAGTCGGGCGTGCTCACGGCCGTCTTCAAGATCGCGGACGACAACGGCTGGCTGCTGCTCGACCTCAAGGACCTCCGCGCGTTGCTCAACCACGCCGGGGAGAACGCGAAGACCTATCAGCTCAAGTACGGCAACATCTCGGGCGCCTCGATCGGCGCCATCCAGCGCGGCATCCTCACCCTTGAATCGCAAGGGGGCGAGAAGTTCTTCGGCGAACCGGCGCTCGCGCTCGAGGACCTGATCCAGACGGTCGACGGGCGCGGTGTCATCAACATCCTCGCCGCCGACAAACTGCTCGCAGCACCGCGCATCTATGCGACCTTTTTGCTCTGGCTGCTCAGCGAACTCTTCGAGCGGTTGCCCGAGGTCGGCGACCCGGACAAGCCCAAGCTCGTCTTCTTCTTCGACGAGGCGCACCTGCTCTTCAACGAAGCCCCACCCGAACTGCGCCAACGAATCGAACAGGTGGTGCGTCTGGTGCGCTCGAAGGGCGTGGGCGTCTATTTCGTCACCCAGAACCCGCTCGACGTGCCCGAGGTGGTGCTCGGCCAGCTCGGCAACCGTATCCAGCACGCGCTTCGGGCCTACACGCCGCGCGATGCCCAGGCCGTCAGGACCGCGGCCTCGACCTTCCGCCCGAATCCGAAGTTCTCGACCGAGGCCGTCATCACCGAGCTCGGCGTCGGCGAAGCGCTCGTCTCCTTCCTCGACGAGAAAGGGCGACCCACTCCGGTCGAGCGCTGCTTCATCCTGCCGCCTTCGTCCCGCATCGGGCCGATCAGTGCCGAAGAGCGCGCCGCGGTGCTCGAGGGCTCGCTCGTCTCGGGCGTCTACGACAAGGCCGTCGATCGTGAAAGTGCCTATGAGCAGCTCACGCAGAGCGTGGCCACCCGGATGCCCGAGGCCGAGGCCGATGCCCCGGCCCAGCCTGCTCGAGAGGAAGGCAGTTTCCTCGGCAAGCTCGGTGGTCTCCTCGGGGGCGGCGAACCCGCACGCGGCCCGCGCGGCGGCACACCGCGGACGCGCGAGAGCGCGGGTGAGGCGCTCATGAAATCCGCCGCCCGCGCGATCGGCGGCGAGGTCGGGCGGCGTGTGATTCGCGGGGTGCTTGGGTCGATTCTGGGCGGGAAACGCTGATGTTCATTGCTTGCGCCCGCGCGCACCGTCAGGGCAGCGCACAAAAGCGCACGCCCTCGTCGGCCCAACCGAGCCGTTCGACCATGTCGCGATGAATCGCAAGGGACGTGCTGAAGCGGTGGTTGCCGTCGTCATTGAAGCGCGGCGGCGCCTTGAACGCCCGATAGACCGGGATCGATGGGGGCGCGCAGGCCCCGTCCGCCTGGCGGGGAAACGCATGACCTTCGATGCCTTCGAGCACCGGCTTGGCGCGGGCTGGGGCGTTGGTCGGGTTGAGCCCCGTCAGCAGTCGCTGCTCATCGGCGAGTGAGGTGAAGAAGTGACTGCCGCGGGCGCCACCGCGGGCCACGTCGGCGAAGAAGTGGCGTTCGAGCGGCACGGTCTGCTCGTTGCCCACCGCCTGCAGACGGATCTCCTGCCCGGTACGACGCCAGCCTGCGAGACCGTCCAGCAGGCGCTTGTCGGCGTCGCGCCCAGTGAGAAAGTAGTAATCGAACGCCTCGTTGTAGAACTCGGTGAGGCGCACTGTGGCGTTGCGGCCCGGGGGCAGCACGTCGAAGGCCACACTGTTGGAGCTCACGCTGCAGAGGCTCGTGAGCGCGTTCTGCACGAAGACGGGCACCCGCCCGGCCGCCCCCATGAAGGCGCGACTCAGCGTGACGCGCAGCGTGTTGCCGTCGACAAAGGTGACCGGGAACTGCACTCCAGCGACCAACACGCGCGAGGCGGGGGTGAAGCCGGTGCCGCGGACGACCGCCACCACCGAGCCGCCATCGTCGCCGATCACCGAGGGCTCGATCGTGCTCACCGTGAGCGGCACCGCTACGCTGTTGAAGCGCGCAGTGAACTCGGGCACGTCCGCCCCCACGACGATGCTCTGCGAGAGCGCACTGCCCGAGAGCGTGCCGCTCCAGCCCGTGAAGAGCCCCGCACCGGTGGTCGCGAGATTCACCGTGAGCGGCGTGCCCGTGCGCAGCCAGGTTGCACTGTCCGACAGCGTGATGCTGCCGGAGCACGCAGGCACGACCTGACGGAACGGCGCGACCTCGCGCCGGGCACGGATCGTCACGTTGCGGACGCCGCTCGCCGGCATGGCCACCGTGCCGGTGGTCGGGTCGTCGAAACCTTCGTCGCTTTGGAACACATTGCGGATTGCTGAACCCACGGTCTGCGGCGAGCTCATCTCGAAACGCCAGTTGCCGGGGGTCGTACGGGCGAGACGCGGCGCGACCGATGTCGTGGCGGTGCCGCCCGGCGCCGTGATACGCACGCTTACGCCATCCTCGGTTCCGGGCCCCTCCATGTTCACCACGATCGACGGGCCG